>DATEPG010000663.1:0-28553 GCA_035273265.1 Polyangiaceae bacterium
GTCACGATCGACAACGTGACGTTCATCGGCGGTCCGCCCGCTGGCGGCGCTGGCGGTGCGGCCTCCGGTGGTGCGGCCTCCGGTGGCGCGGCCTCCGGCGGAGCGAGTGCAGGTACCGGTACCGGCGGCGCCAAGGGCGGCTCTGGCGGCACTGCTGGGATCTGACTGACCCCCTGAGTTAGCGTCTGCAGAAAGCGGCGGCCCGGCTTGATAGCTGGGCCGCCGTTTCGCATTTGGGCTCGTTTATGCGCCCACGCCCCGTCACCACAGGACAAAATGCAGCGTGGGCCACTGACTTGCGTCAGTGACCCACGGTCCGCTCACGAAGCGCTTGAAAGCTCGAGCGAGCTATCAGCCAGCAGTGCCGCCGGTCGCAGAGCCAGCGCTCGCGCCACCAGCGCTCGAACCCGCTGCCGAGCTGGGCGCGCCAGCCGTGCCGGGTGCGCCCGCGGTGGCAGCCGGTGCACCGGCGGTGCCGGGCGCGCCGGCGGTACCGACCGGAGTACCCGAGCCGCCTGCAACGAGCAGGGCGCGGATGTCCTGCACGCAGAAGTTGTACGGAACCTTGGTCTTGTCGTTGGTCACGACCTGCCAGGAGATCTTGATCAGCTTATTTTTGACCGTCTCAGCCGTGGGATCCGGCGGATCCATCTTCTTCCAGCAGCGCGAAACCAGGTCAGAGAACAGCACGGTGTTGACGCCTTTGCGGAGCTTCAAGTCCGCGGTGTTGCAAAATTCCGTGGTCCCGTCCTCGACCTTGAAGCGCAGATCCTTGGGCGCGGGGATGACATCACCGTCGATGACGAAGGCGAAGCCCTTGAGCGCCGTGGCGTCGAACGCGCCCGCCGGGTCAACGCCCTTCATCGTCAATGGATCAATCGGCTGGTTCAGGTTGATGCCGAGCGCGGCGCCCCAAAACTCGCCGTAGCAGTCCGTGGCCGGGGGGGTGAACATCATGGTGCTGCAAGCAGTGGACTTCGTGTCCACCATGGCCGCCTCGCCCGAGATACAGGCTTTGGCGCCGACGATGTTATCCACATTGGCCAGCTTGGTGTACGGGTCATAGAAGGAGAAGACCGCGCCCTGAATGCCCAGCGAGTTGCTCATCACATCGACCCAGCCGTCGGTCGGGGTGATCGGAACGCCTTCTGGCAAGTCGGAAGGGGCCCCTGCGACGCTTCCGGCGCCGCCGGCGCCGCCACCGGGGTTGGCTGAGCCGCCGCCCGGGACGACCGTACCGGCTCCGGCAGCGGGGTTATTGTTGCCGCCGCTGGGGATCGTGAGGACGCCTGCGCTGCCAGTAGGCTCGGGGCTGCCACTGTCACAGCCCGCATAGCCCGCGGCCAAAGCCAAAGTAGAGACGCCCAGAATCAGTTTAACTGCCGAACTCATGATTACGACTCTAGCCGAGAGCCCAGACTAGTTCAAGCGATCAAGGAACGAATTCGCTGGCCTTCTCTCAAGATTTAGACAGCGATCTGGGACCGGTTCCGCATGGCGCTCATCAGCGCTGTCGGTTCTCGCGTGAGAACCGGCAACGTCGATCCGTCATTTCACATCCACGTAGAAATCTTCCGTGGCGATGTTCGAGACCGGGCCGTTCCAGACCTCGTAGCCCACCGCGACGGCGAGGATCTGCGCGCCGGGCAAGCTGTAGTTGCGCTTGATGGCATCGTTGTACACATCGAGTACGTCGTACTCGAGCTCGCTCAGGTCTTTGCCCTCGGGCTGTACGTAGTTCACGATCGGCAGACCGTTGACCATGCCCTTCCAGATGGTCCACGTGCCCGGCAGACCGGTCACCGTGGCGCCTGCGGTCGCCGCCGAGCCGGCGGGTTGTTGGCCAGGCGGCTCGCGAAGCCAAACCATCAGGTAGCTGGATAGTTTGTCACCGTTACCTAGCCAGATATCCCAGGCAGCGTTGTACTGGCCGTTGTTGCCGTTGGCTTTCCAACGCCAACCGGTTTTGATCGACTTGGCGGAAGTGAGCGCGATCGGCAAGCCGCACTTGTCCGACTGCTTCATCGAGTACAGGCCGCAGAACATGGTCGGGTACCCGGCGGGCGAATAGTCAGTGCCCTGCATGCCCTCCAAAGATTTGACCGTGAAAGACGTGCCCTGCCAGGCGATGCTGTGGCTCTTCCAGCCCTTGCCCCAGCCGTTGGCGATGAACATGTAGCCGACGTCGTTACGGTACACGTCGCCTTCGGCGTATTGCGCGGTGGTATCGCCGCTACCTTGATAGCTGGCGTTGCCGAGTTGGCTGTTGGGGTTTCCGCCACCGACAGCGCCGGAGCCTGCATTAGCGGGGGAGCCTGCAACACCGGTGCTGCCTCCGCGCGAGACCGATCCGGCTGCGCCGGGCGCGCCCGCCGAGCTGGGAGCGCCACCTGCGCCGCTGGTGACTGGGTTCGCTGGTTGGCAGCTTGCCGGCGGCATCAGCTTGATGGCCCCAGTCTGCCGATCAGCCACGCCGTCGCCGCTGACGTCCAGTGACTCGTAGACCCCATCGCAATCCAAATCGAGCGCGAGCGCGTCGGCCTTGCCATCGCTATTCGTGTCTACGCCTAGGCCGTCGACTTTCTTGTCGTTGTTGATGTCGATCATGTCGACGACGCCGTCGCCATTGGCATCTACGAACGAGCCGAGTCCGTCGGCGAGGCGGTCACGGTTGCCGTCTAGCTGTGGTCCGCTCTTGCTCTCGCCGCCGCAAGCGAGGGTCAGCACCCATGGCGCCAGCGCGATAGCGGGGATCAGTAGCCCTTTGAACGCGGGTGTTAGCCGGGACACTGCGAACCTCGCAGGCGACGAAGGGAGGCCTTGGGCGACACGCCCGGTGGAACGCTGCGTCTTAAACACCATGATCTGGAACGTACTTTGAATGTGGAATCGGTTCCAGTCCAGCGCCGAATTGGAGATTGGAGACTACGCCGCAACCACGACTCGATTGTCACAGCTCAGCGCTGGAAAAATACCAACGCACGCTAATTCCCGGCTGAATCAGCGCACACGGTGCGAATCATGCACGCGACTCGGCGTGCTGTACGACTCCCGAACGGTAAGTAATCTGTCTTGCTCCTGGGTACGAGCACGCATTCGAAGGTGTCTGTCGCTCGCCTCTGCTGGCGTCCATGGACCGCTGAAGCTGATGGATCGGCGACTTCGGACCGCCAAATGCCGCCAGTCGTCAACGCTTTTTCAACCATGCGACAGACAAGCACAGCTCTCGTCCATGTAGACGAGCGAGGGCCTTCCAGTCCGGGACGGGCAAGGGTCGAGAGCAGCGCTCGAGTCGTTCCGACGAAGGGCAACGCGCGGTTAATCGCCCAACGAGCTGCCAACGCCCCGATGAACGCTCAGGTTCAGCGGGGCGAGGCGAGTGATCCGTAAAGTGCTCAGAGACAGGCGGAGGGCATGCCGACGCCGCGCAGCAAGCCTTGGATGGCGCTCACGACGCCGGGGCCGCTCTTGCCAGCCGCCACCAGGCTGTTGCACATGCCTGCGGCCTGCGTGAGGGAGGTCTTGGTCGGCTCCGGCGCGCTGGCGGCGTTCTGCGTCAAAGCGGCGCAGCACTTGGCGAAGCTTTGGGCCGGCGCACCGCCGGTCGGCTTCTTTACCGACGCGGACGCTGACGCGACCGGGAGCTCCTCCGGTGCGAGCTCGAGCGGTGCGGTGGGCGTGGGCACCGCGGCTGGGGCGGCCGAGGGCAGGGGTGGCGGCGGCTCGTCCTTCTTGCAGCCCATATAACCGGCCGCCAACGACGACACCAGAAGTCCGAGCAGGACTGGTCCCAACACCGATGAGGCTACCTTAGACGCTTGCGACATTTCCGTTTCCTCCGCTGACGCTTGTTTACCGGCAAAATCTAGTCGCGACTCTTCTACTCGAAGAACGCGCCCAACGCCGAATACTTACACTCGAAGCCGACTGGGCAGGGCGCTGCCAAATGAAGTCGTAGCCCTTGATATCATTGGGCTTTAATCGCAGCAAGTCGGACAAAAGGCTCGACCCGCGAACGCGCACGGCGCAGGCGGGTCGAGGCAGTCTTTGATGCGTCTGACCGGGCCGAGGCGGGACAGACGCGGAACACGCTGAACGGCGGGTCTAGTTCAGGAGCAACCCATGGAGTTGCCGCAGTTGAGGCACTTGTAGCAAGCGCCGTTGCGCACGGTAATGTGCCCACAACCGTCGCAGACAGGCGCATCGCCCATCATTTCTTCGAGCTGGGCGTCGAGCGCCCCGTGCGCGCCGGCCGCCTCCGCGCTGGGCGGCGGGGGCAGAAGGCTGGCCGTGGGAGGCTCGAGCGGCACGTGCTTCGGTAGCGTCGGATCTTCGATCGCCACGGCATCTTCGGCCGGCTTCACTTGCGCGAAATCGTAACGCTTCAAATATTCGACGCCGATCACGCGGAAGATGTAGTCGACGATCGATGTCGAGAACTTGATGTTCTCGTGCCCCGACACCACGCCGTGCGGCTCGAAGCGAGTGAACGTGAACTGCTCGACGTACGTGGAGAGCGGCACGCCGTACTGCAAGCCAACCGACACGGCCATGGCGAAGCAGTTCATCAGAGAGCGGAAGGCGGCGCCCTCTTTGTGCATGTCGATGAAGATCTCGCCCAGCGTGCCGTCCGAGTATTCGCCGGTGCGGAGGAACACTTTGTGTCCCCCCACGTGCGCCTCTTGCGTGAAACCGTGGCGCTTCTTCGGTAGGCGAACCCGCGTGCCCTCGGGGCGCATGCTACGGGCGGCGACCGGAGTCGCGGCGGTCAAGCTGTGGTTCGTGGAGTCCGCTTCCTCGGCTTTGTCTGCGCTCGAGTTGAGCGGCTGCGACGCCTTGCAGCCGTCTCGGTAGAGCGCGACCGCTTTTAGCCCGAGCTTCCAGCCCTCCTCGTAGATTTCGCGCACGTCAGCGACGGTGGCGTCGTTCGGCAGGTTCACGGTCTTGCTGATCGCGCCCGACAAAAACGGCTGCGCGGCGGCCATCATCTTGACGTGGGCCATCGGCGCGAGGAAGCGCTTGCCGGTCTTGCCGCAGCGGTTGGCGCAATCGAATACGGCGTAGTGCTCCTGACGCAGATACGGCGCGCCTTCAATCGTCATGCGGCCGACGATCGTCTCGTTGGCCTCTTCGATCTCGCTCTCGGCAAAGCCGAGGTACTTGAGCAAGTTGAAGCCGGGCTGGCTGATGCGCTCCGGGGTCACGCCCAGGCGCTCGTACGTCTCGCGACCCACGACCCAGGGGGCAAATGCCAAACTCAGGTCGAACACCCCGGGTAGGGCGGCCTCGACACGGGCCAGCTCTTCGTCCGTCAAGCCGCGTGCCTTGAGCGACGCGCGACTCACGTGCGGCGCGCCGAGCAAGGTGTTCGTGCCCGAGACGTAAGCCACGATTTCTTGGATTTGCGCTTGCGAATAACGCAAACGCTTGAGCGCCTCGGGTACCGACTGATTGACGATCTTGAAGTAGCCACCACCAGCCAGCTTCTTGAACTTCACCAGCGCGAAATCCGGCTCGATACCGGTGGTGTCGCAGTCCATCAACAGGCCGATGGTGCCGGTTGGTGCGAGCACGGTGGCTTGCGCGTTGCGGTAGCCGTGCTGCTCGCCCAAGCGAACTACGTTGTCCCAATCTTCCGTGGCGGCGCGCCACAGTGAATCCGGGCATTGATCGCGGTTCAGCGCGTAGGCCGCGTCTTGGTGCATACGCATGACGCGCAGCATTGGTTCGCGGTTCTTGGCGTAGCCGGCGAAGGCGCCCTTGGCGGCGGCGATCTCCGCACTGGCGACGAATGCATGTCCGCACAAGATCGCGGTGAGCGCACCGGCGATGCTGCGTCCCTTTTCCGAGTCGTACGGAATGCCGAGCAGCATCAGGACCGTACCCAGGTTGGCGTAGCCGAGCCCGAGCGGGCGGAAATCATGCGAGTTCTTGGCGATGCGCGCGGTCGGATAACTGGACAGATCGACCAGGATCTCTTGCGCCAGGAAGAACACCTCGATCGCGTGGCGGTAGCCTGCGATGTCGAAGTTGCCTTGTTCGTCGAGGAACTTGGTCAGGTTGAGCGACGACAGGTTGCAGGCGGTGTCGTCCAAGAACATGTACTCCGAGCACGGGTTGGAAGCGTTGATCTTCCCCGTGTTGGAGCAGGTGTGCCACTTGTTGATCGTGCTGTCGTACTGCACGCCCGGATCGGCGCACGACCAAGCGGCCTCGGCTACCGTGTTCCACAAATCAGCCGCGTCGAGCGTGTCGATCACTGCGCCGCTGGTGCGCGCGCGCGTCTGCCACTTACCGCCAGCGAGCGCAGCCTTCATGAAATCATCGGTCACGCGGATCGAGTTGTTCGAGTTCTGGCCGCTGACGGTGTGATACGCCTCGCCGTTGAAATCGCTCTCGTAGCCGGCAGCGATCAGCGCTTTGGCTTTCTTTTCTTCACGCACCTTCCAGGTGATGAAGCTCTCGATCTCCGGATGATCCATGTCCAGGCAGACCATCTTCGCGGCGCGCCGCGTGGTGCCGCCGCTCTTGGTCGCGCCGGCGGCTCGATCGAGCACTTCCAAGAAGCTCATCAAACCGCTCGAGGTGCCGCCGCCCGACAGCTTCTCTTGTTTGCCGCGGATGTGGCTGAAGTTCGAGCCCGTGCCCGAGCCATACTTGAACAGGCGTGCTTCGTTCTTGGCCAGGTCGTAGATGGCCATCAGGTCGTCGTCGACGGACTGAATGAAGCAGGCCGAACATTGCGGGCGACCATAGGCGTTGGCCGTTTCTTCGCACTTGTCCGTGGTTTCATTCCAGGCCCAGTTGCCGCCCGAGCCCTCGATGCCGTACTCGTGGAACAGGCCGCAGTTGAACCAGACCGGCGAATTGAAGGCACCGTATTGGTTGGCGAGCATCCAAACCAGCTCGGCTTCGAACGTGTCCGCGTCCTTCTTGCTGGCGAAGTAACCGCCGGCCTGCTCACCGGCGCTGCGGATCGTGTGCGCGATACGGTGCACCACCTGGCGCACGCTGGTCTCGCCCACGGCCTTGTCACCATGGATGCCGGCCTTGCGGAAGTATTTGGAGACGACGATGTCGGTCGCCAGCTGCGACCAGCCCGCGGGGATCTCGGCGCCTTCCATTTTGAACACGACCGAGCCGTCAGGGTTGGTAATGACGCTGGTGCGCCCTTCCCAGGTCATGTCGCCCAGCGCGTCGCCGTCAGCGGAGGTGTAACGACGTTCGAAGGTCAGGCCGCGGCTCTCCTTGGCGCGCTGGGACGCCGCGCCCGCGGGCTCCGACGAGGCAGCGTCTGGCTCCGTGTGGCTCGTACTCGTGCTCTTCACTCGGCTGTTTTCCTGACCCACGATCGTCGACTGCGCCATGCTCGATACCTCCTCGAAACGCCACGGCAGAACGCCCACGCAGAGCGCACCACCAGCATTGCTGACCAGGCCCATTGTTCCCGGTCAGCTCTTTGTCCCCTGGTTGCCGTCCGTTGCCGCCATCGAGCGGCCAGCGGACCTGAAGACCTGCTAAGTGAAAACCCGTTCAGGCGCTCTGCTCATCTGCGATGTAACGAACCAAGCTACTGATGACCCGAGCAGAGGGGCGCCGTAAGCGGGAACACATTGTCTACCCCAAGCCTTTGGGGTCGAGCAAGCAAAAAGCCGCTAGATATAGGGTGTTACCGCCTACACGGGCGCCACAGTGGGCATCCACAAGGCTAAATGCCTGACCCGATTCGGCTTTTTTCTACTGAACAGACGGCGCTGAACAGGCCTCACCCAGGTACAACAGAGGGACTGAACGGGTTGTCAACCGGGCGTCCACAGGGTTGTGCACAGGTGTGGAGCCGACAGGGCTACTTGGCGGGGGCGGGAGGGGGACTAGGGGTCCCGGCCCCGGCCCCGGCCCCGGGCACGGGCACGGGCGCGGCGACTACTTCGAGCGGCTGCGTGGGATCGAGAGGCAGCGTTTTGCCGGGTTGGAAGTCGTGCTCGGGATCGATGATCACGACTTTGGCGAAGTGCGAGAGCGGCTTTGCGATCAGCGCGGCGTCGCCCGCGACGACCATTACCGGATTTTTGATCTTGAAGTACTTTTTGGCGGCTTCGTAGACGGTCGCGTTGTCGAGCTGACGGATCGCGGCACGGTAGGTATCGAAGTAGTCATCGGGCAAGCCGAGGATCGCGAGCTTGACCGTGAGATCGGCGACTGCGCCGAGCGTCTCGGTGCGGAACAAGAAGCTGTCCGAGAGGTAGCGCGAGGCCATCCTGACTTCGGCATCGCTCGGCGGTGCGTTCGAGATCTTCTCCAGGTTCTCGAGCAGCGCCTGCATGGCAAGGCCGGTCTTCGCGGTCTGTGTGCCGGCTGAGAGCACGATCGGGACCGGGCTGCGCGCGGGCTCCTCCAAGCTCGAGCTGGTGCCGTAGGCGAGGGAGCGCTTTTCGCGAACGTCGAGGAACAAGCGTCCGGCGACACCGCCGCCCAAGATCTGGTTGGTCGCGGCAAGTGCTGGCCACGCGGGTGTCCCGCGCTCGGGCCCGAGGCCCGCGACGTAGATTTGGCTCTGCGCGCTATGTGGGCGATCGACCAGCCAAACCGTACGGGTCTCGGGCGGGACCGGACTATTGTAGGTTTGGGCGTCTGGCTTCGCGCCCTTCCAGCCGGCGAAAACGCGTTTGGCGGCGGTCTCGGCAGTTCCTGGGTCGACGTCACCTGCGATGACCAGGGTGGCATTGCCAGGCGTGACGTTGGTTTGGTACCAGCGTCGGCAACTGGCGAGCGTCAGCTTGGTGAGCTCGGACGGTTTGGCGTCGTAGTGCGCGTAGGGATGCTGCGCGGTCGGCAGATCGAACAGCTCGCGGTAGAGGACCATCGATGCCGCCCAACCCGCGCTCGCCTTGGCGGCGTTGCGTACTCGCTCGAGTTCACGCTGCTTCAATTTGTCGAATTCGATCGGCGCGAAGCGCGGCTTTTGCGCGACGGCGCCGATCAAATCCAAAGCCGCGTCCAAATCCGCCGTGGTCACGGCCATGGTGATGCGTGTGGCATCGCGGTCGGTCACGACGTCCAGGCTGGCGCCGAGGGATTCCGCGCGCTCCGCCAGGTCAGCCGCGTTCCACTGGCCCGCACCGCCGGCTTTGAGCAGCTCCCCGGCGACTGCGGCCACGCCTGGCTCGGCGCCGTCGCTGGCAACGCCCGAGAACACCACCAAGCGCAGTTCGATGATCGGGTAGTTCTTGCGCGGTACGACCCGCAGCTCCAGCCCGTTCTCGAGCCGACTGTGGCTGATGGTCGGGAACTTCATGTCGGCTGCGATGCCCGCGGGCGGCGGCAGGGCCAGCGGATCGCCGGGGGGCGGGGGCGCTGGAGGAGTTGGCGCGGGAGTCGCCCGGGGCGCGGCTGCGGGCGGAGTGGAGGCACAACCGATGGCTGCGAGCGACAGAGCAGCGAGGGCGATGAAACGAGTCATGGCATGTCCTGAGGATGACGATGAATTCACGGTTTGGCTGCCTTGGCCGCGGGCAGGACTTCGACCAGCGAGCGGCGTTCCGGGGTGAGGTAGCGGGCAGCCGCTTGTTGAATGGCCTCGGGGGTGACGGCTAAGTATTGGGAGAGCTCGCGCGCGAGCAGACGCGCATCGCCGTAGCCGGCTTCGAATTCGCCCAGCTGAATCGCGCGCCCATTGTTGGTCTGCAACCCGAAGACGAAGCTCGAGCGCAGCTGGCGTTTGGCCTTTTCGAGTTCCGCGGCGCTCGGCGGAGTCGTTCGTAAGCGAGCGAGCTCGGCGTCGACCGCCGCCTCCACGTCGGACAATTTGCCCTTTTCGGTGAGCACGCCCATCACGCTGAATTGATCGGGCCCGCGATGATCGTCGGTCCAGGCGGAGATGCGCTCGACCACCGCGCGGTCATGGACGAGCTTCTTGTACAGGCGCGAGCTCTCGCCGTTGGTCAGGATCAAGGTGGCCATCTCGAGCGCGTAGTGATCGGGCGTGCGCGAGGGCGGGATCATGAAACCGAACATGAAGCCCGGTGTGCGCGCATTGGTGTCTTCGACGGTGGCGCGGCCGATTCGGGGCTTGTCCGGCATGACGTCCAACATGCGACCCGGCGGGGTCTGGCGCTTGGACGAAGCAAAGTACTTCTGCACCAAGGCCATCGCTTGATCCGGCTCGAAATCACCGGCAATCGTCAGCACGGCGTTGTCCGGGGCGTAGTGCTTGTCGTGAAATTCCTTCACCCACTCGAACTTCGCGGCGTCCAGATCTGCCATCGAGCCAATCGTGGGATGCGCGTAGGGCAGATAGTCTTGGAACACCAGCTCAGCCAAGCGCAACGTGCCGGGCACGTAGGCTTGGTTCTGGATGCGCATTCGGTACTCTTCCTGCACGACCGCGCGCTGGTTCTCGAAGTTCTCGGGAGTGACGGATAGCCAACGCATGCGGTCGGCTTCGAGCCAGAGCGCGAGCTCGAGCTCATTGGCCGGCAGGACCTCGTAGTAGTTCGTGCGATCGCTGTTGGTGGTGCCGTTGAGGTTGCCGCCGCGATCGGAAATGAGCGTAAAGTGCTCGCCCTTTTTGGCGTGCTTACTGCCTTGGAACATCATGTGTTCGAACAGGTGGGCAAAGCCGGTGCGCCCCTCGACCTCGTTGCTCGATCCGACTTTGTAGGTTACCGACACCGCCACCGTGGGCGCGGAATGATCGGGGTTCAGCACGACCTTCAAACCATTGTCGAGCACGGTGCGTTGAATCGAGGCGCCGAAGCGCTCGAGAGACACCACGGCCGGATCCGTCGTGTCGGGCGCCGCGGCCGCGGCCTTGGGCGCGGGTGGCCCGGGTTTACGGGGCGTGAATTTCACCGGCACATTGCGTTTGACGCGGCCTGGGTCGGTGTTGACGAGGGGTTTGGCTTGGCCCAGCAGCTTGGGGGCAGCCGCCTGAGCGGGGATGGGCAAGCCGAGGCTTGCCACGAGCGCGAAGGAAAACAGCGGAAGGAGCGTGCGCATCGCCGGCACACTTACCACGCCCCCAGTGTGTGCCAAACCCGCCTCGGCTCGCACTCATCGGTGGAGCGCGAGAATCCTGCTTCTCGCGCTTTTTCTCGGCGAGCCAATTTTATTCCAGCAGAAGCTGCAGGAGCCGGCCATCATGGGATTCGATGATGCCCAAACGCTCGGTCGCCATGAGCGCCGTCAGCTGCTCGTTCTGGTTCGCCGTTTTGCCGAGCATCGGCTGTGGGACCTCAGTCGCCGGTATGGGCGGCGCGACGAGCGCTGCAGGCTCGAGCGAGTTTGCGGGCGGCGGGGCGAGCGGCGCCCCTACGAGCAGCGCCGGGCGGGCGTCGGTCGCCGGAGGCTCGGGCGGCGGCGCTGCTACTGCCAGCGGCTGCGACCGGCCTGGCTTGGTCTGGAAGACCGCCAACAAGACCAACTACACCTCGTATCCCGAACCAGGCAGCGAGGAATGCGTGAAATTCAGCGGCTGCGAGTACGAGGGATTGTTTGCTGCCTGCGCGCAAAAGCGATCACTCGAATGGGTAAAGACGCACAACATCGTGGCTGCGTTCCCCGATCTCAAGACGCTCGAGCTCCACGACCTTTGCTTGAAATCTGGCAAAAACACGATCGTAGTCACGGTCTACGATACCTGCGGCGACAGCGATTGTGACAACTGCTGCACCCAAAACAAAGGCGACAAGGACCAGTTGATCGACATCGAGAGCTTCACCAACGCGCGCTGGGGCGTTCCCGATGGCGCGATTGAATGGGCCGATCTCGGGCCCACCAAGGGCACCGGCTGCGACTAGCGGCTGGGCCTTCAGCGTACTTGCGTGCGAGCGCCGGAAGATGTTCTCGGCTGCCTGCGACCTGACGCCGCGCACCGCCATTTTCGCCGATTTCGGCGTGATTCCCAAATTCGGTTGCGGAAATGCTTATCGAAGTTTGCATGCCGGCCGGTCGGGTGCAGCGGGCGTGTATTTATCGGCTAGACTCGTGGATTAGGTTTCGAGGTTCTCCATGCTCGTGATGCTCGCTCCTAGCTTCGATGGTTCGAACGACGCGTATGCGCGCCTCGTGCGGGCCACTGGCATGCTGGCTTACGACTTGAAATCGCGGCTCAAGGCAGGCGAGTGGGGCTTGGTGCGGGCGTTGGCCGATGAAGAGCAGGCGCGCGAACTCGCGCAGCGGCTGCTGACGGAGGGGCTACCCGCGTTGATTGTACCGCGTGAGGTGGCGCACGACGCCAATCGGCGAATCGTCACCATTCGCGCGCTCGAGCTCCACGCCGATCAGGTCGTGCTGCATCTGCGCGAACGCGAGATGGCGATTCCATTCGGGGCGTTGACCTGCATCGTGCGCGGCGAGGTGCACACAGGTCAGGTACCGAACCGCGCGCATACGCCCAGCAGCGCGACTTTTCGCGCCGTCTCGCCCAGCGCCGGCGACGTGCAGGTGTTCCGTGAGTCGGTGTCGGCCAGCAACTTCGACGCCTATGCGGCGGCCGACTTGCATTTTGCGACCGTGCTTTGGGTCGCTCGTCTCGATGCCCGCAGCTTCGATTTTTCGACGCTGGGCCTGGCCAGCGAGAGCCCGGCTTCGGATCTGGATCAGCTGGTCGATGTCGTTTCCGAGCGCTCGGGCGTACGGGTCGACCGCGGCGTGCGTGCATCGAGCGTGGTGTCGACCTTGACGCAGGGCGCGAGCCCGCGAGCCGCGGTTCCCTCGCAAGCACCACGCTCCAAGGAATCAGCCTTCGATGAACGTTTCGACCCGTATTCACGAGTGATTGGCGAAGCGGAGCGACTCCTGGCTCAGGCTCGAAAAGTCGCCTAAGGTCCGTCCGAGGTTCGGACATGACTGGTCGAAAGCTGCGCTGGGGCATCATTAGTACGGGCAAGATCGCCCACACCTTCGCGCGAGCGCTGGCACAATCGCAGAGCGGTGAGCTGGTAGCGGTGGCTAGCCGCACGCCCGAAGCGGCAAATTCGTTCGCGGCCGAGTTCGGCATTTCGCGTGCGCACGAGAGCTACGAGGCGCTGCTCGCCGATCCCGAGGTCGAGGTCGTGTACATCGCGACACCGCACCCTTGGCACGCGCACTGGGCCGTCGCCGCCGCACGCGCCAAAAAGCACGTGCTATGCGAAAAACCATTGGGCATGAACCACGCCCAGGTCAGCGCCATCGTGCAAGCCGCGCGCGAGAACGACGTCTTCTTGATGGAAGCATTCATGTACCGCTGTCATCCGCAGACGCGGGAAGTGCTGCGGCTGCTGCGCGCCGGCGCGCTCGGCGTCGTCAAGGGCATCCAAGCGTCATTCTGTATCGACGGCGCTTACCCCGCGAGTGGTCGCATCTTGAACAACGAACTCGGAGGCGGAGGGATCCTCGATGTTGGCTGTTACCCGGTGTCCATGGCGCGCTTGGTGGCCGGCGTCGCGATCGGCGAGCCGTTCACTGAACCGCTCTACCTGCATGCTTTGGGACACGTGGGGGAAGCCTCACGCGTCGATGAATACACCAGCGCGATCTTGAAGTTTCCCGGAGAAATCGTGGCATCGTTGGCGACGGCGGTGCAGCTTTGGCAGGACAACAGCGTGCGAATCTTCGGCTCCGAGGGGCGGCTCTCGTTGCGTGCACCGTGGCACCCAGCGCAGGCCACGGATTTCAGCGAGATCGTGATTGAACGGGGCAAGCATGAGCCCGAGATCATCCGCGTGTCGTCGCCGGGCACGCTCTTCGGCTACGAGATCGACGCGGTGCGAGCGCAGCTCGAGCAGCGGCAGGCAGCAGAGATGAGCTGGGCGGATTCGCTGGGCAACGCGCTCACGCTCGATCGTTGGCGGCGCGCCATCGGCGTCACTTTCGCTGCCGACCAGCCGGAGACATGACAGCGTGCCTCCGCGAGTTCACAACGTGATCAGTTACTCGGGCGCGCTGCTGGTATTTTGGAGCGTGCTTTCGTGGCGCGCGAGTGCGCTAGGCGTGTCGGTCACCGCGGGCTTGGCCGCGGCGCTGTGGAGCGTGCATTTCCTGCGCCGGACCTGGGAGTCGGCGTTCGTGCATCGCTACTCGAAGCCCAGCATCGGGCCGGGTGACTACCTGACGGAGTACGTTTATTACTGGGGATTTGGCGGGTGGATCGCCTGGTCCGTCAGCAGCCCGGCGCAGCACGCGCCGCTCGTTGCCGTCCAAGTGCTCGGCCTAGCGTTGTTCGTCTTGGCGGAAGCCGGCAATGCGCTCGCCCACCGCAAGCTGCGCGAGTTGCGCGGGCCCGGTGGAAAAGAAAAGCGAATCCCTCGTGGCTGGCTTTTCGAGCGCCTCTCGTGCCCGCATTACCTGTGCGAGATCTTGTCGTGGCTCGGTTTCAACTTGGTGTCGCAGACCTGGGCGGGCGTTGGCTTCATGCTGGTGGGCGCTGGCATCTTGGGCGCCTGGGCGCACACAAGGCACGTCGCCTATCGAAAGGAATTCGACGGTCTCGAGGGCCGCGAGCTGTATCCCGCCGAGCGTCGCGCATTGATCCCATTTTTGTTTTGAACCGGCGCTCACGGATTCGGCAGCTCGTGACAGATGGGGGCGTCGTTGAAGCGGCAGAGCTCGCGAGCGCGCGCAAACAGCGCGTCCGCGTTGCGATCGCTCTGCGGGACGCCGCTGCCTGCGCGATACATGGTGGCGAGAGTAGCGCACGCGAGCGACGAGTTGCGGTCGCACTGACTGATCCAAGCGGTGATCGCGATTCGTCGGTATTTCGAGGCTTTCTCCAGATCCGTGACGCCCGCGCTGCCGCCCTCGTAGCTGCGGGCGGCGACGATGCAGGACTCGGCCTTGCGTAGATCGCACTGCATCTCGAAGCGCAGGAGCTTGTCTTTGGTCGTCGGCAGCGGCAAGAGGTCGGCCGCGGGGGGCGGCGCCGCGGGTCTCGCCGATCCGCTCGCGGTAGCAGCGGGAGCAACCGTGCTCGCCTCACTCGCAGGGACTGCACCCGCTGCACTGGCTACAGACGTGGGCGCGGCAGGCACCGGCGCCGATGCGACTGGGCGCTCAGCGGCGGTCGCGGCAATTGCGCCGAGAGGTCGCAGCGGTAGACCGAGCGAGGGCAGGGGAGCCGCCGCCGGCGCGCTCCCCGAGCTCACCAAGGCAGCCAATGTGCCACCGGTGCCGCCGACCGCGATCGCCAGCCAAGTTGCGAAGCGTGCTGCCATCAGCTGAGCCCTTGGCGCTCGAGCAGAGCGTCGACCGTCGGCTTTCGACCTCGGAATGCCACGAATAGATCCATTGGATCTTGGCTGTTCCCCTGTGACAACAAGCGTTCTTTGAACTCTTGGCCGACCTTGCGGGACAAGAGCCCCTCGGCCTTGAAACGAGCGAAGGCATCCGCGTCCAGCACCTCTGCCCACTTGTACGAGTAGTAGCCCGCGGCATAACCGACGGGGTGTCCGAATAGATGGGAGAAGCTCGCCAGCATCGCGTAGTCCTCGGGCAGCGGGGCGACCGCATGCTTGGCGAAGATCTCGCGCGCGTAGCGCAGCACATCGCCGTCCTTTTCCGGTGCGTAGTCGATGTGCAGCGCCAGATCGACGGCGGCAAATCCGAGCTGTCGCATCTGCATGGTGGCGGCACGGAACGTGCTCGCGGCGTTCAAGCGCTCGAGTAGCAGCGCGGGCAACGGCGCGTTGCTCTGGTAGTGGCGCGCAAACAGATCGAGCGCCTCGCGTTCCGAGCACCAGTTCTCCATGATCTGCGAAGGCAGCTCCACGAAGTCCTGTGCCACACGCGTGCCCCCCAAGCTGCGCACGGGTACGCGACTCAGGCAGTGGTGCAGCAAATGCCCAAACTCGTGAAATAGCGTTTCTACGTCGCCGTGCAGCAGGAGTGAGGGCTTGCCGCCCGACGGCGGGCTGGCGTTTAGGCAAAATACCGCCAAATTCGGCTGTGGTGGCGCGGTTCCGATCAGCCCGTGCATCCAGGCGCCGCTGCGCTTGTTCTCGCGCGGGTACGGATCCACGTAGAACGTGCCCAGCTCGTCGTTGCTTTCGTCGACGATGCGGTACGCCCGCACCGCAGGATCCCACACCGGTACACCCTCGATTGGCTCGATGCGTACGCCATACAGCCGCTCCGCGACGGTGAACGCGCCCTGTACCGCTAGCTCGGCAGGGAAGTATTCACGCAGCTCCTCTTCGTCCAAGGCAAAGCGCGCTTTGCGCAGCTTTTCCGAATAGTAGGTGACGTCCCAGGGCTTTAGTGAGGGGGCCTCGGGCCCCTCCAGCTCGCGACGAAAGGCGAGCAGTTCGCGATTTTCACGCTCGAAAGCGACTTGAGTGCGTTCGCGCAGTTCATTCACGAAGCGCTGAGCGTCCGCGCCCTTCTTGGCCATGCGGTCGTCCAGCTGGAAGTCGGCAAAATCACGAAAGCCGAGCAAGCTGGCCTTTTCTTTGCGGAGCTCCAAAATCTTGGCCACGAGCGGGCGATTATCGTGCTCGCCGGTGGTTGCGAGGGTACTTTGAGCGCGCCACATCCTTTCGCGTAGCGTGGGGTCCGCGGCGTAGGTGAGCACGGCAATGATGCTCGGCGCCTGCAACGTGAAGCGATAGCCCGATTTGCCTTTTTGCTCGGCGCTATCTCGCGCGGCAGCCTTGGCGGACTCCGGTAGGCCTGTCAGCGCAGCTTCGTCTTCGATCAGGACTTCGTACTCGTTACTCGCATCGAGCACTTGTTGAGAGAAGCGTGTGGTGATCAAGCTCAGCTCGCCGTCGATGGCCTTGAGCCGCTCTTTCTTCTCGTCGTCGAGCTGGGCGCCGCTGCGCCGAAAGTCCGCCAAGGTATTGTCCAAGAAGCGACGCCGAACCGGATCCAGAGCTCGAGCCTCGTCGGTCTTTTCGAACTCGTTCAGCGCGCGCCACAGACCCGGGTTGAGAGGGATGCTGGAGCCGAATGCGCTCACGTCCGGCAGCACCGCATTGTACGCTGCTCGCAGCGCGGGGGTCGTGCTCACGCCCTCCAAATGCTCGACCAAAGACATCACCACTTCCAAATTTTCCGAAGCGCGTTCGAGTGCGCCCAGCGTAGACTCGTAGCTGAAGGGACCGGTGCTCGTGGCGATCGCGTCGATTGCTGCGTGCGCCTCGGCCAGTCGCTTCCGCACCGCGGGTTCGATGTGCTCTTCGCGGATAGCGTCGAAAGGAACGGGGAAGGTCAGGTCGAGAAGCGGGTTTTGCATCGGCCCGGGCAATTTAGCACCATTTTCTGCTAGTTCGGAGGCAGCGATATGACGAACGCGGTGAGTGAAGGTCAGCTCTTGTGGCAGCCGAGTTTCGCGCAGCAATCCGCCAGCCGCATGGCTGACTATTTGCGTTTCTTGGCGCAGACGCGCGGGCTCGTCTTTTCGGAGTACGCCGAGCTCCACGCCTGGTCGACCCGGGAGCTGGGCGAGTTCTGGGCCTCGATCGCCGAGTATTTCGAGGTGAAATTTGTCACTACCGCGGCGCCGGGGCCGACCGGTGAGCTGCCCTGGGCGCATTGGTTCCCAGGTGCGACCCTCAACTATGCCGAGCACGCCCTGCGCCCCCGCGATCTGCGCAATGATCAACTGGCGCTGGTCGCGCGCAGTGAACACGGCGAGCGCCGGACTTGGACTCGGGCGCAGCTGGCCGACGATGTGGCGCGCGCACGTGCCGGCTTACGTCGGTTGGGTGTCCGCCGTGGGGACCGCGTAGCCGGCCTGCTACCGAACGGCGGCGAGGCCGTGATCGCGTTCTTGGCCACGGTGAGCTTGGGCGCTATTTGGTCGAGTTGCGCTCCCGAGTTCGGCGTAAGCAGCGTGTTGGAACGCTTTCGGCAGATCGAGCCCACGGTTCTGCTCACGGTGACTTGCTATCAGTACGGCGGTAAGGTGTTCGAGCGCACCGCTGACGTCCAGCAGATCATCGCCAGTTTACCGAGTTTGCGCGGGACAGTCTGCGTCGGGGAGGGCACACGGGACTTGCCGAGCGCGATTTCGTTCGCGGACTTGCTTCTGGATTACGAGCCGCTCTCGTTCGAGGCCGTGCCTTTCGAGCACCCGATCTGGATCTTGTATTCTTCGGGAACGACCGGCATGCCCAAAGCCATCGTGCACGGTCACGGTGGGATGCTGCTCGAGCACTTGAAGGCCCTCGCGCTGCACATGGATCTGCGGGAAAGTGACGTGTTTTTCTGGTTCTCCACGACCGGTTGGATGATGTGGAACATGCTCGTCTCCGGGCTGCTCGTGGGCGCGACGGTCGTGTTGTACGATGGCAGCCCGGCCTTTCCGGGCATGCTCGCGCTGTGGAAGCTGGCAGAAGAAGAGCGCATCAGCTACTTCGGCACGAGCGCGCCCTATTTGCTGGCGTGTCAAAAGGCGGGCATCGAACCTCGAAAGAACCTCGACCTTCGCGCGATCAGGGGCTTGGGGACCACGGGAGCGCCCTTGCCAGCGGCTGGCTTCGGCTGGGTGTATGCGCACGTGTCGGAGCAGCTACTGCTCGGCTCGGTGAGCGGAGGCAGCGACGTGTGCACGGCTTTCTTGCTGTCCTGCCCACTCTTGCCGGTGCACGCAGGCGAGATCCAATGTCGCGGGCTGGGCGCAAAGGTCGAAGCCTACGACGCGGCGGGTCGGAGCGTGACGGGTGAAGTTGGCGAGCTCGTGCTGAGCGCGCCGTTCCCAGCAATGCCCGTGTTCTTTTGGGGTGATGCTGACGGAGCCCGCTTCACGGATAGCTATTTCTCCATGTTCCCCGGGATTTGGCGGCACGGTGATTGGATCAAGTTTACAGATAGCGGCAGTGCGGTGATCTACGGCCGCTCCGATTCCACCTTGAACCGCGGCGGCGTGCGCATGGGCACGAGCGAGTTCTATCGCGTGGTCGAACAAATCCCAGAGATCGCGGACAGCCTGGTAGTGGACACTGGTTCGCTGTCGGACGCGGCCGGCACGCTCTATCTGTTCGTGGTGCTCGCCCCCGGCGTGCTGCTCGACACGGCGCTGCGACGCCGCATCGAAGGCGAGGTACGGCGCGAACTCTCGCCACGGCACGTGCCGGATCAGATTGTGAGCGTGCCGGCAGTGCCGCGCACGTTGAACGGCAAAAAGCTAGAGGTGCCAGTCAAGCGCCTGCTCTTGGGCGCCGCGCCGGAGAGCGTTGCCAGTCGCGACACGCTCGCTAATCCGAGTGCCTTGGATGACTTTGTCGCGCTGGCGCGCGCATTGCGCGAAACCTGAGCGGCGTGCGGGCCAGGCGCGCACCGGTGCGCACCCGTGTGCGGGCTCGAGGAGCGCAGCCAGAGCGACTACCGCCGAAAACGCGCGGTTTCCTGGACTGAGGTCGCACGCACGCTGCGCCGACGCCCTTTCGGCCGGTGGCACGAGGCTTGCTCTCTCAGGTTTCGCTGTTGGGGGGATCGCGTTGCCGGGGGGACTCGAACGCAAGACAGCGGCGCGGGGGGGACGGAACCCGGATCGCTCAAGCAATCCGGGTTCCGCTTTTGGGGCCCCGGCTGTCTTCGAATTCAGGTTCTCCCGTCAACGAGCCCGTGCCCGTCCCCGCGTTCGGACTTTGTTGTGGACGGTCCATCCCACCTTCCCGTTGCCTCTTTTTGGGCGCGGGGACGGGCACGGGCTCGTTGACGGGCGGCTGGCTTTAGAAACGGAGCGGCGCGCTGATTTGCCCTGGGGGTAGGGTTCCTTTGTCGGCCGGGCTCTCGGTGAGCAGCGCGACGGTCAAAGCAATACCACCCGCGACCACCGCGCCCGCGCCGGCCCAGAACCACCAGCGACTACTCAGAGGTCGCGCTGGCTCCAGTTCCAATTGCACGTTGCGCGTTGCGCCTGCGCGGAGCACAATCGGCACACTGGCATCTTCGTAGCCTTCACGCGTCGCGCTGATGCGATGGTTGCCCGCCAGCAACGCCAGTTCGATGCTGGGCGAGCTGGTTCCTTGCGGCTGCCCATTCACGGAGACGCGCGCTCCTCCGGGGGTCGTGCGTACGATCAACAGCCCCGAGCTCAGCCGGGCATGCAGGTCGAGTTCGAGCGCCAGCGCCCCGCCGCCAGGCACCACGATCTCCCGGCGCAGGGGGAAGAAACCGTCGAGTTCCAGTTCCAGCGTCGCGCTGCCTGAGGGCAAAAGGGTCGCGGGCAAAGGGGTCGTACCGATGACCTTGTCGCGCACCAGCACGCGCGCGCCTGTCACGTTGCAGGTGAGCCGCAGCGTGCCGACGCGTGAGCGCAGATCGGTGAATAGGCGATCGAGTTGTCCGACCTTGGCCTTGGCTTCAGGGCTCGCCTGCTGCTCGAATTGCTCCAGCGCGCGCAGTGCCTGGGTGAAGTCCCCGAGCATCTGATGGGCGCGCGCGATGCTGTACAAAACGCCTGAATAGCTGGGTGCCAGTGCTGCAGCCTGCTGATACGCGGCGAGTGCATCCACGTAGCGCATCTCGAGCATTGCCTGGTTCCCGGTGTCGCGGAGCGCGGCTGCGCGTTCGTCGTTGCTGGCGGAGCCGGGCGCGGGCGCGGCGGAGGCAGTGCTGGAAGGGGCGGCGGCTTGCGTCGGACGTGCAGCTGGCGCCGCCAATAGCGTGCGAGCTGGCAGCCAAAGCTGCGCGCCGACCATGAGCAGCGGGAGGAAAGGGGCGCGACGGTTCATTGATTTGGGAAAAATAGCGGATTATTGGCGGAGGCGGCGGGTGCCTGTGGCGGGCTCGACTTGGCGGGCGCGAGACTGTGCGCTTTTAGCGGACGGATCGCTGGCAACGAGCGCGGTGCGCGGAGCAATGGCGTGCTTCCGCTGGCCGAAGGCGCGCCAGCACTCGGCGACGGCACGGCACTGGCAATCGCTGGTTCTATGTTTCGCGATTCGCTGGGCGGCGTCACACCCGAGACGACTTGTGTCGGTGCTTGCTCGGGCGGTGCGACGGCCGAAGTCTTGGTGCGTGCGAGGGGAACTCGGTATTGAATCGCAAGCACCGAGCTTACCGCACCGAGCGCGAGCAGCAGGGCGAGGGCCCAGCCGAGCGCGCCGTGCAGACGCTGGCGCGGCGCTGGCCGGGATGGCGGTAACGACATTTCCGGCGCCGTGTCATTGGCATCGGAGGCAGCGTTCGGCTGGACGCTGATCAGACCTTCACGCATGGCGGGCTCGGACAGTGCGGCGCTCATCGCGCGTGCATTCGGCCAGCGCGCCTGCCGGTCGAACGCGAGCGTGCGATCCACCACCTTGACCAGCCACGGCTCGAGGTCGGGACGCAGCGAGGCGAGCGAGCGCGCCGGGCGGGTTGCGGCCAGCACGATCAACTGCAGGTCGGCATCGAAGGGATGCACGGTTTCACCGGTCAAAAGCTGAAACATCGTGGCGCCTAGCGCCCACAAATCGGTGAGCGCGTCCAACTGCTCCAAGCGACCGGCGGCGAGCTCCGGCGCCATGAACGCCGGCGTGCCAAGCGTGGTCCCTGGGCGCGTACTGAACGCTCCTGGCCCGCCCTCCACACGCGCGATACCGAAGTCGAGCACTTTGATCGCGCCGGTTTCGGTTTGAAACAAGTTGCCGGGTTTGATGTCACGGTGCACGACGCCCCGATCATGCGCTCGAGCGAGCACATCCAGCACGCGCAAGGCAATCGAGATCACCTCGCCCCGGGGCAGCGGTCCGTGCGCTCTCAAGCGTTCCAGCAGGGATTCTCCGCGCAACAGCTCCATCACGATGAAGATGTTGCCTTCGGAGTCCTCGCCTTCGTCCAAGATCGCGACCGCGTCGGGATGATCGACTTTGTTGGCGGCGTAGCCTTCCGCTAGGAAGCGTTGACGGATGTTCGGATGGTGCGAAAATGCCGAATGAAGGACTTTCACCGCCAACGCACGCCCATTTCGGTGCCGCGCGGCGTACACGCTCGCGGTGCCGCCGATGCCGAGGACGCGCTCCAGGCGTAGGCGCCCCCCGACCATTTGCCCGACCCGGGCCTGGGCAAGAACGCGCCACGGTTCGGCGTCATGCTCGGGCTCGGTAGCCCGGGTGGTCCTTGCTTCCACGGTCCCCTCCATTACCATACATGTGAAACCCGTCATGGCCGACATTCACAACCCTGATCCGGCGACTCAGCCCGAGACGAATGCGCTGCCGATCTCGTCGCTCATGGCGCAGGAATCGTCGGGCTTGGTCGTGGTTTGGGCCCCCGGGGATCCAGGCTTGGTGGGCGCGTGGTTACCGCTTTCTAGCGAACCGAAGGTGCTCGGACGGGGCCCGGCGCAAAGCACGGATCCAGCTCCGCGGGTGCAAGCAATCCGCCAAAGCCCGGGAGCGAACGTCCTGCTCGAGCCATTTGCGAGCCCGGCACTGTCGCGCGTGCAGTTGGAATTATCTCAAATCGAGGACGGCGCCCGACTTCAGCTCGAAAATTTGGGGCGCTGCAAGTTGACCGTCAACGATCTACCCTGTGCCGAGGCCTTAGTCGAGCCGGGCGATATCGTGCAGGTCGGCAACCAGCTCTTGCTCTTGTGCGTGCGCCGCGTGGCGCGCATGACCGGCCAATTCAGCCAGCAGCATCGCTTCGGCGAACCGGACGAGCACGGTTTCGTCGGTGAGTCGCCGGCCATCTGGTTGCTGCGTCAAGAGCTCGGCTTCGTCAGCGCCCGCCCCGGGCACGTGCTGATCCACGGCGAGTCAGGCACGGGCAAGGAGCTGGCGGCCAACGCCGTGCATCGCGCATCGAAGCGTCCGGGGCCGCTGATCTCCCGCAATGCGGCCACTTTTCCGGACACCCTGATCGAGGCGGAGCTCTTCGGTTGTGCCAAGGGCTTCCCGAACCCAGGCATGCCGGAACGGATTGGGCTAATCGGCGCTGCCCACACCGGGACGCTATTTTTGGACGAGTTTGCGGAGCTCCCGTTGGCTCAGCAAACACGCCTGCTGCGCGTCTTGGACGCGGGCGAGTACCAATCTTTGGGCGAGGCGACGCTGCGCCGCGCAGACGTACGAGTCGTGGGAGCCACCAACCGCGCGCTGGACGATCTGCGAGCAGACGTGGCCGCTCGCTTCGCGTTCTTGCTGCGCATGCCGAACCTCGCATCGCGTGTGGAGGATATTCCGCTAATTGTGCGGCACCTGCTGAAGCAAGTGGCGCGCGAGGACGCTGAACTCCGAGCTCGTTTCTTCCAGTCCGATGACGAACCGCGGCTGAGTGCTGACTTGTTGCTGGGTCTGTTGCGTGGCCCGGCGATCGGCAACGTGCGTTGGTTACGCAACACGCTCTGGCGCTCACTTGCCGAGAGCTCGGGCGATACCTTGCATTGGCCAAACAGTCTGCCGGGGCAGGTCACCCGGGCTTCCAACCCGCCTCCGCCGCCCGCCTCGGGCGAAGAGGCCGCGAGCGAGCCCGAGCGAGAACGAATTCGTCAGGTGCTCGAGCGCAATCAAGGCTCGGTCGACAAAACTTGGCGCGAGCTCGGGCTATCTAGCCGCTTTGCCTTGAGCCGACTGCTCAAGAAGCACGGCATCACCTTGCGCCGCCGCACGTCTTGAGTCTCCGCTAGTTGGTGATTTTGCACCAAAAGTAGCCTGGCAGCGGGTTAATGGGCAGACCTTCGCTCGCGCGGCACGGGAACCTGCCGTTGAGGCAGGCGCTTGCGCGCGTTTGGCACAGGTCGATGCCGTTGCCGGCGGTGGTCATGAACGTGGAGTAGCTGAGACAGTGTGAGAGCGTCACGATACTCGGCACCAACTGATCATTGCCGGGGACAGGGGTGTACGAGAGCCTGCACACACCGGGGACGTTGTCCTCCGCGTAGTCTGCACAGTCGGTCTCGTCGTCGCAATTGAGCACGATGCTGCCCGATGGGCAGAACGTCGGATCCATACACGCTCCGCTCGTTTTGCCCGCCTCTTGGTCGACACTCAGGCAGCACACGTTGCCGCTGGTCGGACAAAAAAGGCCGTTGTCGCCGCAGCGCACCACGGGCTTGCCCGGCTCGACCGTCATCGTGCCGGCCTCCGTCATCGTGCCGGCCTCGGGTACCGGCGCCAACCCGGCGGCGGGCACCGTTTCAATTTCGGCGCAGCGAGCTGCCACGCAGGTGCGTGTGGCATCGCACCCGAAACCCTCGCACTCACTGGTCAACGCGATGTCCAAGTCGAGCGCTTCGTGGCGGGTGAAGCGCACCTCCCGGCGGGCTACGATGCAGCCTTGGTAGTCGTGCGCGGCGCACTCCTCCGGCGCGTAGCGGATGCCGCCGACGACGCGCAGGCCGACTTCGGCGTCCTTTGCGCCCGAGGGAACCACCACCAAGGTACCGACTAGGCCGTGGCTGTCGCACTCGGTGGTGGTCAGCGCCGGAGCCTTGCTTTCCAAGCCAGGGCCCGGCGTGCCTGCGTAGATCGCGACCCCCTTCCATTGGCTGGGATCGGTGCACGGTACGTTGGTGTGAACGCGCAGGCGGATCTCGGTTGGCGATGCGCAGGCGTCGAGCAGCGAACCGGCCAACAGCAGCGAGTAAAAGCTGCCCAGGATCGGGCCGCGCGCGAGGCTCACTGCTGGACCTCCCGGCACAAAGTGCTGAGTCGTGCCTTGGCCGTGCGGTGTGCGAGCGGACTCTGATCGATGCCGAGCCAGCGCCGAGACAGCCGTTCGGCAGCTGCCAGTGTGGTGCCGGAGCCATGCATCGGGTCGAGAACGAGGCTATTTTCGAGCGAGGCCGCGCGCAAAATTCGCTCCAACAGCGACTCGGGCTTTTGCGTGGGATAGCCGGTCGCTTCTTTGATCAAGGGCGTGTTGGCTCGCATCGACGGGCAATCACTCCAGACGCTGCCGATGCGACGACCGAGGTCCGCGTAATAGCGGTAGGTTTTTCCGCCGACGTGGCGATCGCGGTAGTTGCGCCCGTCGGCATCGACATTCTTGAAATGCATGCGCAGGCTGGTCTGCGCGTGACGTTCGCGCAGGGCTGGGTCATCGCCGTTCCAAATCATCTCGCGGCCTCGGGCAAAAATCAGGATCGTTTGATGGGTCACGCTCGGGCCCGAGCGTCGTTTGCCGCCGTTGCCCGGAACCCAAATCACCTCACCCTGAAAGCCAGCGCGGCCGAACACGCGATCGGCCAGCACCTTGGCGTCGTGCACGGCGCGATGATCGAGGTGTAGCCACAAGCTGCCGCTCGGGCTGAGCGCCTCGCGAACCGCCGCCAAACGCGGCTCGAGCATGGCCAGGAACGCATCGAGGCCGCCCCAGGCATCCTTGTAGGCAAGCTTGCCCGAGACGCGCTCGCCCTTCTTCTGTCGAGCTCCGCGCTCGCCGCCCGCGTTGAACGGGGGGTCCATGTACGCCAAATCGAAGCCGCCGCCGAGCTCGGGGTGACGTTTGGTATCGAGCTCGGAGAGGACCTCGAGGCAATCGCCGCGCAGCAGCTGTCCGCGACCGAGACGGACGCTAGAAGCCACGCGCCTCCTTCTTGGCTTCGCCTGCCAGCTGTTCGGCGAGATCGAACGGATCTTCCTTGGCGATCTCGTCCCAGTCTGCTGCCTGCAGCGGGCGCACCGGCTCATACGGCGGCAGCCATTGCCAACGCGGTCCACCACCGCTGCAGCCGGCGACGGCTTCCTCGGCCGAGCAGGCGATGCGCAGGTGGATGTGATCGTCGTGGCGCAAGCTGTCGCTCGGCTCGAGCATCACGGTCTCCGCTTGCCACACCAGCAAATCTGGCTCGCCCAAAGCCCGCGCATGATCGATCAAAAGTGCCTCGATTTCGCGACACACGAACATGAACTGCACGCCGATTTCAGGTGAGGTGAGCAACGAACGTAGCAGTAGCCACTGGCGGTCGATGTCGATTCGCACGTAGTCCGAGCTGCCATCGACGCGCGCGAGGCCGTCGCCCTCGAAGCGCACGAAGCCCGGGCTTCGCACGGAAGCGCCGGCCGGAGTCGTGACCATGAACAGCAAATCCACGTCCCGCCCGCTGCGGTGCGAATCGTGGCCGGGAATGCGCCCGCCGGTTTTTGCCGACAAATCCCCGATCGACAGGGGGGCTCCGCCGGGAGCGAGCCGTGCCACGCTGGCCGCCGCGTTCTCGAGCGCGCGCACCAAGCGCGGACGACCGAAGTAGTGACTGCTCTGCGGTCGAAAACGCACGAAGCCGGGACCACGCAACGGCAGTTCTTCCGACTCCGTGAGCACGCCTCGGTTTGGCACGCCGACCGTGCCGTGCAGGCCAGGCGCGAGCGGCGTGGGTGTGTTGAAGCAGCCGCTCGCGAGCGCGGCACCGGCCAATACGGCGCTTGCCCACCTCACGCGGAACGCTCGGGGATCCATGCGCGAATGCCCTCGGCAATGGCGCTGAAGGCCGTTTGCGAGGCCAGGCCATCGACCAGATCGAGTTTGGTGTCGCGCACGGTCAAGTAGCCATGGTCGATGAAGGCTTGAAAGGCGTTTTGAACGATGGTCTTGCTCACGGCTTCCGCGCGTTCGATAGCCCCCTCCAAGAACAGCCGGTGCCCGAGCGAGAGCGCCTTTTTGGTCAGATCCTTCTCGGCCATGGGTGACTTTTCGAGCAGCTCCAAGGCGCGCGCGGCAACGTAGTAGCCCTCGATGAAGTTCCGTAGAATCGAGGCGTATGTGCGGAGCCACAGGTGTCCGCTCCAGCCGTCGTGGCCAGCACCGGGCCCCAAATAGTCGCCGCTTTGAAGCACTTCACCGGCTTCGGCCATGGCGCGCACGGTGTCCTGAAAAATGGCTTCGAACGGCGCGTCGGCTCGGAATCGGAACTCGAACTTGAACAGCTTGGACAGCGCCCGTACGCGTTCACGCACCCAATCAAAAGTCGCTTGCCCGGCGTCGGGGTTCACTGACGATTGAGGAGCGGTCAACAGCGCCATCGCCACCAACGCGCGCTCAACGAAGAAGTGCACGATGATGTTCTTCGACGTGTCGAGTGACAGCCGTTTGTTGCGCAGCACGCTGTAGGTGGCGCCCGGGCCGGCCTTCTTGCCGGAGGCGATCGGATCCTCCAAAAATTGGATCTCGACCACGTCAGCGTCGATGAACATCTGACACGCCTCACGCAGGGCCTCCGGGCGCAATGCCCCGGAAGCGGTGCGCAAGGTTTGGCTGGCGCGCGCTCCCATGCCCTCGGCGACGGACAGCAACTTGCCGCAGTAGTCCAAGAGCTCGGCGTGGCCGATGCCGCGCTGCTCGTGCGAGAGCAAGCTGAGCGCAGTGAGCGCTCCCGGGGTGACCGCGGTCACCCGGTTGATCTCGTCCATCACGCGATTGCCGAGCCGTGTGACCAGCGTGCGGCGCTTGGCCGGGGTCAGCGGGGTATCGGCCGGCAGCTCGATTTCCCGGCGAATTTCGCCAAATGTCAGGATCTGTCCGACCTGCATGTTGATCGTGCCGTAGCGGTGCCGCAAAAGCTCGCTGCTCTTGAGTAAGCCTGCCGCGTCTTCCTTGGTCTTCTCGGCGCCGCGCAGCTCGCGCTCGTAGCCTTGGGCTTCGATCACACGCTCGTAGCCGATGCTTATCGGCACGAAGAAGCATTCCTGATCGGGGATGGCCAACGCCGCATCGGCAACCATGTTCAGCAGGCCGAACTTGGGAGCCAGGAGTTTACCGGTGCGGCTGCGCCCGCCTTCGAGAAAGAGTTCCACGGGGTAGCCGCTGCGCAGCAGGCGCCGCACGTAGGCGTCCACCACCGCGGCGTACAAGCGGTCGCCGCGGAACGAGCGGCGAATGAAGAAAGCTCCGCCGCGCCGGAACACCCCGCCCATTGGGAAGAAGTTCAAATTGTCGCCCGCGGCGATTACGGGCAGCGGCAAATTATGCTGATTGAAGATGTAGCTCAGGATCAGATAATCGATATGGCTCTTGTGGCTCGGAAGCAGCACGAGCACGCCAGCTTTGGCGGCATTGCGCAGCCGTTCGATATCGCCCTTGTTGAACTCGATGCCAGCGTAAATGCGGGTGAAAACCCGTTCGAAAATCACTTCCAACGCTTTGATCGTGGTGCGATCGGGCGTTGCTTGCAGCTCACGGAGCATTTCCAGCGCGCGCTGCCGCAGCATGTATTTGTCGGTGCGCTCGTCGGCGAGGTCGTCGATCACCGCCCGCATCTTCGGGCTGCGAATGATCTCTTGGCGCACACGCTCGGGAGGCTTCTCGGCGGGACCCGTCACGCTGCGACGTTCGCGTTCGAGGCGGCCCAAGACCGCGTACGTCAAGCGCCTGACCAGCACTGGATCGGGGCTACCGGGGTTGTCGGCGAGGAACTTCGTGAGTTCGATCGGCTCGCCGAGCTTCAACTCGACGTGTTTGTAGTTGTACAAGAATTGCGCAACCGTGCGCAGCGGACTCGGCCATTCGCGCGGTCCCAAGATGAAATCGAACGGTTCGGTGCCGCGCGAATCGGGAAATTTGGTCCACACGAATACTTGCGGCACGAGCAAAATAGGGCGTTCGCGCTTCCGCTGCAGCTCGAATAGCGTACGCACCAGGCCGTCGCCCTCTTGCAAGCCGCGCCCGCCGCTGGCGCCTGCCGCGACATCGAGCATGCCTGGTGGGCG
>DATEPG010000664.1:0-4539 GCA_035273265.1 Polyangiaceae bacterium
CCGCGCCGGCCGCGTCAGGCGCGCACAGCGGGGCTTGGTCCGACAGCATTGGCCGAGCCGGCGGCAGTTTGCGTTCGGTCGGCGGGCGCAATCCGGAAGCTGCACATACCGACTACGCTTGCGTGGCCAGCGCGGTCCTCCCGCGCGCCACGCCGAACGCGCTTTCGTTGCTCGCGCTCGCGCCGCTCACGGGTCGCACTCATCAACTACGCGTGCACTGCGCCGCGCACGGCTTGCCCCTGCTCGGTGATCGCGCCTACGGCGGGGCCTCGCGCTTCACTTCCGATAGCGGCGCTGTCACGGCGCTCGATCGCATCGCGCTGCACGCCGCCTGGGTCGAGCTGCCACTGTCCGCGCCGTTTCGGGTCGAATCGCCCACGCCGGCCTTCTTGCTCGATATCTGGCGTGCTTTTGCCGGCGACAGCGCAGCATTCGAGGACGCGCGGCGGCTGGCGCTGCCTGCCGTGCCGCTCTGAGCTGTTGGCGACTGGCGTCGCCCTCCTCTGCGCGGGTCGGTGTACGGTGGCGGCTGTCAGATGCCGTTCAGCTCCGTCGCCTTTCTGTTCGCGTTTTTGCCGACGTTCTTGCTGGCCTATTACCTGGTACCGGACCGCTACCGTAACGCCGTTGCGCTGCTCGGGAGCCTTTGCTTCTACGCTTGGGGTGCACCGCGCTTTCTGCCGGCGCTGATCGCGGTGAGCGCCATCGATTTCCTATTCAGCCGGCAGATCGCGCGCGCCGAGCGCGGCTCCCGTCATCGAACGCTGCTGCTTGCCCTGGCCATCTCGCTGAACCTCGCGCTTTTGTTGTACTTCAAATACGCCAACTTCGTCGTGCACGAGGGAAATCGCCTGGCCGCCCTGTTCGGTGAGGGTCCCGCTTCTTGGCAAGACGTCGCGCTGCCCATGGGGATCTCCTTCGTGGTCTTCGAAGAGATCTCGTATTTGGTCGACGTATTCCGCGGAAGCGCGTCGCCGGCCAGGCGTTTCTCCGACTATGCGCTGTTCCTGTCGCTATTTCCGCATTCGATCGCAGGCCCCATTTTTCGCTGGCAGGACCTGGAGCAGCAACTCAGGGCGCGGCGCCACTCACTGAACATGGCGTTCGAAGGCGCTCTCCGGTTCAGTTTTGGTCTGGCCAAGAAAGTTCTGGTCGCCAATCACGTGGCCCCAGTGGCGGATTTGGTTTTCGGTCTCGACAGCCAAATCGTCCCGACCAGCTACGCTTGGGTGGGCCTCTTGGCCTACACGCTACAAATTTACTTCGACTTTTCGGGCTACTCTGACATGGCCATCGGCCTCGGAAAGATGATGGGCTTTTCCTTCAAGGAGAACTTCGAGGCGCCGTACACGTCCGCCAGCATCAGCGAGTTCTGGCGTCGTTGGCACATCTCGCTTTCGACTTGGCTGCGAGACTATCTGTACATCCCGCTCGGCGGCAGCCGCGTCGGCGAGAGCAAGCGCTACCGCAACCTGATTGTCGTGTTTCTCGTGTGCGGCGCTTGGCACGGCGCCAACTGGACTTTCTTGGCCTGGGGTGCGTATCACGGCACCTGGCTCGTGATCGAGCAAAGCCGAGTCTGGAATCGCATCTCCGCACGACTGCCGCGCGTCGTCGCCATTGCCATTACTTTCCTTTTGGTGATGTTGGGTTGGGTGCTGTTTCGTTGCGAGCATTTGTCGAGCGCGGCCGCTTACTACGGGCGCCTTTTGTGGTGGCACCCCATGAACGGCTCGCAGCCACCATACAGCTGGGGCGAGCTGCTTCAGAACCGCACGATTTTTTACGGCACGCTCGGCATCGCGGGCTCACTGCTCGTTGCTTGGCCACGAGCCGAGTCGTTCGTGGCGTGGCTCGTCGGCAAACGCCCCCGCACTGAAGAGTCCGGCATCGCCGACGCGCTGCGCTTTGCCGTCGCGCTGAGTGCGTTTCTGTTGGCCGTCATTTCTCTGGTCAACTCCAAGTTCAACCCATTCATCTATTTTCGGTTCTGATGTCGCGCACATTCAAGATCGCATCTTTGCTGCTGCCGCTCTCGCTGCTGCTCGCAGTCATGCTCGACACGCCGTACCACGCCTTGTCGGACGGGGAGCTGTTCGGGATCGAGCGATCTGCAGTGAGGCCGCCGTTTTCTGCGGCGACATTCTGGAGCGGCAAGTTCCAAGCGGACTTCGAAGCTTGGCTCGAGCAACAGCTGTCCTTGAAGGCGGCGATGGTCCGCACGGATAACAGCCTGAACTGGCTTTTGTTTCACGATATCTCGGCGCACACGGCGATTCCGATCGTGCCCGGCAAAAGTCACGCGCTGTTCGAGCTGAACTACATCAACAATCACAACGGGGTGAGCGAACTGAAGGGCGATCCGCCGCTGCGCAGCCCGCATTCGGTGGCAGAGCAGACGCGACTCGTGTCCCGAGCGGCGCGCGCGTTTCGCGGCCTCGGGATCGACTTCATGGTCGTCTTCTACCCGGTGAAGGCGTCCATCTGGAGCGGACGTGTGCCGGATCGTTATTTGCTGCCGGGCGGCGCAGAAAAGGCTGCTGCGGGTTATCGGCAGTTGCTCCGCGGTTTGGAGGCGGCAAAGGTTCCGGTGATCGACGGCGCCGCGGAGTTTGCGCGGTTGTTCGCGCAAGACCCGAACCTGCCGCTCTACAATAGCGGCGGGACGCATTGGACGGACCTTGGTGCGTGTCAGGTCGCCAAGCTGATGGTCGCCGAACTCCCGCTGGCGAACCCGGGCGGGTCGACGCTCCGTTGCACGCGGGGGTCGGTGGAAACGGCCAAGGACGGTGACACGGACCTCGCGCTGCTGATTAATGTCTGGGACAATTCGCGCTTCCTCGATCCGATCCCACGGATCGTGCCCAGCCTGAGCAAGCCGCTGAAGGGCGGCTCGCGAAGCACGTTGATCGTCGGCACGAGCTACTCCGAGCACCTGGCTCGCGAGCTGCGTCGGGCGGGCGTGTTCCGAGACGTGGACCGGCTGTCCTATTACCGCCACGAGGACGCGCCGTCGGTGGCCTGGGATCGCGTCGCCGCCCGCCGGATCATCATTTTCGAGCAATGGCAATGGTCGTACTTCACCGTCAATATTATGGAGTTCATCGACGACCTAGAGGCGCACGCGCCTGGCTTCGCCCGCGCCCTGCAGCAGGTCGATGCAGAACCGCCCTGAGTTCGAGTCCGCGGACGCGAGCGGTGCGAGCGATGCTATAGCGGAGCCGTGCATCTCGCCCGCGCCAGCATCGTTCTCAGCGTCCTCGTCGCTTGCGCGCGAGGGCAGTACGCGACCGTCGATCCCGGGCATCCCGCGTTCGTGGTTCCGCATCACGTTGCCGAGGGCAAAGGCGAGGGCTCGGATCTCCCGCCTGATGCCGATGGCGGCACGCGTCAACCATTGCCGCCGCCTGTGCCCGAGCCGGCGCCACCGTCGTTGTCTGGCTCCGCGCCAGATCCCGATCCGCTCATGATGGCGGAGCAATGGCAGTATCAGCTGCTCTTTCAGAACGGCGCGCCGAGTGTGGAGCACGTCGAGAAGCGGACCTTGGCGAAGCCGGTTTCAACGCCGCGGCGCATGGGGCGCTTCGCACTCGAGCTATGGATTGGTCGCGAATTGATCGATCGCGTACGTTTCGACTTCCCGCTGATAGCAGCCGAAGAAGCGCCCGGCATCACACGCCGGCCGCTACATGATGCGCCGAGCCTGGCGCCCAACGCGGTTGCCCGTATTCGCGTCTCGTTGCCTGCCAGCCCGCGCGCCACGCGCTTGGTCTTGGTCGATCGCGCGACCGAAAAAATTCAGGAATTGCCCTGGCCGCCGGACCGCCAGCCGAGCGCACCTACACCGTCCGTGTCTGCGAGCGCGCCGCCACCGCCGCTGCCGTCCGCGTCCGCCACCACGCCGTCAGCGCCGACCCCAAGAGCACCAAAAACCCCGGCCGGTAAGTAACGCTCGCGCGCGGTTTCTGCGCCCGGCCTAGCGTTCTCGGGCCACATCGGATACCCCTGTCATTCCGATGAAATGTGAAGCTTGCCAGCACCAGAACATCGACGGCGCTCGCTTCTGCGCGAACTGCGGAGCGCTGATGCCGACGCTTGCCGAGGCCGGGGCTGACCCGCTGATCGGTCAACTGATCGGCGGACGCTACCGCGTAACTGGCGTGCTCGGCGAAGGCGGCATGGGGATCGTATACGTCGGCGAGCAGCAGATGGGCTCGACCGTGCGTAAGGTCGCGATCAAGACCTTGCATGCGCACTTGTCGAAGGACCCCTCGGTCATCGCGCGTTTCCATCGTGAGTGCGGCACGGTCGCGCAGCTCGAGCACCCGAACACGATCAAGTTTTACGACTTCGGCTCCACTGCAGACGGCACGTTGTACATCGCCATGGAGTTCGTGGCGGGCAAGCCGTTAGCCGACGTGCTGACGCACGGGCCGCTGTCCGTCGAGCGCACGGTCAAGATCATGCGACAGGTGTGCGGTGCGTTGGACGAGGCCCACCTGCAAGGCATCATTCACCGCGATCTGAAGCCGGACAACG
>DATEPG010000665.1:0-14697 GCA_035273265.1 Polyangiaceae bacterium
ATCGAGGCTCAGCCCGCTTTCACGCTGGGCGACCTCCAGCGTGTGTTGCCCCGCGCTGAGCGACACAGCGCTCGAGCCTTTGTACCAGAACCAGCTGGCTCCAAAACCACTCGTATTGTTCGTCGTCACCCAAGCCCCGGAATCGAGCTTGTGAAACCACGAGTCTTGGTCGCCCCGCGAATTGTTGTCCACGCGAAAGTAGAGGTCATATTGGCCAGCGGTCGGTGCCCACAGGGCGTACGTCGCTCGATCGATGCTACTGGCAGCGGTGTCGCTCGTGCTGTTGGCAACGCTCGTCACGTGACCTGGCCCCGCATAGCCCGCTTGGACGGTATTGCTCTGCGTGAACGCTCCGCTGGCAGTCGCTGGACACTCTGCCTCCATGTATGGTGAGACATCGCGCAAGTTGAGTGAAACCGTGCCACTACAGGCCCCGCCGCTGTAGCAGCCAGCGCGCAGCTCGTATAGGCCCGTGCTCGGAGCAGTATACTTGAGCAAAGAACAGGGTTGTGAGCTGGTGAGGTCGTCGTTGAAAGCGACCTGAGCAGTCTCGTTGCTCATCAGGCGGAGGAAGGTGTCTCCACTTGCCGTCCCACCGTTGCCGCAGGTGCTGGCTTCGAGCACTTGCCCCGCTTTGATGTACAACCAATGATTACGCGTATTGGTGGTGGCGTTCGCGGTATTTGCGGTGCTAAACGCCAGACGATCCGCTGGGCCACAGACTGGATTGGTCGGCTCCGCGCCGCCGGGCTTACAGAGCCCCTCGAGGGCGCGAGCGGCATACGTGAACTCCTGCCGACAACCGGATGGACTGGCGCACTTAGCGGCCGTCAAACAGGTCCCGTTCGCGTTTAGCTCGAAATCCGTCGCGATCGTCTTGCTATAGATCCCTTTCACCAGGTAGTCATTCGTGTCGTAAGTGGAACTGCCGGAGTTGCCGCGGAAGGTGTCAGTGCTTCCGTACCAAACCTTGACCAACGGGATGCCATTGCTGTCGGTCGACCCGGACTCGAAGACCGAGGCAACATCGGTCACCTTGAGCGGGATACCGCTCGGGACTCCCACGACCCCCACCTTGGTTCCAATCGCAATCGGTGCAATGGCTGCGCTGACGCGGGTCGAAGCGTAACGCAGGCCAGCTTTGCGATCCAGGCGCACGATCGCGTAGTCGACCTCATTGTTGCCGCCGTTGTTCCGAGCCACAATCTGACTGCAGCTGTAAACATCGTTGCTGGTGATGGTTTGCATCGTAGACGCGGAGTCGTGGTAGAAACCGAACACGAAGCGCGCGTCGGCGCACGAGAGCGCAGTCCCGTCGCCGAGGCAATGACCCGCAGTCAACACCAAGTCCTCGCCAATCAACGACGCGCTGCAGTGCGCAGCTCGCTTGTCGTTGAAAAAGCGCTCGCCTGAACACAGCGGCTTGTCATATCTGGCTTGACCCAAACTGACGAAGTATTCGTTTCCCGGATCTCCGAATTTCGGCCCGAGAATTTGCACGGACGCGGGATTGCTCATGTCCAAGGCGGAGGCCCTGAACAGCGTAGGACTGGAACGTCGTGCCAACCCGGCAAGATTTCGGTCGAGCGCCGCATACACGTCTGCGCGACCGTCCGTCGCGCCGATAATCACCCCCTGCTCGACCTGCCCCAATTCTGCTGCATCCAGCGCAGGCTCGGAGCGACCGTCGCTACAAGCTACGCTCAGCAAGGCCCCCGCTGCAATGGCAGCTGCGTGCAACAACCGTTCGTTTCCGTTCAGCTTCGTTCGAGAGTTCTTCATGACCCCTGAACGGAGCCAGAGATCAGTTCGTCGCACCCGATGGCAATAAAACCGTAGGCTCGCCAGCCAGGCGCCCCGTTCGAGCCCGGGCGTCCAGGGTGCGCCGGCGTGCTGGCGATGACGGACCACAGCCCGTCGTTCCTTCGCGGCCAGCCGTCCCACGGCCTGCAAGGACGTCCAAGACGTTCCCGGCCGTCCAGGAGCAGGATGTTTCGCAGGGTCGAGAGGGAGCGCGCGGTGTGCTCGGCGACCGGAGGAGAGAAGAAACATGAAAATTCAGAATCGCACTCAGTCTCACTGGCTGGCGACGGCGATCTTCGCGAGTGCTCTCGGTCTGGGTGGCTGCGGAGCGGTGGATCCGTCGATGTCCGAGTCGGAAGGCGACGTCGAAACGGCCGAGGGGGAGTTGGCAGCTGCCTGCGGTAGGGACGCGATAGTCCTCTCGTCGCCCGTCGGGATCGTGGACCGCTCGCTCACGCCGCCGGCTTGCTGCCTCGGCCTCAATCTCGCTGTCGTCAACAACGTTGGCAGGACTTGTTCGGCCGGCGGCACGTGGAAGCTGTTCAGGAACGGGATTCAGCGCGATTCAGGCAGCTTCCCGGCTCGCGACTTTAGAAACCCCCTCGACTTCCTCGATTTTCGATTTCACTTCCGGTACGAAAAACCGTTCGACGTCGACCTGACGATCGGCCGAAACGCCCAGAGGAGATACCAGGTGCGGTAGCTGCAAACGCCGGGAGCGAGCATGACTCAACACTCGCTCCCCGGGCACCCTGGGAACAACACCCAATAATCGCCGGCGTCACTGCCACTGGGTGTCCATCCACGCCGCGCGCGCGACCACGAAGTCTTGCATGGCTTTCAGCTGTTCCTGCCAGGTCGCGGCGCTCGGGCCGTAGACAATGCCGTTGCGGCCGTCGGGGAGCACCATGCTGACGGGCCACTTGGCGAAGTCCCGCTGCACCGCCTCACCGTCGAGCTGCCCGGCGAGGGTGCTGATGCGCTGCTCGAGCGCTGCTTGGGAGAGCAAGCCGCTGCGCAGCGACTTCCAGCGGAGCTTGACCTGCTCGACGAACGCGGGATCGCTCATCAACTTGGGAAACCAGCTGTTTACGTTGCGTTGCGGCAGGGAACCCGTGGTTCTGCCCTGGTACTGCCAGCCACCATCGTCGGTTCCGGGCGCAGGGTTGACGGTCGTGCGCCCGCCGACCCCGAGCGAGAAGTTATAGTCCCAAAATGGGCCGCCCTGCAGCAGCCCGTCGCGGTCTTTGTGGAAGAACGCGCTGCGCACGTAGGAGTCGACGTTGCGAGTCAGTTCGCTGAGGATCAGGTAATCGACGAACGAAGCGACGTCCGCGTACTCTGCATAATTTCCGATCGGCGATGCGAACAGCGTTTCGTGAAAGCTTTGAACGTATTGCGTCAACCAGGCGAGCTGTTCGGGCGCGGGCATCGGGTCGGGGTCGACGATTTCACAATCGGTCCAACAGGTGATGCCGCTCTTGGTGGCACAGGTGAGCTGCGGCGCGGTCTTGTCTGTCGCGGCCTGATCGAACTTGAAGACATAGCCCCCGCCGACTTTCGGGAGCAGCGTGTCGTCTGCGTCGAGCTTCTTCAGGTCGAGGCGGTTCTTGTTGATCTTGATGGTCTCACTGATCCAGTAAATGCCCTGGTAATCCGACTCTTGAATCGGGCGATTTTCGTAGTTGAGGTAGACCTCTGCGAAGCGCGTTTTCGGTGCTTTGCGGCCCATCTCGTTGGCGAGCGTGTACGTGAACGGATTTCGAATCAAAGCGCGGTCGTAGTAGGGCGCGATGAGCGCCCAATCCGCATCCGCTGGCATGCCGAGCACCGGGTACTTGAGGTCGGCGTCCGCGCTGTCGCGAAGCTCGACCTTGTACGGCCTTTGGGGAAACATCGCGGACGATTGGCCGCGCAAGTGGTAGCCCGCACGCGCCGCCAAGGTTGGCAGCGCAACGAGCGACGCGCTGCCATTGACGGGTTCGAAAATCATGACCCCGGCGTCCTTGTAAACGTTCTTGTCCGTCGACTGACCGGAGCCGTAGCCATCGAGCAGCACGATCGGAAGCTTGGAGCTCAAGTCGAAGGTGCGGGCGATGAAGATCGCGGTGCTCGGATCGCCGACAGCGGCCCCGGCCGCAAACGTCTGCGCCCGCAGCTGTGTGGTTGCAGTCAGGTCGAGCGGCATGCCGGAGTACAGGGTCGAGCTGGCGGTCGGAACGCTGCCGTCCGTCGTGTAGCGGATTTCGGTGCCCTCGAGTGCCGTACTCAGAGCCACGCTCAAGCTGTTCTTGAAGGATTGGCTCGGCGTCGAAAACGCGACGCTACCGAGCAGCGGATCGCCCGTGGCTAGGCCCCCCGCTCCGCCTGTGTCCGTGCCTCCTGAAGGACCGCCGGACGAATCCGCGCCGCCGTTGCTTGCCATCACGCCACCGTTGCTTGCCATCACGCCACCGTTGGCATTGCCGCCTGTCGAGGCTCGTGACTGCCCTGCGGAGCCAGCGGACTGCCCTCCGCTACCGCCGTGGGCGGTCCCGCTCGTGCCGCACCCCCCGAGGCTCACGAGCAAACCGAGGGCAAGGAGGGCAGACCAGCAACCGGACACCGACATTTGATGACGCGCTTTCTTCCGCGCGTTCGGGCGCGCGGGATAATCGCGCTGGCACGGCGTCATAAAGTGGCATTGCTTCGTCATCAAAACAACGCACTTCAAATCGAAACGCTTGCTGTCTCGGAGGACTGTTAGAGGGTCTTCGCCTTGGCGCAGAAATTTGCAGTGGCGGCTCACAGGCTCACGGCGCCGCTCTTTCTTGGCGTGTTACGCTCGCGCGCACCAGAAAGCCCGTGGCAAACGCGATCGCGACTACGGCCCAATACAACACCGGACTTTGGCTCTCGAGCCCGCTGCGCAAATTTACGCCCAGCACTGAACCGACGGCGGTGATGGGCAGGAACAACGCAGCGATCAAGTTGAGCCGATGCTGCGCGTCCGTCGCTTTGCGCGCCAGTGCAGTTTGGGCTTCGGCTTCCTTGGCGTCCACGTAGTCGAGCGCGTCCTTGGCGTCACTCGCAACCAGGTCGGTCGAACGCTCGATATCGCCGGCCGCATCGCGCAGCACGACCATTTCGCGATTGTCGATGCCTTCCCGCGCCTCTTGCAGCGCTCGGTGCTGGCTGCGCGCGGCCCGTGCGATGGGCGTGGCGTGCCGAATGATGTGGTACAGTTGCTGCGCAGACGCGGCTGCGTCGACCAGCTCGTCGAGCTCGGCGACCCGTTTGCGGTATTGATCCAGGTGCTCTTTCAGCGCTTTCAAACCGTCGCCCTTGGCGCCCGTGGCGCGCCACTCGCCGGCGGGGTTGCGCCAAAATAGACGCGGCGTGCGCTCGGCGTCGCCCGGTTGAGGCAAGCCGTGCAAGATCAGCAGCAGGTGCCCCGAGTCGATCATGGCGCGCTGGCGTCCAGCCGAACTACCCAGCCGCTGCTTGAATTTTTCCGGAACAGCCCACGTCTCGGGAATGAGTGACACCATCGGTCCAGGCTAGCCCGAAGTGCGTACGCTGGTCACTGCGCTGCATCTGACCATTCGCAGGCCCTAAGCCCGCGACCTAACGATGGATGCTGGCGTGACGCCCAGAACTCGGCGCATGCAGCGCGCCATATGGCTTTGGTGGGAGAAGCCTGCATCCAGCGCGACTTGGCTTGCGGGGAGGTCGCCACGGAGTAGCAGCGCGCGGGCGCGTGCGACGCGACGTTGAATGATGTACTCGTGAACGGGTACGCCAAAGGAGCGTTTGAACAAGGCACGCAAATGCGAGGCGCTGACGCCGGAGACGCGTGCGAGACGAAGCAGTGACACGTCTTGGTCGAGGTGGGCCTCGATGTACTCGGTGACGCGTGCGAGCTCTGGCTTCGAGAGCGCGCGCGGGGCTATGGGCGCTGGGTATCGCCTCAGTAGATGAACCGCGAGCGCCATCCCCAGGCTCTCCCGGTAAATGAGACCGTTCCTCGAGCTGCCGCCGTGCTCTGCCGCGAGGGCCCAGGTGATGTGCTCGATCTGCATGTCGCGCGCATGGCACTGGGGTACGATTCCAACGCGATCGGGATCAAGGCCCATTTCTTGCGCCGCGAGGCGCACGAGCGAGGCGGGCAAGCGCAGCTCTACGGTGTCGCTCACGTCGTCTTCGAACCAGTCCTCGGTCAGGCCCGCGGGCAGCACGTTGATCTCTCCTCGACTACGCACGCAGCGAAGCCCCGAAGGCGAGCACGAGATCCGAACGGGAGCACCCGAATGGAGGCTGATGTGGTGATCCGGGGTCGACACGTGACGTCGGCGGCCAGCGGCTGACGTCCTGCGGAGCTCGACCTGAATGTCTATTCGCGTGCCGCGCGGTGGAGCGCCCAACGCTCCCTCACTGGGTTCGCTCATCGGGGAACCGTAGCAGCACGGCCCCGTCCTCGCCACGCGCCTGCGGTTCGTGCTCTCGAAACATCGGATCGTGCGCGACCTGCGCCAGATCGATGACTACTCAAGGCGCTGGAGGATCCGATGAACAACGAAACGACGAATTCCGATGGCAATACGCAGCGCCGAGTGTCCGTTCTAGGCGCTGGCCGAATGGGGTCCGCGCTGGTACGCGCGCTGGTCGAGCGCGGCTTCGCGGTTACGGTGTGGAATCGGACGCTAGCCAAGTCTGCGCCGCTGGCGAGGCGGGGGGCCCGGGTAGCGAACTCGGTCGAGGAGGCCGTGGCGGAGGCAGAGATCGTGATCGGCAACGTGAGCGACTATGCGACGAGCGCGGAGCTGCTGCACTCCGCCGCGGTCACGGAATCGCTACGCGGTCGTCTGTTCGTGCAACTGGCCACGGGCACGCCGAGACAGGCGAGGGAGAGCGCGGCGTGGGCTGGCGAGCACCGCATCTCATATCTGGACGGCGCGATCATGGCCACGCCCGACTTTATCGGGCAGGCTGGCTGCACCATCCTGTATTCGGGAGCGAAGGAGCTTTACGACGCGAACCAGGCCGTGTTCGCTGCACTGGGAGGAAATTCGCTGCACGTCGGCGTAGACATCGGGCATGCGAACGCGCTGGATGCGGCGATCTTGGTCGTGCTTTGGGGATCGCTCTACGGGGTGCTGCAGGGCACGGCGCTGTGTGAGGCAGAAGGCTTTCCGCTGGATGCTTTCGCTGGCGCGCTTGGAGCTACCATGCCGGTGCTCGCGGGCGCGTTGACGTCGACGGTGGAGCGCATCGCCAAGCGTAGCTTCGAGGCCGATGCGGCGACGTTCTCATCGGTAGAGACCTGCGCAGCATCGGCGCGCCTCATCCACCAGATGAACCAAGAACACGGGCTTCATCTGGGCCTCACTGCCGCGCTGAATCGCCTTTTCGAGCACACAACGAACACCGGCTTCGCGCAAGGCGACTTCGCCGCGGTGTACCTGGCAATGGCGCCGACGGGCAGCCCGAGTCTGAAGTCGTAAATCTCAGTCACTGGGCGAAGTGCATCGGACACCGGGGGATCACGGTTTCCGGCATTGACCCGGGTGAACGTGTGTTTAATGCCCGGCTCCCAGCTTTGGGCGCGGAAGGACACATGTTGAATCGGGCTAATCCTGGGTTTCACTTCCCAGCAACCCACCTCGGGCGCCTTGCGGGACTCCTATTGAGCATGCTTGCTGCCTGCGGACCGCACGTCGAGGGGCACGCGGTCGCGACACACACGGCCGCCGATGCCAAGCACATCGACGCCAGCCAGGTGCGTGTGTCGGCCGTCTCCGTGCCAGAGGGCGCGTCCGAGCTAGGGATCGTGCAAGCGCACACGGTTCAGGGCAGCATCGAAGATGCCATGCCCGAGTTTCGCGCACAGGTCGCCCAGCTAGGCGGGGACTTCGGCAAGATCAACGAGGTCGGCACCACGTTCGAGATGCAAACGCGGACGCGCAGCGAGAGCTACAACTGCGGCACTTCGGATAAGCCCCGCACCTGCTCGCGCACGGTTACCGAAAGGGTCGAGCTTGCTACGACTCGCATCATCGGCAAGGCGTATCGCTTGGCTGCAGCAACGGCCAAAGCTCTGTGATCGCCCAGGCAGGAGCCCCGTCCACCCCGGCGGCCCCCTTTCTCGTAGTACCAACAACGGCCCGCAAGGCCGCGCCGCCAGCCCCCGAACGAGCCTCGAACGCCTCATGAATGCCAAGATTGTCGCTTTTTTCGCCTATTGCCTGCTGCTCATCGCGTGCGGCACCATCACCACGCACAGCGTCTTGACCGGCACGCCCGGCGCTCCACGTGCGGGTGAGATACGAATTGTCATGGGCGAGGAAGCCCCTCCTCCCGGCCTGACCGAGGTCGGTATCGTGCAAGCCGTCGGCCACGGTTCGAACGCCGATCTCGAGCACGTCATCGAGGGCCTCAAAGAGAAGTCACTCTCGCTCGGCTGCACAGTTATCGCCAAGGTCAAAATCGACCAAGGCGCCACCAAGGCCAGTGGCACCGGCGTCTGCCTACGGCCGTAGCGGGCCCCTCCGTTGAGGACCAAACACTGCTCAGCGCTGCGCAGCTGGCGGCAGCGCGGGCGCTGGGCCAATGGTCCGACTGAAGAGCCAGTATCGAATCCCGCTCGAAGGCACGACCTGCTCGTCGATGCACTCGAAGCCGAGGTTTTGATAGAAGGCAACGTTTTCTGGCGTCTCCGTCTTGAGCACGCAGAGTTGGTGTCCACGGGCGCGCATGGCTTCGAGTGCGGCTTGCACTGCGAGACGACCGAAGCCTTGGCCCTGCGCGGAGGGGTCGACACCGAGTAGCCACAGGTAACCGTAAGGCAGCGGGCAGAGTAAGCGGACGCGCGCCGTGCAGAAGGCCTCGTGCCGGGCGATGCGAAACCAGGTTCGGAGCCCGAGCGCGAACGGCACGCCGAGCATTCCGCCAAAAATTGCCTGCAGCAAGCGCGGCTCGGTTTGGTTCTGGAGCCACAAAGCCGCGCCGCGACCCTCGATCAATTCGACACCCCCCGTGAGCTGGGAGTACCGGGTCGTACTCCGGTAGAGCTTGTGCAGCCAGCGTGATCGCCGTCGTGGATCGGGATCGGCATGCACCAGCATCGGGTCGTTGGCAAAGGCGCGCGCTAGTAGCGCCGCGACCAGCGATAGTTCGTCGATGGGTCGGAGCTGCTCAACGTTCGAAGGGTCGATAGGAGCGTTGCCCCCAACCAAACCAGAAGTGTCGCCCATGGGGCACCCAGGTTGCGCGACGCGCTGACGCGAGCCGCTCGCGTGAGGCCGTCGATACCAGCAAAGTGTGGCGTGGCGCCCGGTCGCGAGCCATTCGCTTTGAATTCGGCTTTCCGCGGCAGCCGGTCTGATGGCAAATGTCGGCGTTTGTGCCTACTGGCAGCGACGGTGTGGGCGCCCGGGCAGGCTTGTTTTCGGATTTCTATGCCGTTGTTGCAGGAGCAGGGGGGCAGTGTGGAACAGCTCCGACGATTGGACTACGCCGTGCACGGCCCGAGCGACGTCCTCGATCTGCGGCTGGCAACTCGGCAGTTCGGGTTCAAGGAGTAACGCAGCCGAATCGCGAGCTCGCGCCGTAGAGCTGGTCGGGGTTCAGCACAAAATAGTTCGTGCACGAACTGAAATGCTGACCACCAAAGCGAAGGCCCGGCTTCGGGTGTCGCCGATTGCTGCAGCCAGCACTGGCACGCCGCTCAGGGCGGGGTCTAAGTTCGAACAAGACGTGCTTGGTCGCGCGGTGACTATGCCGGCGCCCGGACATCGAGTGCCAGTTCGAGCAGTCCTCGCGAAAGCGCTATGCGCACACCTCGCAAGATCTCCGCGTGACCTGCGGCATCGCTCAGCTTCATCTGCTTCGCCAGCGTAGCGACAGCGTCGGCGACCGACGGGCTTTCATGCACGACGGTCAACAGATCGGCTCCGCTCTGGCCGCAGGTCAAGGTGCCGATCAGTCGCGATGCATCGAGCGCGATGTCCACTTGTCCGGCTTCGTCCCGAGTGAAGCGAGTGCCCTCTGGCACGACCAACCTCGCAGCCAAGAAGGCGGCAGAGTCACCGGTCAGCAAATCCTGGGCGGCAAACAAGCGTTCGATCTGAGCGCCCGTCGGTTTTGCTACCGGGAAGCCTTTCGTCGTCACCGTGTGAGTCCAAGGGCTGCGCTCGGTCACGAGCTCGGCCGCGCGAACCACGAACAGCATCGGGCAGAGCTCGGTGACCCCCACGCGCGTCAGATGGTCGAGGTGCGCATGCACCGCTCGCCCGTACTCTTCGCCCAAATCCGGATAGCGATTTGCCGCGTAGTACGCCACGTATTCGCCCAATTCTTTAGGCGGCGAAGCCAGTAGCAATAGATCGAAAGTGCCCTCACCGAGAGCCGCACGGATGCGTTCAGCCGGAGCTACATCGTCATACCGCGGCAAGTCTGCGAGAAACACAGCGCGACCGCCGGGCGCCAGGTGGGCCAATAGCTCGCTCAAAATCCGAAGCATTAATTCGTCGCCCCGCGCACCCCCGTGCAGAAAAGTGACGGCTTCTTCCGAGTCCGGCTTCGCGACGAAGGGCGGCTGGGCCACGATCAGATCGAATCGCTGGTCTCCGATTGGTGCGAACAGATCGCCCGCGATGAATGTCACGTTGTGCCGGTCGCTCAACGCCTGGTTCAGCTTTGCCAACACGATTGCTCGGGGATTGATATCGCTGCCGACGACTCGACCCGCGCCCTCTGCCAGCATCAGCGCAGCGGTGCCTGCGCCGCAGCCCAAATCGAGCACGCTTGAGAGCGGCTTTACGGGCCACGTGGCCCGAAGCAGGGCCGCTGTCGTGGCTCCGACGCCCATCACGATCTCCCGGTGAATCGAAAGCTCGTCGCAGAACAGATACTGATCCTCGACTAGGTTCAGAAGGAACGGACAGACCATGCCTCCGTCGCGCGGAGCGATCAAGCCAACTTCGAGCAACGCTGACAGCAACGCCTCGCTGGCAAGTGCTTCGATTGCCTCTTCATGCGTCACAGGGTCCATGAATACGAATAGACGCAGCGCATACACCAACGGCGAACGCACTCGTCGCAGATAGAAGGTTCGCAGCGGTCGACGCATGCGGTCGAGCCAATCCTCACCGTGACGAGCGAACGGCGCAATTGCCTGGCGATCCACGCCGAGGGCGCGCAGCCGCGCGCTGAGCTCACGCGTGCGGCTCGGTGGTAAGAGCGTCAGACGGCTGACATCGGGCAAAGGCATAGCGATGCAGACTGTAGCATCGAGGGCACGAGGGCCGGAGGGAGCTCCTGGCCCATGAGTTGGCGCACACCCCAACAGCACGGTTCGATTCCTCGCGCGGTGCACGAGCGCGCATCGAGAGCTAGCGGTCGTTGAAGGCCGTTCCCGCTAGGATCTTGGGGATACACTTTTCGATCCGCGCGGTTCGCGTCTGTGGTTGCTTGGCTGCGCTGAAGTGGAGAACATAGGCGCGTTTCCGCCCGGGGGTCAGTGAGTCGAACGCTTTCGCCAGCCGGCGGTCCTTGCGCAGAATCTGCGTCAGCTCTTCCGGTAGTTCGAGCTCGCGCTTGGCTTTGAAGTCGATCTTGAGTCCGGCCTTCTCCACTGCGATCGCCTGCTTCACGTAGGCCATCACGACGGCCTTCTTGATCTGGGCCTCGTTGGTAAACTCCAACCGCAACGCAGCTTGTGTGTTCTCCCCTTGGCTGCGGAGGAGGCCGTGCGTATCTCGGAGCAAGGCGCCCTTGAAGAACATCAGCGAGCAATGCTCTTTGAACGGCTGGATGATGGCGACGTTCTTCTGCTCGAACGAGAAGCACGGCTTTCCCCACTTCAATTCTTCGTCGAGCCCAGAATCGAGCAGAATCGAACGGAGCTTTTGGATTTCGCCTCGCCACGCATTGGCACGGCTCACAAACTCATCAATCTTGAGATTTCGAGCGCTCATGGACGCTGGAAGGATCGCGTTGCTCCCGTCGCGTGGCAAGCGAAACAACGACTGACCAGAAACGCGATCCCGCACGGCGGCGTGAGTTGATCAGCACGCTGGCGCGCGAGCGGTGCCATTCCGCCACGTTGACCCGCACCGAGTGCCAGGTCATTCCAGTCGTGTGGACATCGAGCAGAAGATCAATGACTGGGTAGACGCCATCGCTGCTCACAATACCGATGGCGCCGACCTTTGGCGCGCACGCTTCCTGATCGGTGGCTTTTGGCCGGTGTTCGGCGGGGTGGAAGATCTCGCGGGCGTTGGAGGCGCGATCATCGCCGACGGCAAGGAACAATACATCTTGACGTTCCCGCCATCGAAGACGCGCGAGGTAGTCGAATTGGTGGCCGAGCAGGGTGGCTGGCTTTGTGAACGACAGACTTCACCCTAGTGCGCCAACGCGCTCCACGTCATCTACGGTTCGAGGGTGATCTCGGCTGGCGCACAGCAGGCGGCAGCTGCTGCGCCGCTGCAAAATTACAGTTGACCCGCGATCAATGATGACAGCGAAGCGTATGAAAGGCTGTGAAGCCCGCGCACGCATCAAGTGGTCGTTAGGTAGTTGCGCAGATTTCTCGGTCGAAGGCGCGGCGTTTCTGGCCGACAGCACGCCATTTCGTAGCCAGATCGGCGGCAAACGGGGCGGGCAGTGATCCGGAATCGATTTCCCAACGGTGTGCAAAGAGCGTGATGGTTTTCCGTCGCGTCACCCACTGCGTGGTCGTCCCGCTCTCGAAATTTTGGAGGCCTTCCATGTCCGCCCTTACTCGCAAATTCACTACTCTCGCGATTCCCGCCCTTGCTCTCTGGAATTTTGCTGCCTGCTCGGCTGATTCGCCAGGAACAGGGCCCAACGGTTCTGGCGGAGCCTCCGTAGGCAGCAGCGGGAAATCAGGTGTGAGCGGCGGATTCGCCACGGCTGGAGCAGCCACGGCGACGGGCGGCGCTGCCACGACGGCCGGCGCTCCCGCGATGGGTGGGGCTGCCCCGACGGCTGGAGCTGCCACGATGGGTGGAGCTGCCCCGACGGCTGGAGCCTCGGGTGGAGCGTTGAGCGTTGCGGGGAGCGGAAGTGGAGGGGCAACCGGGTCCGCGGGCGGCGGCGGGGACTCCAAGTGCGTGATGCCCAATTTGCCTGACGCCGGGAGCCTCCCCGACCTGGGCATCAAGCTGCCCGATCCGTTCAAGTTCTACGACGGAACTCCGGTGACCACGAAGGCCCAGTGGGAGTGCCGCCGCAAGGAAATCCTGGCGATGGCAGCCAAGTACCTCTATGGCCCGATCCCGGGTGACTGCGACGAGGTGTCCGGAACCGTCAGCGGTGGCAGCATCTCCATTACTTGCAAAGTGGGTGACAAATCCGCGAGCTTCTCCGCCACCATCAGTGGCTCCGGGAAATCCATCAACGTGAACCTTGGGTCCGGCATCCTCCCGGCAGGCAAAACACTATCGTTGGGGAGCGGCAATGACGCCAAGATCAGGACTCTCTTTGGCATCTCGGAGATCAACCCCAACATCGCCGTCGGTTGGATGATCAATCGCGTGATGGATGTGCTCGAAAAAAATCCAACCAGCGGACATGACCCGAAGACGATTGCGGTCTCGGGTTGCTCCGGCTGTGGCAAGGGCGCCTTCCTCGCCGGTGTCTTCAGCCGTGTGCCGATCGTCGTCATCGTCGAATCGGGGGGTGGCGGCGGCACCAGCTGGCGCATGACCGAGTGGTTCCGCCACGGCGCAGGGAACTCCCGATGGAAATGCACCTCCGCGCTGCCCCAGGGGATCGACAACCTGGAAAACACCGGGGCTTGCGCTCCTTGGGTGACCGCCGCAGCCCAGCCGTTCCGCAACGCTGCGGCGAAGGTCAACAACCTGCCGTTTGATCAGCATATGCTACTGGCGACGATTGCTCCCCGGTACTTGGTGCACTTCACCAACGACAACGGCGCGAATTCGTGGTGTCACTTGGCGGGAACTAGTGAAGCGCTCGCCTCCTGGGCGGCCCATTCGGTCTACACGGCCCTTGGCGTTCCCAAGAACCATGCGTTCGAAGTCTACAGCGGAGGCCACTGCGGCACAGGCGACACGGGCATTGCCGCCGCCATGTTCAAACGGGCACTGGACGGCGACATGGCTGCAGACACGGGCAAGATCAACATTCAAGATAGTCGCCTGCAGGTCCCACAAAGCGAATGGAAGGGCCTCTTCGTGGGCTGGAACATGGAGACGGTGCTGCAGTAATCCGCGGCTAGTCGTCGAGACCGGGCGACGCTCGGGCTTAGCGTCTCGTGGCCGAGGTCGAGGGCGGATATTACGGAGCAGGCAAGTCCGCCAGACCAGAAAAGCGAAACCCCGGCTTCGGTGCCGGGGTTCGCAATTCCGAGGGGCTTCCCCGGCGCCCGTCTTTCGGTCACGATGGGGCCCTCAGAATGGGCCGAATCAAGCTTCCGCGCTGCGACAACTGCGGGGCTCCCGTCGAGTTCGCGGCTGGTGCCACGGAGGCGCGCTGCGAGTACTGCAGCGAGGTGCTGATTCGCGAGCTGCTGCCACCGACGCCGGCCGCGGCGCCCCATTGGTCACCGCCCCGGCAACCGCCTGCAGCCGCCGCCGCGGGGAAGGTGAGCGTGGCACCGTTCGTGCTGGTGGGTGTGGCTACGCTCGTGATTGCGGGTGCTTCCTCGATCGCGACCTTCGCCTCTCATTTCAAGTCCCAGCCGCAGCCGGCGCCCGTCCTTCAAGAACAGCCTGCGTCCCCCGTCGTGCGCGAGGCCCCGCGCGCGCCAGCGACCGTCCTGCAGTCCGAACCAGCGAGAAGCGACACGCAACTCCAGCCGGCGTCTGCGGCCGCAACCGCGCGCGCGCGCGTGCGCACGCAGACTGCCGCATCGGCCGCTCCCAC
>DATEPG010000666.1:0-14345 GCA_035273265.1 Polyangiaceae bacterium
AGACCGAGCATCAGCGCGTTGCGCCAATTGCCATTATTGATGCGCCGATCCCAACGCAAATCCAAGCGATGAAAACCGACATCGACGATGGTTCTTTCTTCCCTCACTGATTGCGAAACGAAACCACCATCGGGCGTTTGCGTAGAGCGAGTGTTGTTTTCGATGTCCGACAAAAAATCGCCCGCGCCGAACGACAGCACTTCGACGCTATTCTTGCTGTCGAGTTCGTAGCGAACGCGCGCCTGGTAGTCCCAATAGTTGACGGACACATTGGGCACGAGCAGCGACAACACGGCCGCGGTGTAGGAAAAGCGACCGCCGACCATGGCCGAGCCGCGACCAGAGGCAAACGGCGCTTCGACCGTGGCGCCGCTGTCGATCCAACGAATGCTCGCCTCACCGCGCAGCCGATAGGCAGGTGGCGCCATTTCGCCAGCGACGATCGCGCCGGCAAAGCGCCCATAGCGCGCCGGATACGCGCCCGGGTAGAGATCCACGTGATCGACGAAGGCCGGCTGCAAGACGCCCGGGCCCGCGGCAAAGTGATACAAATACGGCACCGGAATGCCGTCGAAGAAGTAGCCGACGTTCCCCGGTGGTGCTCCGCGCACGTAAAAATACGGTAGCCCGCTCACGATCGGCACCACCCCGGGTAGCGCTTCGATCGCACGATACGGATCGCCGAATGCGCCGGGCATGTCGTGCACGTCCGCGCGACCAAGCGTGTGCTTGAGCGGCTCCTTCTGGCCGATCACCAAGATCTCTTGCATCGCGGGTTCGACAGGCGCTCGAGTCGACGGGCTCGGCGCGGGCACCGGCTCGGACGCAGCCTCCTCACGCGGCGGCTCGAAATGCACGGCAAAGCGGATCTTGGCGGCGATCGCTTGCGCGCCGCGTTTGGCGGGCTCAAAAAGCCAGTTCTTGCTGGCCGCGAGCGCGGCATCGCTAAACGGTGCTTCACCGCTGATCGCGAGCGCGCGGGTCACGGTGCCCTCTTTGGTGATCGTGAGCTCGAGCACGACCTCCTGTGCGCCTCGAGCGCCCGCGGGATAGTCGAGTGGCGTGGAGATCGCGCGCGGCGGACTCACCGGTTCAGGCGCGGGTGCGCGCGCAGGCGCAGGTGTCGAGGGAGGTGGCGGCGCAGGCGGCTCGGAGCGCGGCGGACCGTCGTCGATCGAGATGGACTGCGCGAGCGCGCACGGTACGAAACAGACCGCTCCGAACAAGCTGCGAGCAAAGAGACACGCCCTCAAGTTCCGATGACCCTCATCCGCGGATGGTTATAGACGGTCAGCTCCATAAACGCCCGCTCCAGTTCTGGAAAGCCCCGCCGACACGTGTCGCGGGGAGGGGCCTGGCGGCGCGGATGGGCGAGCAGGCAGCGCTCCTAGAGGCGCTGGCGGGCCGGAGGGGCTGCTCCGCTGGCTCGCGCGGGCACAGCAAGGTGGCGGCGGGTTGACAGGCCACGGCGGGTCGGCGTTGGAGAGCATGGCGCGATTCTCGGAGAGCCGCCGAAGCGGGGCAAGCGCGTGTATCGTGACGCCCTCATGACTCGCATCGCGCTCATCTACGCCCACCCATACCCCAACCGTTCGCGCGCCGGTCGCTCGCTGCTGGCGTCGGTGAGCAGTTTGGATGGCGTCAAAGTTCGCTCGTTGTACGAACGCTATCCAGACTTTGCTATCGACGTTGCCGAGGAGCAGGCCCTGATCCAGGGCGCCGAGCTGATCGTTTGGCAGCACCCCATCTATTGGTACGGACCGCCGGCACTGATGAGCCTATGGTTCGAGAAGGTGCTGGCGCGCGGCTGGGCGTACGGCAAGGGCGGCGACGCGCTGCGAGGCAAAGCCTGCTTGTGGGTACCAACCGCCGGTGGCGATTCGAACGCTTACCGCGAGGGTGGCATGCATGGTCATCCTTTCGAAAAATTCGTGCCGCCCGTGGAGCAAACCGCGCGCTTCTGCGGCATGGTTTGGCAAGAGCCGTTGATCTTGCACGGCTCGCATCACGCAACGGACGAACAATTGCACGCGCGGGGCCTCGAGTATCGCGATCGTTTGAGCGCGTTCAGGCCGCTCGCATCGGGCGGCACGCTCCGCACTGCAGGAGCCGGCGTATGAGCGATCATGGCCTGCTCTTCGACACCATGGTTTACCTGGCAGCGGCGGTCGTGTTCGTACCACTTGCGGCGCGCTTCAAGCTGGGCTCGGTGCTGGGCTACCTGATCGCTGGCTCGGTGATCGGTCCTTATTGCTTGCGACTCGTGCGGGACGTCGACTCCATCTTGCACTTTGCCGAGTTCGGAGTGGTGCTCATGCTGTTCATGATCGGCCTCGAGCTCGATCCGAAGCGGCTTTGGGGACTGCGGGGTCCGGTATTCGGTGGCGGCGCCCTGCAATTCGGGGTGTGCGGAACGCTCTTGGGCTTGGGGGCGTGGGCGCTGGGTCTGCCTTGGCAAGCGACGCTCGTCGCGGGGCTCGCGCTCTCCTTGTCTTCCACTGCGATCGCCGTGCAAACCATGCGCGAGCGAAACTTGCTGAACGCGCCCATTGGCCGCGCGGGCTTCTCGGTGCTCTTGTTCCAAGACATCGCGGCCATCCCCCTCGTGGCGCTGGTGCCGATCTTGGCGGGCAGCAAGACCGAAGGCGGAGCCCTGGCGGTGGCGAAAGTGCTAGCGGCGATTGCCTTCGTGGTTGTCGCGGGTCGCTACCTCACTCCGCCGCTGATGCGGATCATGGCCCGCACCGGCTTGCGCGAGATATTCACCGGCTTCTCGCTACTGCTGGTCGTGGCCATCTCGCAGTTGATGAACGCGGTCGGTGTATCGATGGCGCTCGGCGCGTTCTTGGCGGGCGTAGTCTTGGCCGGCTCGGAGTATCGGCACGCGCTGGAGACCGACATCGAGCCGTTCAAGGGCCTGCTGATGGGGCTGTTTTTCATCGCCGTCGGCATGTCCATCGACTTTGGACTGATCTCGGAACACCCGCTGATGATCTCGAGCTTGGTCGTAGGCTTGACATTGCTCAAGGGTGGGGGGCTGGCGGCGATCGCGCCGCGCCTGGGCGTGCCGGCAGCGCAGCGCTGGCTGTTCGCCGCGCTGCTCGCGCAAGGGAGTGAATTCGGTTTCGTGGTCTTCGGCGTGGCCAGCCGAGCCCGGCTACTGCCGGGCAAATGGGACGCCATGCTGACGCTGGTCGTTGCGCTATCGATGGCGTTGACACCGCTTCTGCTGATCGCGAGTGAGAAGCTCAGCGCGCGCACTCGCGCCGAGGAACGCCCAGACGACATCATCGATCATCACCACGCACCTGTGATCATCGCTGGCTTCGGTCGCGTGGGGCAGATCATCGGCCGCTTGCTATTTGCCAGCGGCACACGCGCCACCGTGCTCGATCATGATCCGGATCAAATCGAAATCTTGAGGAAATTTGGCTTCCGCATCTTCTACGGGGACGCAACTCGATTGGATCTATTGCATTCAGCGGGCGCGTCACACGCCAAACTCCTCGTGATCGCATTGGACGACGTGGACGCGAGCATCAAGCTGGCAGAGGTTGCGCAAGAGCACTTCCCCCATTTGCGAATCATCGCCCGCGCTCGAAATGTCGGGCACTACATCAAATTGCGCCAGCTCAAGGTCCGACACATCGAGCGCGAGACCTTCGAGTCGGCGCTTCGCATCGGGCGACGCGCTCTCGAACATTTGGGCGTCGCCCCCTACGAGGCCCGCGAACGAGCCGATCGTTTTCGGCTGAGCAACGTGCAGAACCTCGAGGAGCTGTTACCCGTCTTCGGAGACGAGAGTCGCCGTCTGTCGATGGCCAAGGCGTCGCGAGCACAGCTCGAAGCTCAGTTCTCCCAAGACATGGAGTCCCTCGGGGGCCACGGTGGAGAGTGGCACCCCGACGAGGACGACCGTGACGGTCGTCAACCGCTCGACGAGCGTGTGCCTGCGGCGCGAGCGACCGTCAGACCCGATGGCCCGTGAACAACATGAACAGCAGAATGACGACCAATAGGCCGGCGGGCGACCACCCCGCGTAGCCGTAGCGAGAATGTCCCAGGCCACCGCCGATGAGGGCAAGAATCAAAACGATCAGCAGGATGGTAAACATGGTGTTGCTCCGTTATCGGGCGCCGTGCGCCGTGCCTGCGAAGACTCGATGCAATATGGCTGCCAACGCCAAAAGGCGGCGTTTCATCCGTAATTATCGGCCAACTCCGCGTTCTCGGCGGTGTCGCAATCGGTCTCACTGGGCGCGGCCGCGGCGCACGTTGGCTCCAGGCGCGAAGCTTGCTCGCTCAAAAGGTATCTTCGCACGAGATAGCCCAGGATCGTGCTCTGGTTCAGCTGCGGAGCGATGCGCGATGCGCGAGCGGCATGCAGGGCCGGATAGCTGCTCCAGTGAGTGCCGGCATGTTCGTGGTGCACCGTATGGTAGCCGGCGTCGAACACCAGCCAGTTCATCCAGCGACTGACGAAGTTGCGCGAGTGGTCGTCGCTCGAAGCATGGTCGCAGCCGACGTGCTGAAGGTAGTTGGTGAACATCATCGACCAGGCCGCATACAGCGCCGGGCCCCCGAGCGCGCATGAGTACAGCAGTGCGCCCTGCGCCAGTCCGTACAGGGACAGCGCGAGCCCAGCCGCAGCCGCGTGACCGAGCACGACCGTCCCTGTTTCCAAAATAATCTGCCGAAAGCGGTCGAGGTGGTGCAGGCGTGCGTCTCGCGCGTAGCGCCAGATGGCCGGAATTTGTGCGATTGCAGAGCGCGTCGGGTAGCTCAGCAACGCCCACAGCGAGTCCACTTCAGCGTGCTCCGACGTGCGCGTAGCATCGCCAGGGCCATCCAAATAGCGATGATGATTCTGATTGTGAGTCGGGACCCAAACGAACGACGGACAGCCGTAAAAGAACGACAACCAAGCCGAGTACAACGAGTTCAGACGCTTCTGACGAAAAACTGGCGCATGGTTGTGATTGTGCGAAAGCACGCCCGAGCAATACGACAGGTAGAGCGACAACGGCAGCAACCACGGCGCGAGCCCGGGTTTGATATACGCCAGCGTGGGCAACGCCGGGAACAACACCAAAGCCCAGAACAAGGTCCGTCGATCGGCAATGAATCGTAGCAGCATGGTGGCTTCCCCGTGTTAGGTTCGCGAGCCGCTGAAGCGCAGCTCGATTGCAAGGATCATGGGCTCGCGGGTTCTCGCCCGCCATTCGCATCACTTTCAGGTTTCACCATGAGCAAGCGACACGAGAGCAATGCAGCACGAAAAGGGCCCAAACAGCAGCGCTCCAAGGTCACCGTCGCGGCCATTTTGGAGGCCACGGTTCGGGTTTTGGAGCAAGAAGGATCGGACGCTGCGACCACCTCACGCATCGCCGAGGTCGCCGGCGTGAGCGTGGGCACGTTATACCAATACTTCGCCAATCGTGAAGCGATCTTGGACGCACTCCAAGATCGCGAGTTCGAACGGGCCACGGACATGATGAGCCGCGTCTTGACCCGCGGCGCCTACCGCAGCGAGCGCGAAGTCGCGCGCGCGGTGATTGAGGGCTTGCTCGAGCTGCACAGCGCAGCTCCCGCGCTCCACCGCTTGCTCGTAGTGCAAGGGCTGAGTGTCACGCCCGCCGAGCGCGTGCAAGCCTTCGACATGCGCATCGTCGGCGCGATTCGTAGCTTCTTGGCGCTGGCCAACCTGCGCATCCGGCGCACGAATTTGGACGCGGCGGCGTTCGTCGTTTATCAGGCAGTGCGAGCGAGCATGCTGGCCTGCGTCGTCGAGCGGCCACCGGGGCTCGACGACGAAACCCTGGTAGATGAAATCACCGATCTGGTGCTGCGCTACTTGGCGGCGGAGTGAGCGTCGCCGGGGGGCTCACGTATCGAGATAGCCGAGGCGCTCGAAGTTCTAGCCGTTCCGCTCACCGGACTGGACGCTCGAGATCTGGCGGCGCACTCTTCCGGACATGAAGCAGCGCATTCGCCTACGTTCTCGCGCAGTGGAGCCGCCCAAGCGGCAGCCCGGTGTGGCGCCTGGCTCGTTCCACCGTATGCGCTGGCACACGCATTTCACTCCGATCGGAGTTGCCGCGTGATGGCCAGCGTCGTCAATCTAAACAAGTTCAAGAAACAGAAAGCGAAAGCTGCGCGCATCAAACAGGCCGAAACGAATCGGCGCTTGCACGGTCGCACGAAGGCCGAACGAGCCCAAGACGCACTGCAAAAGAAGCAGTTGCAGGCAAGTGTGGATGGCGCTCGCTTGGAATCGAAGCCGGGCACGGATGATCCGAGCGATCGCTAGCTAGCGGACGCCAACAGCTCGGCACTCAAGATCGGATCCCCGCTCACGAAGGCCTTGCGCAAGAGCTCCACGTGTTCGAGCGCAGGTGTGATCGAAGCCGCCTGGTAGGCTTCCAGCAGCAAGCGACGTTCACGCTTCACCAAGCGCCCGTCGAGGATTGCGGCCACGGTGAGCACGCGCAGGGCCGTGCGACGCTCCGCTTGCGTGAGCAGCGGGAGTGACCGCAAGAACGCGCGCGTATCGTCGACCTCGACGCCCGCGGGCGGTTCGCCGAAGCGCTGGCGCAGCTCTCGCATCAGCGACAGGTGATTCGGGTGCAGCTCACTCGTGCGCACCACCGCGGCGCCCAGCGCGCAATGGATCGCCGTGAGCAAGGCAGGCGAAGGTGACGGCTCTGCCCCGAAGATCACGTCGAGCATCTCACTGGCCGCAGAAGGGCCCATCACGCGAATCCGAGCCTCGCGCAGCACGAACCAACAAACGAGCGCGTTCCAAGCGGCGTTGATCGGGATGGCGGTAAAGGCCAAGACGGAACGCGTCGCCAAGCGACCGACGGCTCTTTCTACGAGCGCTTTGAACAAGAAATTGCTGAACGAGATCTTCAATTTGTATACGAGCGACGCGCTGGCCAGGGTGAATTTGCTGGCCTCCCGGTGCGGGTTCACGCCGAACGTCACGTCGGGCGGATTCGGCAGCTCGAACGCGGCGCGAGCCAGTGCGTAGCGCACATCCAAATTGTCGATTGATTCGAGCTGCAAACCGGCCACGCGCGACAGCGCCCGCACGGCACGCAAACTGTCCCAATAGAGATAGGCGATCTCGAGCACCGCGGCGATCAGCGCCAACACTCCGAAGAGCCCCCAGTAGGACACATGCTGGAGCAACGTCGCGTGCTCGGGCTGATGACCCAACACGTGCGCCGCGAACAATGCGCCAGCGCCGGTCAGCGCGGCATTGATCGCGCCAGCTAGCGCAGCGCGCAGCACCGCACCACGCGTCACTCGCAAGAGTCCCGCTCGTTCCTGGGGATTGAGTACGTGGATCGGATCGTCCGCCTGCGCGAGCGCAAATTTACCCGATTCGAGAAAGCGCCCACCCAGGCGTTCCAGCAGGGGGCGCGCCGGCTTCTGTTGCTTTGGCATCGACCGAGCAAGGAGCTACTCGTCCCCCGCGATCGGGTCAATTGGCGAGCGCGCGCTTTCGCGTTGCATCAAGCGTTCATGTCGCCAATTTTGGCACCGAGGGCCGAACCTCAGCGGCACTCCTTTTCGAAGCTGCTCTGTTGCTTGAGCGCGGTCTCGGCGGAGTTTCGGAAACCAGCCAGCTTGACCCCTGCGGTGGACTCCAGGGCAGGCAGCTTGGAAGCGATCGTCTCGCTGGCCTTCTTGGCGCTGTTCCAGGTCACCTGCCGGGTCATGAACGAGCTCTCGAGCAATTCTGCTTTGTTCTCGATCACCGTCCAAGTCGGGATATCCGTACCCTCCAACTTATGGTGCGTGGCTGCCGTGCGCAGCTCGGACCAGGCCTTGTTCAGATCCATGCGCGTTCGCTCACAGCGCGCCTCGTCCTGACAGCCAAAGCCAATTGACGACGCAGTCACCGCAATCACGATTACCAATCGGTTCATGACGCCCTCCAAGTTCGCGGCGCCCGTCGCCGCGCTGACGGCAGTTTACAACCGTTCGGTTCCGCGAGCTACCGAGGACGGTCGGCGCACTCCCACCAGGCAATGGCTCGCCAGCGCCGAGCTCGCGCACGACTTTTGGGGCGGCGGGCTCTCCGACTAGCTCCATCCAGGCGCGAATTCCGTCGCGTTGCGCGGCGATTCATCGCAAAATCGCTGCGAAATGACACAGCTTTTCGTCACATCCGCGGACGGGACACGAATCAACTGCCAGCGCTACGGGCAGGGGCGCACGCTGGTACTCGTTTCGGGCGCGCTATTCACGAGCGAACGGTGGCTGAAAGTGGTGCCGCTGATCTCGACGCAACGCGGCGTGGTCCTGGTCGACCGTCGCGGTCGGGGCGCAAGCGGCAACGCTTCGAGCTATGCGCCCGAGCGAGAGATCGAAGACTTGTTGGCCGTCCTGGCCGCTCTGGAAGGTCCGGTCGATCTGCTCGGCCATTCGTCAGGAGCGATCTTGGCGCTGCAGGTCGCCCAGCAAGCACCGGCCAAGCTCGAGCGATTGGTCGTCTACGAGCCGCCGGTGTTCTTTGCTGCCCCCGATCGCATCGCCATAGATTTGCCCGAGCGCCTCGAAGCCCTGCTCCGAGCAGGCCAAGCCGAAGCAGCCGTGGAGACGTTCCTACGTGAAGGCCCGCGCATCTCGGAAGCCGACCTGCAGAGTAGGAAAGCCGGCAAGGCGTGGGCGGCGACGGTAAAGGACCTGGCTCACACCGTCCCCTATGATTCCCACATCCAACGCGCGTTCGACGCCGATCCTGCGCAGCTTTCTCGAGTTCGCATTCGAACTCTGATGCTACGCGGTAGCTCGAGTCCAGAGCGCATGCGTAGCGCCGCCGAGATCATCGCCAGGCGCCTACCCGACGCCACGCTGGTCGAACTTCCTGGGCAAGAGCACGTGGCCATGGTCTCCGCACCGGCGCTGTTTGCCGAGGCCGTAAACGAATTCTTGGCCACGGCGAGCTGACGCTTGCCGCGAGGGCTCGACTAGCCACGGAGCGCCGCCTCGTTCCAGCCCGCGGGTTCGCGCACGAACCAGATTTTCTGCTGGGGATACTCGAGGCCCGCGAGCGCTTCCGTGCGCGAGTGAGCACCAGCGGGTGGGTCCCGAATCAGGCGACCAGCACCTTTTGGCGAGACAACGGCGAGACCCGCTCGTCAGGAGTGAGGATACCGCGGTAGTTGAGCGGGTCAGCGGCGGAAGCGTACACGGGCTCACTCGGGCCGCGGCGGCGAACCGAGCGCAGCAAGGGGACCGCCTCGGGCAAGGCGTATTGTTCGCCGTCGAAGCCAGCCACGAAGCGGCCGCCACGCACCTCACCGCGCGCCTCGAGAGTCCGTAGGACCCGCAGCAGATCACGCCAAGGGAACGGCTGCTTCTCGCGCGCCACGGTCTTGCGGAAAACGACGCCCGTGCGCTGCAACAGCTGACGCGCGACGAACTCGGCGGAGGGGGCGGGCAAACCGTCGTGGCGCAGCAGACTCCAGCGGCCTGCCATTTTCGCCGCTGAACGGCGTTTGGATACGTTGAGCAGGAGCGAGCGCAGACCGCTGAACGAATCGCAGGAGACCAAGCCCCGCGCGATCAATTCGGCCAGACCTTCGTCGACTTCGTCTGGATGCAGGCACGAGGCCCGTTGCAAGCCCTGAACGAAAAGTGCTCCGCCCGCGCTGAGCAAGCCGTGCAGCATGAAAGCGGCATGTCCCAGCTCGGTGATGGGCGGCGCACTGGCAAGCGCCAGCCACGCTTCCAGGTCATCTCGCGGCATGAGGCACACCGGTGTGCTGCGGATCGGCGCGGAGCCGCTGCCCCAGATTCGCCCCCAAACGACCTCGCCCGAAAGCGTGAGTTCGTCCAGCCACTCGCGTTTATAGTTGCGCACGCGCGCCGGAAGCACGCTCGACTCCCAGGCCGACGCGGGCAGCTCGAAGGCCGACAATTGGCGAATCACCTCTAGCAGCCCGCGCGGGCCCTCGAGTTGGCGATCTGCATCCAAGTGCTGCCAGGCGGCCAAAAATCGCAGAAAATCGCTGGGAGTGACGGGCTCGATCTCCTTCCGCAGCCCCTCCAGGGTGTAGCGATGGATGCGCGCCAGCAGACGCCGACTGCACCAGCCGGGGCGCCCTTCGAAGCGCCCGCGGAGCACGAAGCCCTCCCCTTCCAACTCGAACAAGAGCGGATCGTCACTGACGATTGGTCCGAGCGCCTCCAGACGGCCTCGCAGTATCTCTTTTGGATCGCGCGGGGCCTCGTACGCAAAGTAGCGCTCGCCCTCGAGCAACACGCGGCCTGCCTGCGAGAGCTCTCCAATCCAGTCTGCCCAGGGCGCGGCCTCGTCGCGCGTCGCGTAACCCATCCAGAGTAACGCTTCGTGCAGCTCTTCGGCCGACGTCGGGGCTGGCCACGCCTCTTCGCGGACGCGGCGAATGGCCTCGGGGTCGAGCGCGCCGAGGTCGTCGGCGCACTTCACGTCCAACGTACGGCGGGTGAGTACGGCCTGCGTGCGGCGTTCTTCGAGCGGTGCGTCGTCCAAGAACGAATAGGGTTGCGCCGCCAGAATGCCGTGCGCAAACACCGACGGCTCGGCTGAGTCCACCGCGCGCCGGTCGATGCTGCCATCGCGAAGGCCGCGTAAAACAGCCAAAAAGCCGTCGATATCCATGGCCTCGGTCAGGCAATCGCCGACCGTTTGTCGTACCAACGGGTGCTCCATGGGCACTTCGATGTCGCCAGGCGGCAGCGTTTCTCCGCAGGCCACCGCTGCGGGGAAGCTCGCCGCGAGCAGATCGTCTGCGCGCATGCGCACGAGCGGCGGCGGAGTGCGCTTGCCGCCGCGCATACGCTCCACGAGCAAAGCGCGCGATACGTTCCAGCGCCAGCGCGTCTTGAACATGGGCGCTGGCAAGAGCGCCTGGACCAATAGCTCCTGCGCGGTATCCGGGTGCAAGTAGTCGAACACCTCCTCCAGCGGGAAGCTGTGCTGAGGGCCGAGCGAAAGCACGATCGCTTCCTCGTTGGCAGCCGCTTGCAGCTCGAAGCCGAAGCCGCGGCAGAAGCGTTTTCTCAAGGCCAGACCCCAGGCGCGATTGATGCGGCCGCCAAACGGAGCATGAATCACGAGCTGCATGCCGCCGCTCTCGTCGAAGAAACGCTCCAAAATCACGCGCTGCTGCGTGGGAACAGCGCCCAGCGTGCTCACGCCCGCGCTGGCGTAGTCGCTGATTTGGCGCGCAGCAGCCTCGCCAATTTCGGCTGCAATCAGCTCGAAATTGCCAACCGCTCGTTCGCGCAGCTCAGAAATCTCAGCGGACAATTCACGCGTGCGCGCGGGCGCCTCGCCGAGCCAAAACGGGATCGTGGGCGGCGCCCCCTGAGCGTCCGCTACGCGCACCACGCCGCCGCTCACGCGTAGAATCCGCCAGGAGGCGGTGCCCAGCTGGAAAATATCTCCGCCGTTCGACTCGATCGCGAAATCTTCGTTCAAGCTGCCGACCAGCGTGCCCTCCGGATCCAGAATCACTTGGTAGTCGGCGTTGTCGGCGATCGCGCCGCCCGAGGTGATCGCCGTCAGCCGCGCGCGTCGCGTCGCGCGCAAACGCTGACCCACGCCGTCCCGGTGCAAAAGCGCCCAACGACCCTCCACGTGCAGCTTCACGACCTCGTCGAACTCGCTGCGAGTCAAATCACGATAGGGCCAAGCGCGACGCAGCGCCTGAAACAGCGCATCCTCGGGCCAAGTCTCCGCCACGCAGGCCGCGACGACTTGTTGCGCCAAGATATCCAACGGGCGCCCCGGCTGTGGGGTGCGATCGAGCAATCCTGCGCGAATGCTGCGAACGAGCGCAGCCGCTTCCACGAGTTCGTCCAAAGTGAGCGGAAAAACCCGACCTTTGGGCGTGCGCGCGACGCCGTGGCCGGCGCGGCCGACGCGCTGCAAGAGTGTGGCGATCGACCTCGACGCGCCCAGTTGAATCACGAGATCGACGTCACCGATATCGATCCCGAGCTCGAGCGAGGCGGTAGCGACCAGCACCTTGAGCTGCCCAGCCTTCAAGCGCTGTTCGGCATCGTGCCGACGCGCCGCGGCCAGGCTCCCGTGATGACACGCGACCAGCTCTTGGCCGAGCAGATTGCCGAGCCGAGCCGCTACGCGCTCGGCCATTTTTCGGGTGTTGACGAAGACCAGCGTGGTGCGATGCGCGCGCACCAAGCTTTCGATGCGTTGGTAGATCTCCTCCCACACCTCGTGCGAGCAGACTGCGGTCAACGGTGAGAGCGGCACCTCGATCCCGAGATCGATGTGCCGCAAATGGCCGGCGTCGACCAGCACGCACTCTCGACCGACACCAACCAAGAAGCGCCCGACCTCGTCGAGTGGCTTCTGCGTGGCCGACAGCCCGATGCGCTGGAGCGGCCCGCCGCTGAGCGCCTCCAGACGCTCCAGTGACAGCGCCAGGTGCGAGCCCCGCTTATCGCGCGCCAAAGCGTGAATTTCATCCACGATTACCGTGCGCACCGAGCTCAGCAGCCGGCGGCCGCCGTCACTGGTAAGCAGGATGTACACCGACTCCGGCGTGGTGACCAAGATGTGCGGCGGGCGCTTGCCCATGGACGCGCGATGTTTCGCCGAGGTGTCGCCAGTGCGCACGGAGACGCGTAGTTCCGGCAAGCTCGGATCCAGCGCGCGAATCTGCGAAAGTGGCGCCTCCAAGTTCTTCTGAATGTCGCTGGCGAGCGCTTTCAGGGGCGATATGTACAAAACCTGCGTACGATCTTCGAGCGCGGCTCCGCGTGACAGCAGCTGGTCGATCACCGAGAGAAACGCAGCCAGGGTCTTGCCCGAGCCCGTGGGCGCGGCGATCAACGTGTGTTTCCCAGCGCGAATCGCCGGCCAACCTTCGCGTTGCGGCTTGGTGGGCTCGCCCAGACGCTCGCTGAACCAACGTTGGACTGCTGCGTGAAACGTCGTGAGTGGCATGTGAACGCGAACGAGCCTTGTCCCGCCACGGTAGGCCGGCAACGCGAAACCCCTTGCAGCATGAAATCAGACGACTATTTTCTGGCCACGATGAAGTTACCTGCCCTGTTCGCTCCGCTGCGCTCGTCAGGCTGGGGCAAACTCACGTCCCTGAGCGCCGCCGCTGTGCTGTGCTTCGGTTGTGAGTCGAAGGGCGCTGCCGATGCGCCTCGGCCTGCACGGACCGTCAAGGAGCACCCCGCGTTCGCGCTGCCCAAGACACCTGAAATGCGAGCCGACCCCGAGCCGAGCGCCTTCGCCGCGGCCGACGCTCAACGCCAAAAGCCGCCCGCCAAGAAGGACAAGAAGGACTGGCAGGCGAGCTGCAAAATCCAAACGGCGTGCGCGCCAGAGACCCAGCCAATCCCGACCTGCGATGCTCAGGTGCCACAACGGCCCTGGGTCGACGTGGTGACCGAAGGCGACGCCGTGCTCGACAAGGAGGTGGTGGTCAGCGGCACCCTCGGCCTATCGTTGATCAAGAAGACGGGCTCGGGGACCTGCGCACCGGGTGCTTGTTGTCACACGCTCGCGATGCAGATCGTGCTGGTCGGCGAACCCAATGGCTCACTCCCGCTGCGCGGGCTCACCTGCTCGGGAGACGACTCCGTGCTGTGTTGCAGCGTGCCCGCTGAAGGCCAAGCGGTGGTCGCTCGGGGGCGCTTACAAAAAGCAGGCGCTGGCAAGTGGCAGCTCAGCGAGCCCACGCTGTGCGCGATCGACAACACGCCCCGGCACTGAGAGATTGGGACCGAGGGCCTGTCCCTGAATTGCTCGGGCACCCGTGCCCGTGCCCGTGCCCGAAAGAGGCAACGAGGGAGGCAGATGACCGATAGGGTCGGATGGATTCTGGATCTTCGCCTACTTCCGATCCTGCAATTGGAGCCGAACCATCGACTCCCCATGGAGCACGCGCCACCCAATGGAAAGCCATTTCCCACCTTCCGGGCACGGCACGGGCGCGTTTACGGGAGAACCTGAATTTCAGGGACGGACCCCTAGAACGTGCCGCGAACGCCGATGCAATTGCCCCCACAGCTGGGATCCGGCGCAAACGCGATCGTCTTGTCCTTGCTCGGCCCGTACGAATAGTGGAGCAAGACCGGCACTGCGTAGCCGAAAGCGAAGCCGAAGCCGGTGCCGATGATGACGTCCGTCGCGTAGTGGCGGTCGGATGACACGCGGGTAGTTGCCGTCAGCAAGGCGTTGGCGGATGCCAGCACACAGGAGCCAATGTCCAAGACCGGGCTGCCGTAGAGTGCGATGCGCGTGTGATTGGCGCACATCAACCCAGCGCCTGTGGCTGCGATCGCCGAATGGCCGCTATAGAATG
>DATEPG010000667.1:0-8295 GCA_035273265.1 Polyangiaceae bacterium
CGATGAAGCAAATCCAACGCAGCGGCCGTCTTAGTTTGTCGGAAGCGCACATGACGCGAGGCTAGCGCGCGGAGTGCCGCAGCGAGATGACGTCTGTCATGCCGAAATCTGCGCACCCCATTCGAAGCGCACAACCCGCACTCGAGGGGACGTGACCCGCGACACCCGATTTAATGTGAGCCGGCGATCTTCTCGGCGGCTCTGCGCGCTTGTCGGATGCAATCGGCGATGCTCACTCCGTCGTACGCAGCGCCGGCAAGGTGAAGGCCCGGGAGAGCCGTGAGCGCAGAATTGATGCGGCCGAGGCGCGCTTGATGGCCGACCGTAGGCTGTGGATTCGAGGCGATGTGCCGGTGCACACGAGTAAAGCGGGGAACGCCGAGTCGGCCCGCCAGACGCTCTAGCTCGGAGAGGGACACCGCGGCCAGCGTTTCGTCGTCCTCCTGGCTAACGTCAATATCCGAGCGGGCTCCGCCCAAAAAGGCGCGGACGAGGACGGATCCATCCGGTGCTCGACCCTCCCACTTGCTGGTAATCCACGTTCCGGCGAGTACGCGCCCTTCTCCGGGAGGGACGATGAATCCTGAACCGTCGAGCGGTCTGGTCAGGGTGCGCTCGTCGAACCCGAGGAACACCGTTGCGGTCGAGGCATAGCGTATCGCGCGCAGCTCATCCGATAGAGCCCCAGCGGGGAGCAGATTTGCAGCGGCGTGGGCCTGTGGCGCGAGGACCACCGCATCGAAGTCGTGTCGAATTCCCGCCGCGAAGACCGACCAAGTGTCTCCGTTGCGTTGGATGGAGTCCGCCTTCTGTCCGATCAAAACTCGGGTTTCACCGAGGCTGGCAGCAAGGGTTGCGATCAGCGTGCCCATGCCCGTGCGGAGAGAAACGAAGGGAGAATCTGCACCGTCCGGCGGGACCGCCTTGAGCCATTGCACGGCGGCCTTGACTCGAGCAAAGCGGGCAGTGGCTGCGGTACCCTTGAAGCGCGCGAGCTGAGCCAGAAGTAGTCCCCAAGTGACACTTCCGTGTTGCTCCTCGAACACACCCAGCTGAGGAAAGGTCGCGGACATGCTGAGGCGATTGGCGTCACCCGCATAAATCCCTGCCAGCAAAGGAGCAGCGAAGCGTTCGGCCGCCTCTTTCCCAAAGCGTCGCGTCATGAATGCCGCTATGGACTCATCGCCCGAGTCTCCTCGGAGACGACCTGAGCCGCGCGCAAGGAACGCTTCGGCAAGCATGCGCAACTTGCCCGACAAAGACAGAAACCGCGAGCGTAGCAGCGGAGCTAGCCGTGTGGGCACCCCCAATACGAGGCCGTCGGGGATCGCCGTGAGCTGCCCTTCCCGAGCCACGTAGACACGACGCGCGCCGAGGCGCGCCCCAATCAACTCGCGTTCCAAACCGAGCTCCTTGCACAGCTCAAGCGCGGCCGGCTTCGTGCGCAGGAAGGAGTCCGGCCCGGCGTCGATCAAGAAGTTGCCACTTCGCTCAGTGCGAATGTTGCCGCCAAGCCGCGAGCCGCCTTCGAATAGCATGACGCGCGCGTTAGGCAGTGATTTACGGAGGTAAAAGGCGGCGGCCAGCCCGGTGATTCCACCGCCAATGACGGCAACGTTCGCTACTTTAGGCACCTTCGCAGCCCTGCAATGTACGTGCCCACACAATTGGCCTGACTGCGCCGCACGCGGGAAGCGGCCCGCGCAAATTTCAAGAACGGTCGCGCAAACGTTGCGCCGCCGATTGTTCGAGTAGCTCCGCGAGGGAGCAAGAACCCAGTGCACGATGTTCATGGGGGCACACGAGGGCAAGCGCGAGCGGCTAGGACCGTCGGCTTCTGAGCAGGGCCTCGATACTCGACACCATGTTTTCGAGCTCACTCGCTCGCTCGAGTATCGCGTCGACCATTGGGTAGAGGACGCGCTCCTCTTTCTGGTTGTGAGAATTCAACGAGTCAAGAAGGCTCTCTAGCAGGCGCGAAGCTTCCTGACCGCTTTTCAGCTGCAAAGCCACGCTGATCATTGGCATGGTCCTCTGGATTGCAGCGTGCTCGCAGCGCATCACGTTAATCGGCCCCGCCGCTCCGCCCAACCGTTCAAGGCTTGCGAATAGAAGAGTCTCCTCCGCTTCGATGTGACTCCGCAGCAAGCCGCAGAATGATGCGAACACGCGCTGCGCATCCTCGAAGTCCCGCTCATTCAGCAACGCCTGGGTGTCGGCCAGCAACGCATCGATCGTCCGATGATCGATTGCTAGAAGCTCGCTCACGGTGCGCTGAGCCAAAATTGGGGGCAGGGCTGGCAGAGCGCTCGGCGTCTTCATCTGAGAGAGAGGACGTAGCATTGCGCGGTTTAGCCCGGCATGACGCCTGTCATTTCGCGCGACGCAGGTCACGCGCTAAGCCTGCGCTCGCCAGCATTCGAGTGCGTGGCAAAACGAAACGATGCCGCTCCACAGCTTTCCCACGTCAGCCACCGTTCGCGTCGCAGTCACCGGCGTCGGCTTGGTGACCGCCTTGGGCATGAACGCGGCGACCTCTTGGGAAGGCCTTGTTGCAGGCCGTTCAGGCCTCAGTCTAATCTCCGGCTACGACTCCACGGGCGAGAAGAGCGCCGTTAGCGGAGAGGTCAAACCCGAATGGGCGGTGGCACTCAGCGCGCGCTTGCCGCCAGATGTGCGTGGCCGCACTGCGCGTTTCGTGCATTTCGCATGCGCCGCCGCGTCCGAAGCGCTCGAAAGCGCCGGGCGCCCCCAGCTCGCGGAACCCGACCTTTTCGGCGTCGTCGCTGGTGTCGGGCTCGGCGTGCCACACCCGTCGGAAGGCTATCGGGTCGGGCCAACCACGGTGATCAAGGTGCTTCCGAACGGGGCACCGGCTTGGATCTCCATCCTCGAGGGACTTCGAGGACCAAGCCTCGCCTGCAGCACGGCGTGCGCGTCTGGCTCGCATGCCATCGGACTAGCGTTCGACCAGATTCGACTGGGTCGGGCTATTGGGATGGTTGCTGGGGGAGTGGATACCGTGATCACGCGCGACGTGATGCGAGCTTATGCCTGGATGCGCGCGCTGAACACGGCCCAAGGGGAAGAGCCGAGCACGATGTCGCGTCCATTCGACGCTACGCGACGCGGATTTGTGCTGGGCGAGGGTGCCGGGTTCATGGTGCTCGAGGAGATGACGCACGCGCGAGCACGTGGGGCGCGCATTTTAGCCGAAATGCGCGGTTGGGGCGCGTCGTCGGACGCACATAGCTTCATCGCAGTCTCCCCCCGAGGAGAGGGTTTGCAGCGCGCCATCCAGCGGGCCTTGGTCGATGCCGCCTTGCCGCGTGAGCTGATCGACTACGTCGACGCGCACGGCACCAGCACCAAGATGAACGACCGAGAGGAGACACGCGCCCTACGCCAGGTGTTCGGCACGCACTCGCAAAAACTCATGGTGAGCTCGCAAAAGTCCATGCTCGGGCACGCGATGGGCGCGGCCGGAGCGATCGAAGCAGTCGTCACCGTGCTCTCCGTGGCCCACCAGATCGTAACTCCAACAATCAACTTGCAGCACCACGATCCGGAATGCGACCTGGATTACGTCCCGAACGTGGCACGGAAGGCCACGATCCGTGCTGCGCTCAACGAGTCCGCGGGCTTCGGCGGACACAATTGCGCGATGATTTTTGCGCACCCCGAGGTCTCGTGAACGTTTCGCTGCTCATCGACTCAACTACGATAGTCCTCCACACGAGCACGTTGAACGAAGCGCTCGAACGGTCGGCACGCGAGGGCCTGGTGTTTTGGGTCGCAACCAAGGACGCCGACGCGGAGGAGATCCCGTTGGCGCGTATTCTGGAGCGCGCCAATCGCGTTGCTGGTCAATTGATCACTCGAGGTTTCCGGCCCGGTGACCGAGCGGTGGTGATGTTACCGACCAGCGAGGGCTGGCTAGCTAGCTTTTTTGGCGTGTTGCTTGCTGGCGGCGCCGCGGTGCCTTTGGGGCCGAATCTATCGTTCGGCGGCATGGATCGCTATGCCGAGACCGTTCAGGCCATCGTCCGCGCGGCTGACGCGCGGTTCCTTTTGGGCGATGGCGCGATCGAAGCACATATATCCGGACTTCGCGTCGGTGGTTCGCCGTTGCAGCACTTTCTCCGCGTCGACATCCCCGAGTCACTCGCGGGCAAGCGCTTCGATTTGCCTTCTGTGTCGCCCGAAGACATCGCCGTGATTCAGTACACGAGCGGCACGACCGGAGTCCCTAAGGGCGTCATGCTGTCGCATCGAGCGCTGCTATCCAACGCCCATATGATTGGTGAACGTGCGCAGATGGGTTCGAACGACCTGGGTGTGAGCTGGTTGCCACTGTTCCACGACATGGGGCTGGTCGGCGCGCTCTTGACCGCCCTGTACTGGCGCTACCCCCTGCTTTTGATGCCGGTCGAGTCGTTCTTGCTCCAACCCCGGCGCTGGCTCCAATGGTTGAGCCGCAAACGCGCGACCTTATCCGTCGCGCCGAACTTCGCATACCAATTCGTCGTGGATCGCGTGTCCGAACGTCACCTCGCGGGACTCGATCTCAGTGCGTTGCGTTGCGCCTTCAATGGCGCTGAGTGCGTGCGCCCAGAGACGCTGCGCGGCTTCGCGGAACGGTTTGCCCCCTACGGGTTTTCTCCGAGCGCCTTCCAACCAGTCTACGGCATGGCGGAGAATTCCCTGGCCGCGACCTTCCCTCGGCTCGGGCAAACCTGGCACAGCGTGACCATGGAAGGGCGACCCAGCGTCTCGGTGGGGACGCCGCTCTCAGGAGTGAGCGTTGCAATTGTCGACGAGACAGCGAGACCGCTCGCCGCGGGCGCAACGGGTTCTATCCGGCTGCGCAGTCCGTCACTCATGCAGGGCTATTTCCGAAACGAGGCAGCCACCGCGCATGTCTTGCAGAACGGCTGGCTCGACACTGGCGACACCGGCTTCATTCACGAGGGAGAGCTGTTCGTCACGGGGCGCAGCAAGGAGCTCATCATCAAGCGCGGACGCAACTACGGACCGGATGAAGTCGAAAGTGTGGCAATGGCTGTCGGCAAGGGGCGCGTCCTCCGGGCCGCCGCATTCGGCACACCTGACGGCGCGGATGGCACCGAACGTTTGGTTCTCGTTCTGGAGACTCACCCGGTCAGCGAGCACGAGAAAGAGCGGCTCACTCGCGAGATCGGTGGGGCTTTGGTGGTTGCGTTGGGGATAGGTCAAGACGTAACCGTGGTCGTGCCGCCCAAGACAATCGAACGCACCACCAGCGGCAAGGTCCGCCGCGTGACGTTAAGAGACCGCTTCTTGCAGGATTCACTGCCCAAACACGCGACGAACGTCGTTTCCGTGCCGACCTCGGTGGGCACGTGAAAGCACTCGTTTTGGGCGGCACCGGTTTCGTCGGAATGAATCTGGTGCGCGCGCTGGTGGCCAGTGGCCACGACGTGACAGCCACTCGACGATTCCACGGAAACACGCTGTTCGCACGGCGTTTGGGTGCACCGTTGGTTCATGTAGAGCTCGATGACGTTGACTCGCTCACCCGAGCGATGCTCGGCCGTGACGTCGTATTCAATTGCGCCGGGCACTACCCACGTTACTCGCTGGACAAGGAAGCTGAGCTAACCACGGCGCGCAGACGCACACAGAATACCATTTTGGCCGCGAGAAGAGCGGGCATACAACGCTACGTGCTGACAAGCTCGGTGGCTACGGTTGGTCCGCCCCGGGCCGGACAACCGCTTTCCGACGAACAGGACAGCGCCGAACCGCGCTCGCTCGAGTGCGTTTATCATTCGACGAAAGCGGCGATCGAAGAGGAAGTTCTCGCGGCTGGGCGGGCTGGGCTGGACGTGGTCGTCGTACTCCCGACGGCAATCTTCGGCGAGCTCGATGTGAAAGCCGGAACGGGCTTCCTGATTGTCGCCGTCGGAAATCGATCCCTGCCATTCATGATTGAGGGGCCCAGCAATGTCGTCGACGCCGAGGATCTAGCCCGCGGTCACATCCTTGCGGCCGAACGAGGCCGCTCTGGCGAGCGCTACATCATCGGTGGGCACAACCTGCCAGTGACCGCCCTGTTGCGAGCTTTCGCTGAAATACTGGCGGTTCCTCTAGAAGCGAAACTCGTTCCGATGAACGTAGCCGCGTGGCGCGCGACCCTCGGCGAAGCGCGCGCTCGCGTTGTGGGGAACGGCGCACGTGCCCCCATGGCTCGCGAATTGATCGACGTCGTAAACTTCGGCCGCTATGTCCAAAACACCAAAGCAGAGGCGGAGCTCGGACTACCTGCGCCAACGCCACTGCACTCGACACTGAAGAAAGCGTGCGACTGGTACGCGCGTCACCGCTACCTGCGACTCGCTCAAGGAACCGTGGATGCCCAACATTTCAGCGACACAAATACGGACAGACATCGAAGCCATCATTCGCCGCATTCGACCTGACCTGCGCGGCGAGATTCGCGAGGCGGACCGGCTGCGTGACGACCTGGGATTAGATTCGCTACACTCGATGGAGCTTTTGTCCGAAATCTCGGAGCAATATCGCGTCGAGGTGGACCCTGAAAGTCTCCAGGACGTGCGCACGGTCGGCGACGTTGCTTCGTTCCTGTCCGCGCTCCTCGAGCAACGTTAACCGCCGTTTTCACATGTCCCAAGATCCGTTTTCCATGGTGCTGTCGAACCGACGTAGGCGGCAGACTCCCCTCGCCTCGGACCTGTGCGCTGAGAAGGAACTGCTGCCCACCATCCTCAACGAAGTCCGGACATTTTGCGGTACCCATGTCGACGGCACACGAATCGACTCTGAGCGAGCGCTCGGCGCCGACCTCCTGAGTGGCGTAGGAGAGCGTGGCTGGTTCGGGCTCACGGTACCGACTCGCTTCGGCGGTTCCGGGCTCTCTGTTGGCGGCGCGACGCGCGTCATCTCCGAACTTGCGGCGTCCAATGGCTCACTCGGCACCTGCGTTGGCCTTCACTCAGGGCTTGCGATGCATGCCCTGCTCCATATTGGAACTCCAGCAGCGCAGGAGCGGTTCTTGCCGGAACTTGCGCTGGGCAAGCGTATTGCAGCCTTCGCCGCCACCGAGCCAAACGCAGGTTCGGACATCTCAGCCGTTCGCACCAGGCTCAGCGAAAAAAACGGGAAGCTGCGGCTCGATGGCTCCAAGTGCTACGTAACCAACGGCGGGATCTGTGGCGCCCTCACCGTCCTTTCGCAGAGCCCCGGCCTTGGCGGCGCGCGCGCCGGGCACACCCTCGTCTTGGTGGACCCGCGAACGCCGGGTGTCACGGTCTGTCGCGAGGAGAACAAGTTGGGGTTGAAAGGCTCATCCACCGTCGCGATTGTCTTCGAAGGCGTCGAGATCCCGTACGACCAAGTCCTCGGTGAGCTCTCCAAAGGGTTGGACTACGCTCACCAAGCTCTGTCTTGGGGGCGCACGTTCATGGCCGCCGGCTGCATCGGTAGTGCGCGAGCGGCGGTCCTAGACGTGGTGGAGCACACCCGTCAGCGTCAGCAGTTTGGACGCGCGCTGATCGCCTTCCCGCTCGTCCGCGAATCGATTGCGCGGGCACGAGCCGAGGTGTACGCAATGGAAAGCACGCTCCGTCTAGTTTGCATGCTCGCGGACAGCGGACACGATGAGCCGTTGGTCGCCTCGACCATGCTCAAAGTTCTGGCTTCCGAGGGGGCTTGGGGCGTCGTCGATCGCGCGCTACAACTAATGGGCGGCACTGGCTATATGGAGGACGCTTGCATGGCACGTCGCCTGCGCGACGTTCGCGTCACGCGGATCTTCGAAGGGGCGAATGACGTGCTGCGAATGAGCCTGGCAGCGTCGGCGCTCACCTGGCCGGTCGCGCAATTCGACGAGCTCTGCCGGGACGCTTTTCACTTACCCGAGGAACGGAGCGCCGAGGCGCGCGCCTGGCAGCACACCTGCACGCACCTGGCCTCCACAATCAACGCTCTAAAAAAGCTCTGGGGCGTCCGCCTATTCGAGCAGCAAATCATCGCCGCCGATCTTGCTGACGGAATCATTTTCACATTCAGCGCACTAGCCGTCCTGGAGCGTATGCGGGCAGAAGCCGACGGCGACCTAGCTGTGGCGCGGCTCGCGCTGGCTATCCAGCTCGAACGAGCCAACGCGAACCTGACGCGAGCCAGTACGGCCCGTGAAACGTCGTTCACCGGGCTGCTCGCCGCCGTGGCCGGCTGAAATGATGAGCGAAACAGGCCAAATAGGGCCGCCAACTCAATCACAGATTCCAGCGAGTC
>DATEPG010000668.1:0-17082 GCA_035273265.1 Polyangiaceae bacterium
GATCCCCAATCGCGAGAAATCGATCGACTCGCTCATTCGAGGACCCTAAGGGTCGAGCTGCACGCCGATGATCGGCTCGAGTGTCCTCACGAGCCGCTCCGCGGGTGCCAAGATGTCCGCGATAAAGAGCCCGAGCAGCGCACCTGACGGCGAAACACAGGCCGCAGCCGGCGCCACCGAATACGAGCTCAGAGCAGCGCTTCTGACGGCGTGAACGAAGCGCGGATCCGCGTCCTTGAGACGAGCACGACGGGGCTGGCGCGGCGCGTGTGCCCGCTCGCACGATTCGAACCGACGAAAGCCCGAGCCGCCGCGCCAGTCCAGCCTGCCTGCCATGAGCACCAATGATCGGTCGCCCAACGCCGCCGCACAGCGTCAGTCGGCACGCACCGTGGATCGCAGGGCGCGCTGCAGGCTCTCGGGGTTTACGAAGCGCAAGGTGGCGGTCGTGCTGTCGGCGCTGAGCGGGCCGATGCGGACGCCCACGCCGCGCCAATCAGCGATGCGTTGCGCGAAGTTGCCGAGGTACAGCAGCGCGGCCAGGTACAGCACACCGCTGGCGATCAGTGCTGCGGGCCAAGTAATGGCTCCCAGCACTGCCGGCCCAAGCAGTAGTGGCAGCGCTGCGAGGGCGAGCAGGCTGATCTGGCCGCGACGCCAGCGTTTCCTGCGACGGCCGCATGGCCCGCACACGGGCATGGCGAGATCTCGTGCTAGGACGTAACGGGTCGCTACCAATTCCACGCCCTGCCAGGCGAGGAATGCTCGCGGCCGCGCCGGCTCCGTGCCGCAGCCGACGCAGACGTCGGGATCGAGGCGCATCTGGTCGAGCTCGAAGGTTGCTTCGTGCGTGCCGATCTGCATGACGGTAGGAGCGATCACCACGCCGAGCTCACGCGCTCGTGCTTTCGCGGCGCTGATGAAGGCAGCGTCGGCGCTGACGAACCCCTGCCTGAAATGCAGGCCGTTGGCGCCGTACTTCGTTCCGCTGCCTACCAAATCAGTCAGCCGGTACTCGTGCTTGCGCCGACCGAACCGGAAGGCATACACGCGATCCGCCAGCAGCTCGACCCGCGTGCCGCCCCACAGCCCGAACGTGATTGGGTAGACCAGCACGCCGATGCCCGCGAGAAAGTCCAACGAGAATGCCCGAGCGCCGTGCAGCAGGCCCGGCACACGGAACATGCCCCAGAGCACTAGCAGCGTGATTACGATGACTGCGCTCTTCACGCTCGCTTGTTTGGGTTCGTAGACGGCCAGAACATCGTTTCGTGTTGCGCGCTCTCCCGAGCCTTCCGTCATCTTCGCTCCCTGTCCCCTGCCTGGTTCTCTCTACCAGAACGAACGGCAAACGAATCTCCATTTTCACCGAAGCCGGGGCGTTCGTCTTTTTTTGGTCCCACATGAACGCCGGTCCCGACCTAAGCTGTGCGCCGCGAAGTGCCGAACTCAGCCGACGAGCGCTGCCGACCGGCGCTCACGGACCAGCTGAGTCGGAGAGCGCTACGTGAGCACCAGGACCGCGATACGCTTGACCACGTGCGTGCCGGCCGCGTGGCGCTATTTGAAAAAAGGGTCAGGACTGCCGCGCCGGTTACAACCGCTAACGACTCGCCAACAGCGCCCATTTCGTCGTTCACCACGGTATCACGGTTTCAGCGGCAAGCGCCGAGCCAAGCGAGGGGACGGGCGCGCCCGTGGGACTCAATCACGGGCGCGAGGGAGGCGGTGCAGTGACGATGAGCTGCGGGTCGACTGCTACAACCGCGCTGGGCAGCGTTCGCTACACAGGGCTATCGGTGCTTCGAGCGCGCTCGGTCCCGGTGAGAGCGATCTCCAGGTAGATCTCTTGATCGATAGTCTGGGGAGGAAATCGGGACGTCGCACTACGAAGCGCGGCGTGGGCTCTTTCCGCGAACCATTGGGCTAACTCAGGCGACGGTTGCCGGCCTCCAACGGTTCCACCGGGAAAGGATAAGCAAATGTCGACCAAGTTGAGGGCAGCCATAGGCGTCGTGCAGGGGTCCGAGACTTCCAGAAATTCCAAAACGCTATCGAACACGTAGGTGAGAGCATGAAGGACCTCGATGCCGTTCACGCGTATGGTGTCGCGCGCGCTGGAATTCACAGCGGTCCAAAGCGCACGAAAAAAGGCGCGCATAGCGGACAACTCTGCCGAGCCTGTCAACGCAGGAGCGAGCCGGTTCGCCCAGGAATCCCACCCGCTCATGCCGACTACCTCGTGTAGAGCGAGTTCGGCGATCCGCGGAAAGAAGTATTTGAAATCGTCCGCAGAACCAACGGTTTACACGGCGCTGCCCGCGTAAGCATTGAGGTCCTCTGCCGTTAGAGCCAGCAGGGCCTTGGTCTCCAGGGGCCCCGAACCGCGCCCGCAGATCCGCGGTTTCGCGCACGATATTGTCGCGGGTGCGATCGGTCATCTTCGACCCCGCCTCTTTGACGGTGGAGACCGAATGACCCGATGCCTCCCCGCGGGCAGCGAACGGCACCAGTTGGAGTGGTCACAGCGGCCGACGATGCCCATAGATGCGAATGCGCCGTTTGACATGATCGGGTCTATGTCGAGCCGTCCCATCCACGCGAACGTTGGCTGGTGGTAGTACCAGTCACCTTTCCTGTTGTCGTGTGTTGGATCTCGCTAGCCAGCCTCCAGGTCTTCAGCAAAGTAGCGCTTAGAGATGCAGCGGGAACCTTGGCGAAGGTAGTAGAGCCATCGACCGAGCTTGAAATGCCAGCCGACGACGTTCGATTCGGCCCTGGCGCGGAGTCTTGTTGCGGCTGTTGAGAACAAACCTCGACAAGCGCGCCAATCTCGAATTCCGGCGGCGTCGCGACACGAGCGATTGCTTCGAGGACTTCTTGCGGAAGTTTGGGCGCGGCCGCTACAGCGAGCGGGCGTCCAAGTGTGATCACGGTCGAGAGGGCGGCAGCCCGCTCGATTCGCGGCGAACGCTGCCCGCAGCGTCTTTCGGTCTTGCGTTGCGCAGCGACGAGGTTCTGTTGCTTCAGGAAGGTGCGCCTGGCGTCCTCCAGTTCATTTGGCTGCCGCGACTAGGACAGCGCTGGTGTTGGCAGCGCCGACCCTGAGACCACAGCGCGCATTCAGATCCTCGAAGATGCTCTCGAAACTGGTGCGCGTCAGCGACGAATAGCCTTCCGCAGCGTAGCGAAGCGATTTGTAGCGCTTGCCGACGGGTTTCCCCTCGCTACGCGCCACCTCGCAATACCGCCGGAAGCTGCTCATCGGCCCTGCCTATCGTAGTGCCGTTCAGCGCCGGCCGCATCAGCAAAACGGAGGGTGGCGTTAGCGATGACGACCCGTTTGGTCTTCTCATGCCCGAGGTCCTCTGCGACTACGGTCCGTTCTGAAGGCGTTCCTCGGTGATGGAGAGCACCTCGACGGTTTCGCCCCGGGCTGAGCCTGGCACCGACCCGGCGGCTGCCCGCCTCTGCTGCCATAGACCACCCGTACCTTATCGCTAGCCATTATCAACCCGTGGCTCCAAGCAACCGTTCAGTTGCTGACGATTGGAGCGAAGAATAAGCTGCGCCCCGACGTAGTGACGTGAACCTTCGGACGATTACAGGGGTGCCTTTGGATTTCAGTCAACGGTTAGGCAAGACGCTCGAGCGCACGCTGCCCAAGGTCGGACCGGAAGTCCGCGCTCAGCTCGCCGCGTTGGTTGAGCCACGCGCTTTAGCGGTGATGGCCGCGATTTTGGCGGCGTGGGTCGCTTCGCATGCGGTGGGCCTGGGCGAGATCATCGATGTGATCGTTGCGGCGGCGGGGGCGCTAGCCATCGGTTGGGCAGTCTTCGCTGGGATCGACGAGCTCTACGAGTTCGCCAAGGGGGCGTATCTCGGTCACTCGGACGCCGACTTCGACGCCGCGGCAAATCACCTCGCCAAGGCCATCGGTATCCTCGGGATTCAAGCGGTGCTCGCGGTTCTGTTTCGCGGTGCGAAACGTCCGATGACTGGAAAGGGCGGGCCGACGAATGTCGGAACACCACCGCCGATCGCCAGTGGCATGCGGTACACGCCAACGATCGTCCAAGACGCGCGGCTCGCCGCGGGCGAGGGCATGACGACAATGTTTGGCGACATCACCGTTTCCTCGCGCGGCTCGACGGCCGACCGCGCCCTCGTGTTGCTGCACGAGAAGGTGCATCAATTCTTTGCCCCCAAGCTGGTGTTCCTACGGGGCTACCGTGCCAGCACGCGCTACAACTCGTACACGCGGTCTTCGCTCTATCGCTACATCGAAGAGGCGCTGGCAGAGACCATCGCGCAAGTGGGCGTGCTCGGTTTTCGCAAGTTCTTCGTCGGAGTTCGCTTCCCCGTCGACAACGGTTACATGTACCTCATGAAGGGCGGTGGCTTTGACGCCGCATTCCGGGGTGCCGGCCTCGTGCCGGAAGCAGCCGCCCTGGTTTACAGCGGCATTGTCGCCGGGATACCGATCAACATCTACTTCATGCCTACGATGGTTCCGACGAGAGCTCATTGATGGCCGCCAGCGTGCTGCGTTCGCTATGGCACCGACTAACCGGACAGGTTCGCCCACAGACACGATTGTCAGAAATCCAAGCCATCGCACGAGCTCGGGCGGCCGCCGACGAGGCATACCGCGAGCGACTCACGATGACGACGCTGATCGAGCACTCCGGGAAGTGGGTATGGCACGTGAGCGAACCCGCAATCGGCCGGGTTTACTCGGTCGACATCGACGATGCGAGCGGTCAAGTGCTCCGCGCTGGCCTGACTGGCATCCGGTAGATCACGCCGAGGCGGCTGACTCGGGGTTGTCTCGTGCATTTTTCAGGTTTGTGGCGAGGAGCCGCACGTCACTGCCGGCGAATTCTGGGGCACGCGGCGCGCACACTGCGTCAGCTTGAAAAATCAGCCGAGTGCGCTCCGCCCTCCACCTTTCCTCGGAAGCTCCTCCCATCGCTCGCGCGAGATCGCCTGACTTGGCCGATCCCGTCCCAGTCGACGAATAGCGGTGCCGCGACCGATCAGCCTGGGTCGCCGAGGTGGAGGCCGGCCCGAAATCCGCTAGGTGGCCTGTTTGGATTACTCAGCGCGGCCCTCGCGGACGCATGAGTACACATAGAAAACTTACGTGAACCGATGGTTAGCGCAATCCGGACGATTCCGAAATCCTCTCATCATCGGTGGCAGCCGGCAAGTTCCCGAGTTCGGCTCGGACCGCAACCCCGTTTCGCCTTCTTATGCCCCACGGCGCAGCAGCGCCCGCGCGCCGCAGGATTGTCGTTACAGCGGCACGCGCAGAATCTGCCCCGACGCACTGAAGTACAGATGGGTCGCGTTCGCGCCCAACAATGCCGGATAGTTGACGGTTTGCACTGCAACCTCGGTGCTCGAGCCGTCGAGTGCGGACTTCCACACGGGGACACAACCACCGCTGTCCGCGTCCCAGAACACGCCACTCTTCGTGGGTACGATGTAACCGACGTACGTGGTGTTCTTCGACCCAACGAAGCCATCGGTGTCGGTTGCCTGCGCGATGATCTCAGGCGTCCCACCCGCGATCGGCACCTGCATCACTTTGTTTTCGTCGTCATAGTAGACGTGAGTCGCGTCGGCAGAAACGGCCGTCGGTTGGTAGTTGAAGACCGGTGCGATCACTTCCGTGCCGGGAGGCACGTTGATGGCGTTGGACGGCGTGTCGGCGGGCGGCGGGCGGCGCTACCGCGTCGATTGGCACTCTCAGCAAATGGACATTGTCGATGGTATTGGTTCGCGGGTGCATGAACCAAAGAAACCCGCCCGCGACGGTCACTATCGAGGGGTTCACGGTACGAACCATGATCGTCGGCTCCCCTCCGTCGACCGAAACGCGGGCGAATTCCTGCGTTCGTAGGTTCAAGTAGTAGACGTAGCCCGCGGCGACCGTGATCCCTGCCATGCTGCTGGCCGTGGCGCCTGGGCCTTCGTTGGCCAGGCTGATCGGCTCGCTTTTACCGTCGAGCGGTGCCTTCGCCACACCGAGCGGCCCGGGCGCGACCGCACTCGCGCCGGACTCACTGAAGTAGACATTCGTCTCATCGACCGCGAGACCCTGAATCTTGAAGCTGGTCTTACTTCGATCGACGACGGTCGCTACGCTGTTATTTTCGACAGAAAAGCGCTTGATGACGTTGTTGTTCGCCCAGTAGACGAACTGCTCGGATACGACGAGAAACCGCGCGTCATTCTCGGTGGATACGACCTCCACTCCATCAGCGAACGGCGTCGCGCCCTTGACGACGGGTCCCTTCGCCGGACAGAGCGGATTGCTCGAAACCGACGCGCCCGCCGTCCCACCGGTGCCGCCTTGCGAGCTCACACCGCCTGGCGCACTGCCGCCACCCGCACCGCTGGCGGCCAATGCTCCGCCATTCGCAACCCCCGAATCCCCTGCGGCGTTGCCGGAACCGCCACTGGCCTCTGTTTTTGCCTTCGGATCACTGCTCGAGCAACCAAGCACCGACAGCCCAATCCCCACCACCGCCCAAGAAGCGCGCACCACCCGCAATTTCGACATTCCGAAAAATCTACTCTGATTTCGCGGAACAACGATAGCCCGAAGGCCAAGACAATCACCCAGATATGTCAGCGAGCGATGTTTGCGGCGTCTGTCACGCACACGCTGAAGAATCAGCCTCGCGCTCGATCGCGGTACACGCGATCATCAGATCACAAGCAGAGGAATGCCAACGTCGCTCGGCTCGACGTCGGCGAGGTGCACAGCACGCGTTCGTCGCCCTTCATCACCGTCACCTCTTATCGCCCAACATGCCGCCCATCCAGGCTCAGCGTGGCTGAACCTTGAAGAACGTCGTCACGCCCGCTTTGATCGGCGCGACCACGTCGGCGAGTCGAATGTCCGTGTCGGTCTTGATGACCTGAAAGGTGGCGAGGCCCGGAGCCAGGTTCACGAAGCCGCCCCCGCCTTGTTGACTGGTGTACGTCCTGCTCGTGGTCGGAATAGAGTTGTCGGAAAGGTAAAACTGCGCGTAGGTGCCCGCGTTGGGGGACGCTACCGTCACGCTGATGTTCCGGGCAGGCTCGCCGTTGCAGTCACCGATGGAGAAAAAAGCGTGTCCGGCCGCCTCGTCGATCTTCGTCCCCAAGACCGCGGCCAGGCCGTCGAGGCCGCTCTTGTCGAAGAGCTCGATATCAGGACGCCCCCTCATCTTGCTGATGGGCATCGTCATCTGCACGAAGGCGGGCACGAACGGCGCCGGCGGTTCGACGCGGAAATAACCTTGGAAAGCCAGGGGAACGATCATACTGAATGAGCCGTCGGGGGTGACCGCGGTGGCGAGCGGTGTGCTGCAATTCACGTCCGAACTCAAGCAGGCGCTCACGGTCGCATTCAAGACAGGGGTGCTCGTATTGAGCTTGGTGACCGTTCCAGACGTCTGGTAGTCCGCGGAGCCGGGATCGCTCAGCGTTGCTCCGACGCACTCCCAGGGTCCTCCTCCACCGGCGCCACCGACGCCACCAACGCCACCAACGCCGGGCGCTCCAGGTTCGCCCCCCGTCGAACCAACCTGCGCGCCTGAGCTCCCCGCTTGGCCCGCCCCCCCCGCGCCCGCCGTGGCGGCAGGGGCGGCGTTCCTTGGCACAATTTCGAGGTTGGTGGCGCCGGAAACGTACTGACATCCGCCGAATGCGAGTGACGCCACGGAGACCAGCGCCGATCGACCTCGGCCGGGCAGGTCGGCCCGGGCTCGTCGTGGCAGCTGGGAGAGGCAGTCGCGGGGCGCCCCGGGGATAGGCATGCGTTCTTTTACCTCGCGAGCCTGCCTTTCGGCTGCCACTTTCTCGGTCGCGCGCCCAATCTCTCGCGCTCGCGTGGCCTGCTTCGACGACCATCGCCAAAACGGGGCGCTCGATGAGCTGAGACACGGGCCGCCAGCTGCCCGCGTGGCTCAACGTGTTGCTTGCTGCCCGCGTGGCTCAACGTGTTGTTTGCTGCCGCGTGGCTGGAATCCTCAAGCAACCCTCCGGACGTTTCCAAGAAGTGTCGCGTGAGCTCGCCGATTCAAGTCCAGACTTGCTCGGCGCGGCCCGGCCCGGCCGATCCCGCGCCTTCTCCGTCTGTCCCCTCTTGAACGGGCGCTGGAGTCGGGAGAGTATGAGGGGCCCGCAGCCCCAGGCAACGAACTGTCGTCGCAGTGCGCCCTTTCGTTGCAGAACTGCACAGGCTATGTCCGTCGCCGGAGAACAGATAACCCCATATCTCAAGTTAGTGCGCCCCATCGGTGAGGGAGGGATGGCGCGTCTCTGGTTGGCGGAGCACCAGACTCTTGAGATTGAAGTGGCGGTGAAACTGCTCAACCCGGAGCTCGCGCAGGACGGGCAATGGTTGGCGCGGTTCCGCGAGGAAGCGCACGCGGTTGCCAAGATCGACAGCGTGCACGTCGTGCGCGTGTTCGACTACGGAACGACGCTGAGCCGCGAGCCGTTCATCGTCATGGAGCTCCTGCGCGGAGAAGACTTGCGGCACCGAATCGAGCGCACGAACGGTCTGCCGCTCGACGAAATCGTGCACATCGTCTCCCAGACATGCAAGGCCCTCAGCCGGGCCCACGCGCTCGGGATCGTCCACCGAGACCTCAAACCCGAGAACATTTTCCTGACGGCGGAGGGGGCCGAACTCTTCGTCAAGCTGCTCGACTTTGGAATCGCCAAGAATCAGAGGCCGAAGCGCGCGAACATCACTGACGTGAACTTGGCGTTCGGGACGCCCCTCTACATGAGCCCCGAACAAACCCTCAGCGCGGGCAGCGTCGACCACCGAGCCGATCTCTGGGCGCTCGCGGTCGTCACGTTTCAGATGCTGACAGGGGCGTGCCCGTTCGTCGGGCCGACGCCCGCGGCCGTCGGAATGAAAATTCAGGCGGGCGAGTTCGGTCTGCCCAGTGAACTGCGGCCAGGACTGCCGCGCGCTGTCGACACCTGGTTCAAGAAGGCGCTCAACCGTGACATCGAGGCGCGCTTCACGTCCGCCGATGAACTGCTGAGTGAGTTTCGGCGTGCCCTGCTCGTGCCGGGTGCATCGGTCATCGGGAGCGCCCCGCTGGCGACTAGCCTCGCTCGCACTCTGATCCAGGGCGTCTCGGCCGGGGCATCAGACCCCGAGCTTTTGCCACTGCAAAAATCACCTCGGCTGCGCAAATTCCTGACGGCGCTCTCGGTCATTGCAGTGGGACTCGTGGCGGGGTTTGCGGTGGTGACGAACGCCCGTTGGCGCCCGTTCGAGGCCACGAAGACGCTGACGTCGGCCGCACCGTCGCGCGCGGCGGCGTCGCCCACGTTGGGAGACGGCAGAGCGTTCCCCGAAGCCTCACCGACGCAGCCCGACCCGCTCATCGCAGAACGCGAAGCGTCGCTGCCACCCACCGTCAGCTCCGAACCCGCTGCACACCCCGCCCGTCGCGCGGTAAAAGGGAAAAATGCGTTTTCCGCTCCTGCAACGAACGCCCCTCTCCGCCCCGCGCCGCAGCAAAAGCCGCTCAAGGATCGCGGCTTTTAGCCTGCTCCTCGTGGCGCTCTCTGCGCCGAGCAGCGTAGCGTGGGCCCAGAACGCGCAGGACCGAGAGAGCGCGCGGCAGCTGCTCGATCGCGGCGACGAGCATGTGGAACAGGGCAACCTCGAGGGCGCGCTCGCCTCGTATCGGGCGGCGCACGAGCTCATGCACGTGCCGACGACGGGCCTCGAGGTCGCGCGGATCTCCGCGAAGCTCGGGAAGTTGGTCGAGGCTCGAGATGTCGCGCTCGAGGTCATCCGCATGCCGGCGGCCGCGCGAGAGGCGAAGCCGTTCAAGGTCGCGCGCGCCGCGGCGGAAGACCTGGCACGCGAACTCGCCACGCAAATCCCCACTCTTCGGCTCGAACTCACGCCAGAAGCGGCGGCCGATCAGGCGTCGCTCGAGATCGACGCGCGCAGCGTCCCCCCCGCGGCCCTCGGCCTCGGATACGCGCTGAACCCCGGACGGCACCGCGTCCAGATCGCGGCAACTGGGTATCGGCGGGTGGCGCAAGACATCACGCTTCGCCCCGGCGAGACGCAGACCCTTCGCGTCAAGCTCGTCCTCGCGCCGAAGGCGAAGGTGCAGCGGCCACCGCCTCCCGAAGCTTCGCCCGCGCCGAAAACGAGTCCCTCGCCCGCCCCGCCGCCCGAGCGGTCGTCGACCTGGCCCCAGTGGGTCGGCTTCAGTCTAGGCGGCGCGGGGCTCGTCGCGGGGACAGTGGCAGGGATCCTGTCGCTCAACCGCACCCGCGCCGCCAAAGAACACTGCACCGGCAATCTCTGCACGCCGGAGGCCGAGCACGACCTCAACGCGGCCATGACCATGGCCACCATTTCCAACGCGGCGTTCGGGGTGGCGGTGCTCGGTGCCAGCATCGGGCTGACGAGCTATCTGTTGTCGGGGAACACACAGCAAAGCACCGGCACCACGCTGCACTTCGCGGGGGGCCCCGGGGTGGCCACGGTTCGGTTGCAGGGGACGCTTTGGTGATCGCGCGGGCGTAGGTCGAGGCGCGCCTCCGTGTAGAACTCACGGTCGTGGAGCGGGCGCTCGTGTTGCGTATGGCGGCGAGCCGAAGGGGTGCTGCCAACCTCCCCCGCCGTCTTGCGGGCAGCAGAAGCTCGCCTCCGCCATCGCACTCTCCTTTGCCGCGCTGTGCGCCACGTCGCCCGCGCACTCGAGGTTCAACGGGCCACCTGTCGGGCGAGTCAGGGCCAGCGCTTCCTCGGAACCTTACGTAGTCGAGCGAGCTTCTTCGGAGGCAGTTTTTCTCTGCGACTTACTCGCCGTGGCGTTTCTCGGCGGATGTCGTGCGGCTCCTGGGTGCCGGCAACAATGCGTTCTCTGGCGCCGTTGCGCTGAGTCGAAGCGGTGCTGGAAGAAACGTGCGCCCGCACGGGTCGCCGTGCGCCGCACACTCTGGGTGCGCAGGAATTGGCAAAAATGCGGGAGAAACAGCGCGGCGGGCAACGGCACGCGGGTTGCTGAGTGCGGCAGAGCGGGTGACCGAACGGGTTGTCGGACGGGACCGGCGCCTACCAAAGAAGGACGCGTTTTGAACATGAACATGAAGCAGCTTTCCAAAATTTTTTCGTTCTCGAGCCTTTTCCTCGCAGCATGCGTCGCCGAGGTGGGCGACGAGGAGCTGGCCCTCTCGTCCAAGGACCAGGAGATCCAACGGGTATGGATCACCTATCCTGGTCACGTCGGGCAGGCCGCCATTTCGACAGCGCCGGAGACGACGAGCAGCCTGGGCAAATCCGTGGGTAACCTGGTGCCGTACGACTTCACATGGAAGAACGGCTCGGAAGGCAACTGCGGCGCGACCTTCATTTCCCCGCACTATGCAGTTACGGCGGCACATTGCTTGGACAATTCGGCGATTGGCACCGTCGCGGGTGGAGCGCCGGACACGAACTATCAGTTTCGCATCCGTCACGTCGAGCTCATCAACACGACAGGGGCCCCCTTCCAAGATGCAGTGAGAGCGCAAGCCGTCGTCCGCTACAAGGCCGGGTACCCGGCAGTCTGGCCCAACTGGGAGCGGGCAACGACCATGCCTGCTGCCCACTACACAACCACGTCGACGCCGTGCAGGTTGGCACGCCGCTGCGGCAACTATGGGCAGAACTATCAGTGCCCCAACGTCACTAGGCATGGGGTGAACATGTCGACGGCAGATATCGCGCTCGTCTACTGCCCAAACCGCTCTGCGAGCGCGAACTTCGCAACGGTGGAGCCGACTGACCTCGAGTCCACTGTCGGCGTCAATCCGACCATCGAAATCCGTTGGTTCCACGAGGTCCTCGATCTGGACACGCCCACTATCGCCCGCGGGACGATTGCCTTCAACTACCAGCACTACTCGGACCACGCGTCTGGCTGGCAAAACAACTTTCATTACAACTCACCCCTCGACGCCCCCACCCAGTATTTTCCGCTCATCACCAGGTACTCGGCCAAAAATGGGGAAATCGGCTACCCACTCGAAGCGAGAGGTCGCTACACCGCGACGTTGACGTCCATGGACGCAGCCGTGTGCCACGGCACTTCCGGGTCGGGCGTCTTCCTCATGCCCGGCGGGGGCATCGCGCCGCGCTTGCTCGGACCGACGGTCTCAACGAGCGGGTTGGCTGGCAACGGGAAGCTCTGCGACAACTTCCTCAAGCCGTGGAACGACCCATCCCGCTCGCACTTCACCTCGGCCGTATTCACCAAAGTCATGGAGGACCAGATCCTCACCGATCGACCGTAACGATGAGACCTGCTGGAGCGGCGCCGGGTAGGAGAACCTCTCCTACCCAGCGCCTCTTCGCGCGAGCATACCCCTCAGTATCTGGCGTGGGATCGGCAGCTCGAGTCCGCCCGGAGCCAGTCCCCTCATTTGAGCTGGAGTCGCGGAGGCCCTGATGAGCCGCGCGCACTCCGTGATCGGCGGACGACCTCGCTACTCCTGCATCACAGCTTTGACCTGAGCGGCCTTGAGCCGGGCGTCATCAGAGCCGAACCTCATCGAGATCGCCGTTGATGAAACCCGTCGAGGTAGCCGGCGAAGTTCAGGTAAGCGCCAATGGTCAGCGCTTCCGTGAGGGACACGAGCGGCACGGAGACGTTCGGTCCGCGCCAGTCTCTTCTTCCCAAGGATCCAGCTCGCGAAATGCGTCCGCAGCTGACCGCTTCGGCGCTGCTGCAGGTTCCACCGCGCGCACCTCGACCGTCAGCTGCTCATCAACCCCGCCACGCGCGGGGTGCGTTGGGTCGCGTTTGAGCGCCCGAATACCCTCGTCGAAGGGTAGCTGCTGGCTCACCCGGCAAGCATAGCAGCGTCCGAACCCATTTCCCCCCAGTTCAGCGCAGTCCCGCTGAAGGAGCCCCCGAGGAAGGCAAAGGGGAGAGTGCTCGCGGGTGGTCGATTTCGTGGCGAACGCATGGTTCTAGCCACGTAGCGCGCCCTCGCAGAGTGCCTGCAGGGCTGCAAAAATGGGCCTTCGTCGGCGGCGGAGTATGCTGGACGCCCGTTGTGGTAAAGCGATTCGTGGGGCTCGGCTCGGTGCTGGAGCTCCACAGATGAATGCGGGCGCGTGTGTGCGGTTGGCATCCTCCGCCGATGGGCAGGTCGTCTTGAACACGATGCACTTGATTGACGTAGGCCTCGGCGGCCTGTTCGCCTTCGCTGCCGTTCACTATGGGCTGCAGTGGTGGTTCTCTCGCAAAGAGCCAGTGCTGCTTGCGTTCTCGGCCGTGTGCGCGCTGTACATGGCATTCGCGCTATCGATGTCCTCGCGCCATTCTGTGACGACGATCGCCGAGAGCCAGCTCGTGCTCGACAGGTCCGTCACACTCGCCATGCTCGCGCATGCCGCGCAAATCCAACTCTATGCGTACCTGGCCAAGCGTCGCGACCGTGTCTTCCGGGCACTCCTCACCGGGGTGTTCTTCATACTCGCCGCGCTCAACCTCTGGCTACCGCTGCGCGGAACCGTGGTCGCCATGCAAACGATCGCCATGCCTGGAGGCGGCACGGGCCTGCTACCCGTTCGAACGGCTCCAGGGGTGCTGCTGCCGGTGATGTATTTCGCGGGGCTGATGGTCGTCGCCTATGGATTCGTCGCTGCTCGTACGATCTGGAAGCGCGACCGCCGGGGCGCGCTCCTGCTCGTCCTCGGAATGTTGGCGTGTTGCGCCGCATGGGCGATGGCTGTCTTGATCGATTTCGCGAATTTGCGGGCGCTGTACCTCGGTGCGTCGCCGATTGCATTCCTCGTGCTGTGTATGGCGTTCTTTCTCGCGCGTGAGTATTCGGCTCGCGCTGCGCGGGAGGCCGTTGCCAATCGCCAATTCGAGACCGCCTTCGAGCACGCGCCGATCGGCAAGGCCCTCTTCGCAGCGAACGGCCAGGTTCTCAGGGTCAATCGCGCCCTGTGCAGCTTTCTCGGCGCGAGCGCCGACGAGCTTTGCACGCGACACCTGCAGGACTTCACGCGTCCGGACGACGGAGCACCAGGAGAACTGGACGCTCGACTGCTCGCGGGCGAGATCCCGACCTACACCGTCGAGAAGAGCATCGTGCGGACGAACGGCGAGCTCGCTTGGGCGCTGCTGGCCGTCTCGCTCGTCCCCGACGAGCACGGTCGCCCTGCGCGCATCCTGGCCCAGCTTCAGGACGTGACCGAGCTACGCGCCCACCGCGATAGGCTCGAGGAGCTCGTGGCGATGCGCACGAGCGAGCTCCGCGATGCCAAGGACGTGGCCGATCGGGCCAATGCCACCAAAAGCCAATTCCTCGCCCAGATGTCGCACGAGATCCGCACGCCCTTGGGGGTCATCATGCTGTACGCGCAGCTTCTGCAGCGTGACCGCGCGCTCGGCGAGCCGCAGCGAAAGAAGATCGACAGCATCTTCAAGAGCGTGAAGCATTTGACCAAGGTGCTCACCGATGTGCTCGAGATGTCCAAGATCGAGGCCGGCCACATCGAGCTGGTCGAGGATCGCTTCGATCCATGGCTGACGCTCGCTGACGTTCAGCAGATGTTTGCCCTCCAAAGTGAGTCCAACGGCATCGAGCTGACGCTCGAGATCGCGGCGGATCTGCCGCATTCGCTGCTGGGCGACGCGGGCAAGGTGAAGCAGATCCTGATCAACCTCGTGAGCAACGCCGTCAAGTTCACCGAGCGTGGAGGGATCCGCATCGAGGCTTCCGCGAGTGCACTCGCCGCTGACGAGCTCACGATGAAGGTCGTCGTCGCGGATACGGGAGTCGGTATCGCCCGGCAAGATCTGGACCGGCTATTCCAGCCTTTCGAGCAGCTGAGGGACGGGGCGCGGGCCGGCGGGACTGGCCTTGGTCTCGCAATTAGTCTCGCCCACGCGCGCCTCATGCGCGGTGACCTCACGGTCGAGAGCACGCTCGGGTCCGGCACCACGTTCACGGCTACGTTCCGGACGAAGGGCCTCCGGCAGTCGACGGCGGTCGAGCGCAGCGATGCGCCGCTCAGTGTTGCGCTGCCCGTTTCGTACTGCAAGGTGCTGATCGTCGACGATCAACAGAGCAACCGCGAGGTCCTCGCGGAGCTGCTCTCGCATCCGCGCTTCGAGACGCGCACGGTCGCAGACGGACCCGGCGCCTTGGCGATTCATGCTGAATGGTACCCGGACGTCGTGCTGATGGATCTGCGCATGCCCGAGATGGATGGGTTCGAGGCTATCCGTCGCATGAGAGACGCCGGATCCAAAGCAGCGATCGGGGTACTGAGTGCGAGCGCGCTGGTCGATGACGAAAGGCAAGCTCTGGCCATTGGCGCCGACTTCTTCTTGCGCAAGCCCTACGACGAACGCGAGCTATTTGCGTGGCTCGCGCGCGTCCTGGACGCGCGAGAGCCTGCGCGGCCTGGACGCGATTCGTTGGCCAGAGGCTAGAAGGCTTTGCTCGCGGCGGCGCCGGTTTCTGGGTATTGTTCTGCCGCAGGTTGCATGCGCCACGTGAGCCGCAGTTACGAGCAAGCCTGATCACGAGGGTTGACGGGGCGAGCTCAGCAGTTGCTGAGCGAGGGCGGGCACAGCGCGAACGACGCCACGTTGCGCCGAGTCACGATGACGCTGTCCGCCTTGGCCGCCGCGGGCAGCTTCGAACCCGACAGGCCGGGCGCGCTGACCAAAAATCCCGAGCCAGCCTGCCATGAGCACCAATGATCGGTCGCCCAACGCCGCCGCCCAGAGTCAGTCGGGACGCACCGTGGATCGCAGGGCGCGCTGCAGGCTCTCGGGGTTTGCGAAGCGCAAGGTAGCGGTCGTGCTGTCGGCGCTGAGCGGGCCGATGCGGACGCCCACGCCGCACCAATCAGCGATGCCTTGCGCGAAGTTGCCGAGGTACAGCAGCGCGGCCAGGTACAGCACACCGCTGGCGATCAGTGCTGCCGGCCAAGTGATGGCTCCCAGCACTGCCGGTCCAAGCAGTAGTGGCAGCGCTGCGAGGGCGAGCAGGCTCATCTGGCCGCGTTGCCAGCGTTTCCTGCGACGGTCGCATGGCCCCCACACAGGCATGGCGAGCCTAGGATTGCCTAGTCGTCCACACTCGAGCGCCGGCCGGGCGAAGGCCAGCGCGCCTACAACCCGAAGACGACTCCAAACGGCAGCCAGCTGGTCGAGCCGGGACAGGGCGCGTTCGACGTGCGTGGCCTCTTGCGAACCAACTTCTCGATGCCGAAAAAGAACTCGGCAAGCACGAGTATAGGGATGCCGACGTCGCTCGGGCGTACTACTCGGGCGCGAGCACCGCGACACCCGTTGCGGTTGCTACGCGAGAGGGAATGGGACGGCGAGCACGTACTGGATCGCAAGAAAACATGCTCGTTCTTTTTCTGCAGTGGCCACTACTTGGGCTACGCCTTCGGCACCGGTTTCCAAGACGACCAGGTACCTCAGCGGGCATCAAGAAGTCAGCGATGTAGCGGCCGAGTAGCCGCGCTTGGCGGCGATTGTCGGTTCGAGTCATGCCCACCAATGGCGCAGGCGCCGTGACAGCCCCCCGCCGCATTGCGCTGGCCCCGACGGGACGCGTGGGTGCTGATTTTCTAGGTTGCGCCAATCGGCGCCCATGTGCGTTGGAAGAATCCAAGCCTGAGGTTCGTTACGGCAAATAGACTTGAAACCGTCGAGGGACCAGGCAATCTGTCGCAATGTCTGTATTTCGGCTTGGGCGTTGGGGTGTGGCGTCACTACTGGTGGGGCTCGCGGCTTGCGGCAGTGACAAGGGCAGCGCGGTCAATGCAAGTGCTGGGAGTGCCGGCAGCAGCGCTCAGGGCGGCGGCAAGAGCGCCGGCGCCGCCAACCTGGACGACGACGCGGGCAGCGCTGGCGAAAGCGACGCCGATGCCGGCAGTGCCGGTGAGCAAGAAGCCGAGGGCGGCAGCGCTGGGACGCAACCGAGCGTGGGCGGCAGTGCGGGCACCAGTGGGACCAACGGTGGTAGCGCGAGCACGAGCGGCAGTGCGGGCACGAGCGGCAGTGCGGGCAC
>DATEPG010000669.1:0-31497 GCA_035273265.1 Polyangiaceae bacterium
CTCTCTGGCTACAAGAGCCGCCGCGGTCTGACTTGGCTGAACATGGATCCCGGGCGCTCCGGCCTGATCCCCGCGCTCCTGCAGAACCCCAAGCCCGGCTATCGCGACTACGCCGAGTGGGCGCTGGATGCCGGCATGTTCCTGTTCAAGAGGCACGGCCGCGTGGTCCACAACACGGGCCAGAAGTTTCGCGACTTCATGCAAAACGGCTTCGAAGGCGAGCGGGCCACGTTCGGTGATTGGAAGATGCACCTCAACACGCTCTTCCCCGAAGCACGCCTCAAGAGCACGCTCGAAGTCCGCGGTAGTGATTCCCTACCCTCGCGCCTGGGCTGCGCAGTGCCCGCCCTGTTCACCGGCATCCTGTACGACGAGCAAGCGCTCGCCGAAGCCGACACGTTCGCGCGCGAACTCGATCTCGATACCTTGATGAAGGCCCGCCCCGCGCTCGTCAAAGACGGCTTAGCTGCCAAAGTCGGCGATCGCCCCATGCAACAGCTCGCCGAGCGCATCCTCGAAATCGCCAACGGCGGACTCTCGCGCCGCAATCTGCTCAACGCCCAAGGCCAAGACGAACGCTTACACCTCGAGCTGCTGACGAGCCTCGTGCAGAGCGGAAAAACCCCCGCCGACGCGATCATCGACGGCCTCGACGCCAATTCGACACCGAGCGTCGCCGAGATCATCGCCCGCGCGCATCTGTAAGAGAAGAGGGGGCGATCGCGCTCCAGCCGCGCACCTCAGAGCACGCGCTGTTCTCGACTCCTCCCGCCGCCACTCGGCGGGACAGCGACGGCTCTTTGCGAAACCCGAGAGGGTCGCCAAGATCGCCAAGAGCTTTGGGCGCCACAGCAAAAGCGGCACCACACCGAGGGGCTCGGTGAACTTGGGGGTTAGCTCTGTTCCGCGATTCTCGAGATTTCAACGGCTAGGACGACCCCGAAGGGGCTGTGCACCTTGACGCCGACCGCACTGAAGGCCGAGTGGTGCAACCGAGCGCTCCGAGTCGTAAGAAATGCCCAATCCGACGGAGTCAGCGAAACCCAAAACCTGTTCGTTCGCTCCGGTTCGATGGCGCCGACCGCAACGCAGTGAGGACTTGGCGACCTTGGCAATCTTGGCGATCTTGGCGACCTCTCGAACTCGTGCAAAACGTCCATCACGGTGGCTAGGCCGTCTAACCTCCGATGCGGATGTTCGGCGCTCTCGATCGTGAGAGCGTTGCGGACGCTAGCGCCGAGGCGATTAGACTCCTTCGGCGCCGGCTTGCGTGGCGCCGCCCTCGCCGAGCGCGGGCGAACCGCTCGCACCTCCTGCTCCGCTATCGCCGCCGGCACCGCCGTCTCCACCAGCACCGCCTTCGCCCCCGTTGCACAACGCGGTGCGCGCGCGTTCGATCCCGTCCAGCCCCATGTCGCCTGGGAAAGCTGGATAGTGATTATACTCCCGATCGCGGCAGCCGAACTCGCACGAGGTTTCGAAGTCGTAGCAAAAATAGCTAAAAACGCCGGTTATTTTGCCATCCTCACAGATCGCCGAAACTCCGCACAGCTCAGGCCGGCCGCCGAGAACAGCGCCGCCGAAACCAGCGCCGCCGAGAACAGCACCGCCGGAACCAGCACCGCCGGGACCAGCACCGCCCGGACCCGCGCCACCGGGACCAGTGTCGCCGAGACCCGCGCCGCCGGCGCTCGCAGTGTCCGGAGTTCCCATTTGATCCCCGCCGCTGCAAGCCCCGCATAGGATAACGACCCAGGCCGCTGCTAGCGCGCTCGCCAAACCACGCGGTCGCCTCGGTGGCTTCGATCGGTCATCCGTCGGCAGCGCCACTCCGTACGTGTGAGACATGACGCTGAGCCCTGCACGACCCATGCCGGCGATTTCCCCGCGAAATCCGAAGCAAACGCGCGGCTCTGGCACAGGTTGGCCCAAAGACTCTGACGGGCCTGTCGCGCCTCGGATCGACACAGTTGCGTCGTTTCATGCCGCGCTTGCGATACGGATCTTCTCCGTTTGGCCCGCGCGATAGAATGTGCGCAGCCGTTCGCGCGCGCGGTCGCGATCGTTGGCCACCACGACGCGCGAGACGAAGCGCGCGGCGAGGTGATGAGCCAACCGATAGCGCGCGCCAGCCTCGGTGTCTTCGTCATCGAGGAAGCGCGGGCTGTCGAACATGCGATCGAGCAGGCCGCGTTCGTCGTTCGCGCTCAGGCCGCTGAAGCCGAGCGAGAGCACGAACTTGTCGACCTCGGCTTGCAGCTCCAATTCGAGCTTTGTGACGGGCAGCGAGATCCGCGCCCGCTCCACCAAATAAAGAAAGTGACTGACCCCTTCGGCGACTTGCAGCCAGACATCGCTCAGGGCGCCGCCGGCTGGGATTTGCTTGGACTCGGGCGGTAAGACTAGGGCGATCTCGAGTTCGTCCGCGGACTCACGCACGAGCACCACCTCGCGGCTGCCCTGACCGCCGTCGCGCACGAAGCGCGTCACATTGGGTGCGCGCTCGAGGCCGTAGAAGCGCTCGAGCTCGCCTTGAATGCGCCGCAGCTCGCGCTGTCTCCGGGCGCTCAATGGATCCCCCCGTGCCCCCGCTGCGGCGTGAGACCTCGGCCCGCGAGCGCCACGGCCAAGGGCGCAGATCCGGTTTTCACCCAGCGCTCGTACAGGCGCACTACTTGGCGATTCGAGTTGTGCGCGGAGTTGGCTTGCAGCACGTCTGCCACGCGCGAGACGATCTCGGCGAACATCGCGAAGTTGTCCGCCAGTTCGCGGAACACATCCGGCGCGCCTGTGCCGTCGCCCGAAGTTTGGCGGAGCATGGTGGCCGCGCCGTCGTACGCCCGCGCGCCCAGCGTGCGCACGTAGCCCAGCTCCACGCCGCGCGTGGACAGGTGGTCCGCGAAGAAGCCACTCGTGTAGAGCACGCCATCGCCGAGCGACCTCAAGCGCTCGAAGCGCTCGCGACCCGCCGCGTGCAACGCCTCGTCGAGCAGCAGAGTGAGCGGGCGCTCCATGCTGGCGGCGTCGAGGCGCGCGGGCTTGGCATAATCGGCCAACAGGCCTGCCAAATAGTACTCCGCGGCCTCCGTGGCCGCGCAGTGCTGGGTTCGAACCGCCTCGTCTACCAAGTGGTGGAAGAACGACTGCAGGTCACTGGCGAGGTCGATATCGGGCTGATCCGTGCTCATGGCAAAGCTCCTTCCGAGGGCGTGCACGGTCCAAGGCTTCCCACCTTCGAGCGACACCTGGGCACGACGCACTCAGCGTCAGAGCTCAGACTTCGAAGGCATCCGCCAAAAACCGGCACCTGCCTTCAGGGTACGGGCAGAAGTGTTTCGGCGTTATGTAAATGTACTGCTCACCCGAACAGTCCGCGTGCACTTCCTCAGCACTCTCGGCCGTCGGCTGCCAACTCGGGGTGGGGTCGGTCCGGCCGGGAGCTCCGCCGGAGTTCGACCTGACGCTGTTTAGCGGGGTGGCCGCCAAATCCGTCCGAGCGCCCCTTGACAGCGCAGGGCGGCTGGCTAAGTTCCAGGCCGTTGTTAGCACTCGCCTCGGTTGAGTGCTAACCAGCAAACTAGAATAAATTCAGAGACTTACAGCGTTTCCGACGCAACCTGGCAGGTGATTTTGAGGGGGCAAGCACAGCTACCCCGCACAATCCGCAGCCAACCGCCGGACCCGCCCCGGTCTCGAGCAACCCACCCACCCACCAACCCGATCGAGGGCACTACATGGCTACCAAAATCCGTCCGCTGCAAGACCGCGTGATCGTGAAGCGCGTCAAAGAAGAAGAGAAGACCAAGGGCGGGATCATCATCCCGGACAGCGCCAAAGAGAAGCCGATCGAAGGCGAAGTTCTCGCCGTCGGTAACGGCAAGGTGTTGGAAGACGGCAAGGTCCGCGCGCTCGACATCAAGCCCGGCGACCGCGTCCTGTTCGGCAAGTACTCGGGTACCGAGGTCAAGCTGGACGGCGAAGAAGCATTGATTTTGCGTGAAGACGACATCCTCGGCGTCATCGAAAGCTGATTGGGAGAATTAAGAACATGGCTGCCAAAGAAATCGTTTACAAAGAAGTCGCTCGCAACCTGATCCTCAACGGCGTGAACGCGCTCGCTGACGCGGTCAAGGTGACCCTCGGCCCGCGTGGTCGTAACGTCGTGATCGAGAAGAGCTTCGGCTCGCCGACGATCACCAAAGACGGCGTGACCGTCGCCAAAGAGATCGAGCTCGAGAACAAGTTCGAGAACATGGGCGCGCAGATGGTGCGTGAAGTTGCCTCGAAGACCAGCGACATCGCTGGTGACGGCACCACGACGGCCACCGTGCTGGCGCAAGCCATCTTCCGTGAAGGTTCCAAGCTCGTGGCCGCCGGCCACAACCCGATGGAAATCAAGCGCGGCATCGACAAGGCCGTTGAAGTGATCGTCGAGGAGCTCAAGAAGAGCGCCAAGTCCACCAAAGACCCGACTGAAATCGCTCAAATTGGCACGGTCAGCGCCAACGGTGACACCACCGTCGGCAAGCTGCTCAGCGAAGCCATGGAGAAGGTCGGCAAAGAGGGCGTGATCACGGTCGAAGAGGCCAAGAGCGCAGAGACCTCGCTCGATGTCGTCGAAGGCATGCAGTTCGACCGCGGCTACCTCTCGCCCTACTTCGTGACCGACCCGGAGCGCATGGAAGCCTCGCTCGAGGATCCGTACATCCTGCTCTCCGAGAAGAAGATCTCGAACATGAAGGACCTGCTCCCGGTCCTCGAAGCCATTGCTCGTCAGCAGAAGCCGCTCTTGATCATCGCCGAGGACATCGAAGGCGAAGCCCTCGCGACCCTCGTCGTGAACAAGCTCCGTGGCACGCTGAACTGCGCCGCCGTCAAGGCGCCGGGCTTCGGTGATCGCCGCAAGGAAATGCTCAAGGACATCGCTGTCCTCACGGGCGGCCAGGTGATCGCGGAAGAGCTCGGCCTCAAGCTCGAGAACGTGACCATCACGGACCTCGGCCAGGCCAAGCGCGTCAAGATCGACAAGGACAACACCACCCTCGTCGACGGCGCCGGCAACAAAGACAAGATCAAGGGTCGCCAGCAGGAAATCCGCAACCAGATCGAAAACACCACCAGCGACTACGACCGTGAGAAGCTCCAAGAGCGCCTCGCCAAGTTGGTCGGCGGTGTTGCCGTGATCAAGGTCGGCGCGGCCAGCGAGATCGAGATGAAAGAGAAGAAGGCGCGCGTCGAAGACGCCCTTCACGCCACCCGCGCTGCCGTCGAAGAAGGCATCGTCCCCGGCGGCGGCGTCGCTCTGATCCGCGCCCAGAAAGCGCTCGACAACCTGAAGCTCAGCGATGAGCAACAGGTCGGCGTGCGCATCATCCGTCGCGCCATCGAAGAACCGCTCCGCCAGATCGTGGCGAACGCGGGCGAAGAAGGCTCGATCGTCGTGCAGAAGGTCAAGGAAGGCTCCGGCAACTTCGGCTTCAACGCCGGCACCGGCACCTACGGCGACCTCGTGGTCGACGGCGTGATCGACCCGGTCAAGGTCGTGCGCTCGGCCCTGCAGAACGCCGCAAGCGTCTCTGGCCTGATGCTCACCACCGAGGCCCTCGTGGCGGACGCCCCGAAGGACGAGAAGCCGGCAGCCGGCGGCGGCGGCGGTCACTCGCACGGCGGCGGCATGGGCGGCGACTTCTGAGTCGCCCCGCCGAGCTCCACTAGCCCCTAGCTAGCGTTCGGCAAAATGAAGGCGGACTCCTCACGGGGTCCGCCTTTTCTTTTGTTGATGGGGCCGCGGTGCGGCGCGGGGCGGCGCAGCGCAGCCTTCGGCGGCGCGGGGCGACTGACCAGCCACAACGCACACGTCTCGCTAGGGATAGGCTCGGACAGACGAGCAAGTCGGATCGATGCTAGGCATGGTGGCCCTGTCCAAGGGTGACCGCGCCCGAGCTCAGCTGCTCCTCGAATTCACCAACGATGAGGTCGCTGAGATGATCGAGCAGTATCGCGAAGGGTGAACCTCGCCGCGGCAATCGAACCGAGAGGCCTCGAGCTCCGGTGTGAGCCGATAAAACCCTCGCTCCGCTCGGCTTTTTCAGCTTAAACCGATACGTTAGGCATACGCGCGTGACTGAACCGTTCTTCGAGCATGCCGCGATCGCGATTCCGATGAGAATCGTGAGCCTGATTCGAGCCGCCTTGCTGGTGTCGTCCATGATCTCGCCTGGAGCGAACTCGAGCCCAATACCTGGCAGCTCGACATCGATCTCGGCTCGGCACCGTTAGAGGCACTGTCAGAGCTGCTCGGCATCCTGCATGATGTAGGAGTCACCCGCGTCGCCGTATCAAGACACGATGCTGACGATGGCGATGCCGAACTCCAGCTTGCAGCAGACGAGGCCCTCGCTTCGCCGGGACCTAGCAGCTGAAGCCTGATGCGTTGGGCGGACCCGACACGTCATCGACCGGCCACCCCAACTCGGTGCCCAGTCGATGATTCAGGTCGTCGACTTCCGAATCCGTCAGCCGCTCTTCAAGGTCCATTCGGACTCGCCCGTCGTCCCCTCGCAAATCCACAACAGTGATGTTCGTGAATTGGTGTCGAATCAGCAAAATAGACACGATGGCCAGCGCTCCCCCCGTGATCCAGGACGATAGTTTTCCGGACTGCGATGTCAGCGAAAAGAATGCGGCTGCCCCAATGCCCACGGCCCAGAACGCCTCTCGCGCGGGGTGCTCGGATGCCGATTGGTTCCTTATTCGGATCGATCGCGTGCGCGCCCTAGCCACGGACGTCACTCTGCGGCCATTACGGACCTTTTCGACGCGATCGGAGGTGAAACGTACACGTCCGTGCTCGATCACCGTCTCAGCTTCCGCCTCATCGATCTCGTCCATCCGAACGTCGCAGGCTACTGGAACGGTGCACGACGATCAAATATCGCGATCGCACTCGCCCGTTCAGCACGGCCACCCGACAGCACGTTGGTGAGGCCGCCCAACAACCGCTTTCAGCGGACGAAACCTCGCTAGCGCTCGGCTTCGCCGCTGAAGCCGCGATACGTTAGCCAGACTACGCGGCCATCGGGCGCTTCTTTGCGAGTCTTTTCTCCAAGATGCGAGCGGGCACCTCCATGCCAGTCGCCTGGGTTGAGCTGGCCCCTCAGCACGAGAGTCTTCAGTCGGACGATCTGCCCAAAACGATCTTTGCGTGCGAGGTCGGACAGATCGCTTTTGGAACGACATAGGCTGACACGGTGTGCGGCTCTGCTGCCCAACGTACCGCCGTTGAAGCAGCGGCCGCGCCTCATCGGGACCAGCGGGGTTGGTACTTTCCAGTTTCTGGTGCGGCCGCTGCTTAACGGCGGTACGTTGGGCGGACGTCGCCATGGAGTGGGTCTGGCTCGTTGCTCTTCTCGCTGTTTACGTCGGTATCGCCTATGTGGTCCGGCGCCTCCGCCCAGCCTCCCCAAAACCGGAAGCGAGCCCTCGGCAGCCGAGCATGACCCCGGATGAGTTTCGGCGCGACGTCCTCCCGCTCGTTCTAGACGCTTGGCGACGGCGCTGCTTCTGCCACAGCACGGCGTTTACGCGAATGGTCTCAACCGAGCTCGGCCCCAACGCTCTCGCCGACGCACAAATCCTCATTCACAAGGTCATTGAAGAGCACTTCCTTCCTGGCGGCCCCTGGACAACCGTCCATGGCGAGCAGTCGCGGCCCTTCTCCTGCCCGCAGTGCGGAGCACGGTGTGTCGTCTTTTGGGAGGACTTTAGTATCAATATGGACAGGGCCTACGTGCAGTGGCTCTCAGTCCCGGCGCCTCGCGGTGCGCGTACACCCTACTTGATCGGATTCTACGGCTTCTCGCCCCCTGCTCACGTCGACGGCTTCCACCGGGTCCACTCGTCCCAAGACTTCATCACCGAGCTCGTCGGGAGCGCGACTTAGACCGACCGCGAACATCACCGCCCAACAAGCCGTTGAAGCAGACGGCCGCGCCTCGTCGTCTCCTTCATCGCCTCCCTCTCGCCGATGTACGTCTTTCAAAGCCCGCACCTTCGGATCGAGTACAACTTCGACACCTCGACATTCCAGCTAGTTTACGTCGACGGATCCTGACCCCTTGGGAGCGCTCTGCCGCCCCCAACGAGGTAGCAGACACTGTTGATCGCTTTTTGACTAAGCGGGCGCGCTGGTACGGCACCGACTGACGTTGTCGAGACCACGACTGCGGGTGCACCACCTGAGGAACACGCCCGAGCGTGCGACCGCTTGCTCCACGATGCCTGAGACGAGCGCCGCCCAACAAGCCCTTGAAGGCAGACGGCCGCATCTCGTCGTGACCTGCACCGCCGCCCTCTCGCCCGTGGTGATGTACCACGGGCTCGCTCATCGCCACCGATACCCCCGCGGTTTCCTGATGCGGACGCTGCTTAGCGGCGGTACGTTGAACAGACCTAGGACCGATGCCGATCGACGACCTGCTCACGCTCATGCAAAGGTTCGTCTCCGGCGAGGCAATGGCGCTCGACGATGCAAAAGCGCTCGAGGGGGAGCTCCTCCAGCGTGTTCCTGACTATCCGGAACTCGAGGAGCTTGCCGACGATTTCGCGTGGTACCGACCAGAGGGCGGGGAGTTCTTGTTCGATCACGCCCGAATGAAGTTACGTGTGGCGCACCATCTAGATGCTCTTCGCGCGCGTCTGCCCGGAGAATCGCTGGCCGGGCCGTCCGACCCACTCCGAAGTCTTGTGCCCACGGGTAAGTCGGATCTGGAGCGGGCTCGCGCGGCGGTTGAGGTTGGGTATCCCGCGGTCGCTCCGGTTCTTGGAGAGCTCGTCGGATGGTTGCAGGACTACAACTGGCCGGTCGCTCACGTGCTCGTTCCGTTCCTTCAGTCGATCGGTGCACCGCTTGTTCCGCATATTTGGCACGTGCTTCGCTCGGACGACGACGTCTGGAAGTACTGGGTCATCAGCCTGCTGATTCCCTCGCTTTCGGAAAACGCTGCAGCCACCTTCCGCCAAGAGCTTGTTCGACTTAGCCGTCACCCGCGACCAACAGAACGAGGCGAGATGCTCGACGAAGAAGCCACGGTGGTTCTCGAACACTTCGGTTGGCCCCCGAACGGCGCCTGAACTGAGGCTGCCCAACAAAGTGTTGCAACTGTCAATCGCCGCCGGTCGCCCTGCGGCTCCCTCTGGCGCCCGCAGCTGAACGCCGGTACGTTAGCCAGACGAGAAATGGCGTCGGGGCGATCAGCAGACCAGGTGTGGCCTGTCACCGTTTGGAAACTCGAGGGTGGCTTCTTCGCGCGAGATCGCGAACTGGCTGCCGCCATGCAAGCCCATCGATTCTCGACACGGGTCATTCCCGACATCGATGAGGCAACGCAGTTCTTTCGCGTTCGCGCCGACACGGGCGATCGGCTCAGTCCCTCTCACGAAATCTGGGTCATGTTCGTCCGCCCGCCTGGTTACGCTGCAGCCCTGGCGCAGGTGGCCCGACTCCCAGACGTGCATCCGCGACTCGTCGACCTTCGACCATACTTGCTTGCTGCCTTGCCCGAGGCGAGGCTCTGCTTCGTCACCGACGATCGCAAGGGCTACGCACGTCTTGCCGACCCCGAAGCCACGCCCGTAGCCTTCGCAGCCGCAGTCGCGGTCGTCAAATACTACGCAGGCTGGGACGAATCCAACCCGATCGTGATCGCAGCAGGTCACGATCAGCTTGCCGTGTCCGTCGACTTCACAGCAGATCGCTATGTAGCAACCGTACGCTTTACTTGAAAACTACGCCGCTTTGCGAGCGCTGCCCATTGTGCTCCCATTGACCACCATGGGAGCGAGCTGCGGAGCCGAACAGAGTGACCTCACGCGGCGTGCCTCTTTCGATCTGAGCTGTCCAGAAGGTCAACTTCGACGATCGATCTCGGAGGCGGGACACAGGGAGTCCAAGGCTGCGCGAGAAAGCCACCGACGTTGAAAAGTGCGATGGCCAGCCGGGATACATCGGGAGCTCGTGCGGTTGGGTCTTGAACGGGGCGCGCTGAGCGTGTCTGGCGAACGCTTCACGCGCCGCACACGAAGCTCTTCCTCTTCTCTCCACCCTCCTTCGCGACACCCACCCTGCCGTCGCGCGGCAGGCAGCGTTGTCGTTGGTCGACTTGACCGACCTGGAGCCGGGGTTTGTCATTCCGCAAGGCGATCTCGACGTCATGCGCCGGATCGCCACCAGCACCACTGGCCACCTCGACGATCTCAGAACATTTCTCGCCAACACCAAAGCGTAGGCCTCCTCCCAACTCTGCCCAATACGCCGGCGAAAGCCGCGTTCAGTTGCGATGGGGCGACGCAGACCCTCTCGGCGCGAGAGACTCATGGCTCCGCTAGATTGATCGACGACTGGCTGCCCAACAACACGTTCAAGCTGACGAAAGTCTCGCTGCGTTCGACTTTCGCAGCTTAACCTTGATACGTTGGCCAGACGGAAGTGCCATGCCCGAGCTGGAATTCCCTGAGCATCTGCCGGCGATCCTCCTTGGCGTCCAGGGCCTCCGAGCATCACTAACGAATGAACTCCCGTGGGCTCATAACGTACACCATCAGCACGGCGGCTACGCTTGTCTCCAATCGCAGTTCTACGGCGTGCTACTCCCGCTCGAAGCCGTCCCCGCCTGTTCAGCGTTGACCTCAGCGTTCGACGCTCTCGCTCACGTCGAGTCCCTCTGAAAACGCGCGCTGCCCAACAACAGCCTGCAGCAGACGCGGACCTTGCTGCGCTCGACCGTGCAGCTGAAGCCTGGTACGTTGGGCGGAAGCAAGACGCAGCGCGCGTCCAACACCAAGTACGATGGCAACGTTCACGAACAACCCGACGGAATGGGAGCGCTTGGACTGGCAACTCTTGCAGAATTCGCCGGTCACCATCTACTTCGACCGCGAGATCCTCGAGTCCGATGTGTCATGGTTCCGGGCCGACGGCTACCGCGTGCTTTCAATTCGGGCCGCTGAGCACTCATCGCCCGAGGCTCTGCTCGTCGCTCTCGGCAAGGTCCTTGCGTTCCCGGACTATTTCGGTCGCAACCTGGACGCCTTCAACGATTGCCTGAGTGACGTCGAAGTTCCCGATGCTGGTGGTCTTCTTCTGGTTCTTGACGAGTACGCGCCATTCACGGCTTACTTTCGCCGGGAGGCGCAGGCCGTGCTCGACATTTGCGCGGACCAGGCCCGACGGTTTCTGCTGATTGGTCGACGGTTCGTCGTGCTTGTTCAGTCTGGCGATCCGACGCTTACTTTTGACCCGGTCGGTGCAAGCCCAGTGATGTGGAACCCACGGGAATGGCTCAACGCCAACCGAGGGCTGTGACGGCGCCGCCCAACTACGGCTTTGCAGCAGACGCAACCTCGCGGCGCTCGGCTTCGCAGCTGAAGCCTGGTACGTTAGTCAGACGCAGGAGACCCGGACTTGAAGCGCGATCTCGAGCAGGATCCAGACCACGACGTTCTTTCAGAGGCCTGGCGCTGGGAGATTGTCGGTGTTCACCTGGAGCGCGCACCTGAAGATGGTGGCGAGCCGTTTCTGGATTTGACCCTGAGGCTCGGCCGCGACCGCCGACGTCTGCGTTTTTGGTCTCCAAGCAACATCGAGATCGAACGCGGCGGACCTTGCATGACCGCGGGCTTGATGATCAAAGATCTTCGTCAGCGCGGTCTCGATGGGCTGACGGTTGCTGTCGATGACTTCGAAGCGACCGTCGGTGGTACGCGATTTGTGGCCAGATCGGTCGAGGCATTGCCTGAGCTTCCCGCCTTTCCGCCCGTCACCAGATGGCTGCGTTGGTTCGAGTTGGAAGGCGGCAACCTGGTCGGCGAAGTTCCAATCCTCGGTTCCTCGCTCAGTGAACTGCGGGGCGTATTCGGCATCGACACCGGCAATCCAATGTTCGATAGCTACCAGGTTGGCTCGCAGAACCTAGAGCGAGTTCAGCGGTTGGTTGCGGAACCGATCGACCTCTCCCGATTTGCGTACTTCGTGGAGGCTGATGCGATCCCGTAGTCGAGGGCGCGTGGCTAACTCCGGCTTGCAGCTGACGAAACCTCGCTGGGCCCGGCTTCGCAGCTGAAGCCTTGTACGTTAGCCAGACCACGCGGCCAACAGGATGCCGAAGACTCGTGCGCAGATCGATGCCGCTCGGCAAGGCGCGTCAGAGCCTATCCAACCCATTCCGCAATCGCCGGTCGTCACACCAACCGCTGCCGCGATCACTGAAGCGCTAGACAGCATCACTGATCCGGAATCGGTCCAAGACTTGGCTCTACTCGCGGGGGCGCTGGACGCCCTGCCGCTGGTCCCCGACGGCGCTGCCTGCGCGCCAGCTCTTCTCCGAGTATTCGAGCGTTTCCGGTGGGCCGTGGCTTCGAGTCCTTTTGGGGGACTCTCCACGCACTAGAGATCCAGAGATCCTGCCGGGCTACGCCACTCTACGCTATGCGGATGCAGCTTTCTGGCGCGCGCCAAGTGCAGACGCAATTTCTCTCCGTGTAGCTCCCGCCGCCAGTAACCCTTGGACCAGCAGGTCGAGCGATACACCCGGATCGCCTGCTTCCATTTTCGCTACGCGCGACTGGCTCGAGCCCATCCGCTTTGCCAGGTCGACCTGAGTCAGCTTGTGCTGCTCGCGGGTCTTCCTCAGTCGCATCCCGAGCGTCAGCTTCATGTCGACCAAGGCCTCCTCAACACCCGACAGTCCGAGGAAATCCGCTGTGCTTCCAACTCGCCAGCCGGCCTTTTCCAAACGTTTTCGCTTCGCGTGTTCCGTCTAAGGTTACTCCTTCGTGGCGTCGTCGTATGCGCGCAGTCGCCGCTGACTGTTTCTTGGTTGGCGTCGCTGGAGTCGCTTGTGAGGTCTTCGCGAAAACCTCCGTGAGCACGATGCCATTGGCGTCCACTCGATACATGATTCTCCAGGTTCTGTTCTCGTCCTGGATCCTGAGCTCATGACATCGAACCCCGATCACCGGCACGGGCCTCGAGTGAGGTAACCTAAGGTTTTGTCGGATTGCGACATTCGTAGGAGCCAGCTTGGATCTCGGCACAATGCTCCCCCCCACGGAGTCAGCGGTTGAGGCTGTGCTGATTTAGTTCAGCAGCGTGCCAACAGCAAAGTAACAACAGCGCTCACCGGCCGCAGGCCAACAAGCTGTTGCAGCCGACGAAGCCGTCGCTCGCGCTTAGCGCTCCCTCTGGCATTCGCCGCTGAACACCAGTACGTTGGGCAGACGCAAACGATGACCGACTTATCGCTGCCAAGCATCCTGAGCGCGTCGCTAGACGAGACCTGGGACCTCGAGGAAGGAACGACCGACAGTCGCGTTTGGGCGAGCCCACTCGGTCGCTTCGTTGCGGGAGTTCGTGACCTGTCTCCGGACCGAAGGTCGATGCACCTCCTTGCCCTGTTCGTGGCAAGGCGTTCGCTTCCTGTTGGCAGGTCTACTGTGACGGTACCGGTCCCCTTGATGCCGTCCAGGTTGCCGAGGTGGTTCTCGCGACCAACTCGGATCCATCTGGCCTTCGCGCGTTCCTTGAGCCCGCCGTTCCCACGTTTCAGGGCTCCAAGATCGTTGACTGTCGAGAGTGTGACAGTAGCTGCGCTGCAGCGGCCGTCGCACACATGGCGCGCTTGATTGTTGACCGGAATCCGCGCGACCTGGCGATTTGCGTGAGCGCCGCAGACACGGCCTTCGACCAGTCACCTCTCGGGAGTCGTGACCACTTCCGCCGTTGGTTGATCGAGGTTGCAGCACCTGCTGCGATCGCCAGGCAGTCACTCACAGACGAGGAGGCCGCGCGCTTCCGAGACTACGCGCCAAGCGACCTCGTCCGAAACCGCGAACGGCAGACCGACCATCCCTTGAACGAACCCAAGGCGGTTCAGAAGCCGTGGTACCGACTCTGGTGAGCGCACGGAGTGGGCGCCGCCCAACAACAGCTTGAAGCAGCCACGGCTCTCGCTTCGCTCGACCCGCGCTGCTTAAGCCTGCTACGTTAGCCAGACGCGAGGCACGAGACGCCATGTACTGTCCCCGTTGTAGCATTCGTCTTGAGCGAGACCCGCTCCGCTGCGTGGTCGGCGACATGCCGCTTTCGTCCGAGCTGGCGTCGCTACTTGTCGAGTGTTTCGAGGACCGTGTTCGCCCGCCGGTCTCGAAACCCCTCCCGTTCGCGGTTGGCAGCACATGGTTTTGCCCGGCTTGCAGCGCGAGGACGGTCGAGTCGTCCGTAGGCGACATTCGTTGCCCGCGTTGTCGAGCCAGTCTGAACGAATTCATCCACGCCCTGATCGAGTTACATCCTCATCGACCTCTCGCACCGGCCGCGGGCATGGGCTTCAGCTTCACTGACGATCACCGACGATGGTCTGCCGCCGCCGGTCGAAAGCACGGCGGTAGTGTCATGTATTGGCTTGATATGATCGGCCGTCAGCGCGCTCGTTGCGCCTTCTCCGGCGCGCCGCTGTTGTTCGATGCCGAGTCAGGAACTTCCCAGAAAGGCGGAGTGGGTTGCCATCCGCTCTACGCCGCAGTTGACCATTGCGATCCAGGAAATGACCACCTTGGTCACGAGGTTGTCAGCTACGACTTGAACGACCTCAAAGGACACCTGCCGGTCGATTGCTTCGCCGACTTGCGTCACACGCCCGCGTGGGGTCGACTCATGGGCCAGTGGCGAGAGCAAGCACGACTCGACAACACGCGAGTCTCTCCGAAAAATTCGACGACCTGGACGCATCGCTGGCTAACTCCGTGTTGAAGCTGTCGAAACCCTCGCTTCGCTCGGGCTTTCGCAGCTTAACGCCGGTACGTTGGGCGGACAGGGCATCGAATGGCTGACGACTTCCTCGAGCGGGTGTGGGCCCGCCGTGAGAACCAAGTTTACCCCGAGCTCTTCGGGAATACCGGCTCCGGAATCTTCACCCTCGATGGCGAGACGTTCGACGTGTTCAAGCAAACGCCAGACCCGCGGTGGCTGTTTACCGGAGTGTTTGAGAGTGAGCCGTCCTCGAAACACGCGGGCTGGGTCTACGTATCCTCGGGACTGTCAAACCCCTGGGAACAGGACGGTCCAGCCGAATCGCCGGACGAGCTGTCCTGGCTTGGCGTCGAGTTCGTCTTGCGCACTTCCGAGCAGGGTGCCTGGGCAATTCGGATCGTGCAGCGCATCGCCGCGTACGAACTCTTGTTGGCGCACGGGCGCTTTCCTGGTCGAGAACGCTTGGCTTTCGGCGAGCGAATTCCTCTGGGAGGGCCGATGGTTCCTGGAAGCGAAGGCTTGGTGACGCACATACTGGTCGCGCCTCCGGCTGCTCAGCGGGCCTTCCAGCTTGAATCGGGATGCGTCGACTTCATCCAGCTCGTCGGCATTACCGAACGTGAGGCCGCGTTTGGCAAACAGAATGGGCTCGACGCGCTGCTGGAACTACTACGATCCGGTGGCGCGTATGAGATTACCGATCCGGGACGCTCATCCTTAGTGTGATGGCTGCCGCCCAACAAGGTGTTGCAACTGACGAAGCCCGCCGGTCGCGTGACGCGCTCCCTCCTGGCGTTCGCAGCTGAACACCGGTACGTTGGGCAGAGGCTCGCAGGTAGCGACGTGAATCGCCGGACGATATTCCATCCCGACGCGCCAGGCCCACCGGTGCCGATCGATCACACAAATGTTTGCGACGGCTTCGCACAGCTCGCGTTCAGCAAGTTCTATTGCGCTCGGGATGCAACCTGCGGTGGCTGCGGCCTAGACTTCATTCTGGATGCTCTCGCCCAAAGGAATTCTTGAGCGCAACGGAGTGCCCCTCAAGACTCGATCGCGGTGGAGCGTTCTGCCGGTCTTGCCTACCGATCAGGCGTCGGATCAAGGCCCTAAAACGTTGGCGAGGGTCGCTCCTTCGTGAGATGGGCATTCCAGCGGACACGGAACAGCATCTCCGAGTGTCACTCGAGGCCCGTTGCACGCTACTCGAAAATTTTGGCGAGGGCGACGCGCAGTCGGGCCTTCGCGCCATCAATGAGGCTTCCGGACGCTTCCCGCAGCCTCTCTCGGTGACTTGCGCACGCCGTTGTGCGCCTTCGACAACGCAATGGTGTGCCCACGTTGCGACGGCCGCTTCGACTTAGCGAGTTACTGAATGCCGTGCCCAACAAGGCGTTGCAACTGACGAAGCCCGCCGGTCGCGCTCCGCGCTCTCTATAGCCTTCGCAGCTTAAGCTGCTACGTTGGACGGGCGGAGCAGATGGCCACGCGATCCAATCGATCAACGAGTCGTGCGATCATCGCAGCACTCGTTAGCGCGAAAGCCACCGACACCGACGAGCGAATTCGCATCCTGACGACTGCGCTCGCGCCGCACGGGGTTGAAGTCGTCGGTTCGTTGATCCAACGTCGTGGTGTCTCTCGAGGTGGCACAAAACGGATGGACGCACCGCTGAGTAGCGCCACTCTAATCGGCCCCGGAAAAGCCGAGGAACTCGGGCAGCTGGTTCGCGACCACCAGGCGACGATCGTTTACTTCCTAAATGATCTCAGCTCTGCCCAGTTGGCGCGCCTTGCTGCACTCACCAACTGCCCGGTAATATCCTGCCTAGACGAATCGAACCCGCGCGCGCCAACCTAGCTGCTCACCGCCTTGGCGCCAGCCTGCTGCCGCCAAGGCGCGCACGGTCGATCAGGAGACGCCGCCCAAATTCGGCTTGCGGCGGACCAAACCTCGCTGCACTCGGCTTCGCCGCTGAAGCCTGGTACGTTGGCCAGACCGAGAGGGACACGCTCACTTGTCGTACAATGCCTCTCTTGCGAAGCTCGTCGCAACCGCAACTTCGACGCGAGCATCGCGTGTTGGTGAATTCGATCCTCGGCGACGTGTTGACGCCAAGTCTCTCTTCGCGCTCACCGAGGAGCAAGAACTCGCGCGCCGTGGCGCTGGGCCGAGCAGTCGAGGAACGAGCGGAGATCGGCGCGGAGCCCTGGGCACTCGAAGCTGTATTCGATCGTGTCGTTCGCGCCCTTGCTCTTTGCAACGCACCGGAGGCGGCATCGGCCGCACTCCAGCTCGGCTCGTCATGCCGTACGCAGTCCACACAAAGCGCACGCGCGCCGTTAGCCACTGCCCGAGAGCTCGCGTTTCTGCTCGCGACTGGACAGTCGAACGCGACACTGTTCAGTTTGCTCGACCAGCTAGGACGTCACGCTGGGTTTGAAGAGGTGTTCAGCTGTTGGATACAAGAAGTCGTTGTTCGCGGAACCGACTTCTCGCGAGACCCGTCCGTAAGACGATTCTGGGGTCGGCTGCTGGAGTCCCATCACCCCTTGGCAGTGCTACCGCTCAGCACCGAGCGAGTCGAAGTGGAACTGAAGGACTGGCTTCCACAAGAGCGTATCGGCGGATCAAGCGGTGGCATGCCACGTGGCCCCTCACCGTGCGTAGACAACGAGCCGCGGTCGTTCCAGCCAGTCGAGGTTACCGAGGTCGCGACAACGGCCGGTATCGCGTCGGTCGTCGTGAATTGGCAGGACGAATCAAACGGCCGCGCCGAAGCACGGAGGTTCCGTTTCGATCGCCCCACTAAACCGAGTGCCGTGAGCGCGGGGTTCATGAAGGCGCTTCCGCTCCTCTGCCTTGAGGGAGCAGCGGTCGAACAAGTCGTCGTCCGTCGAGTATCGATAGAACGCGCGCTCTCCATTCTATTCGCGGCCTCGGCCAACGGCGGCGCTTACAATCGTGGTCGTCGAGCTGCCTACGGACGGCTCGAGCTCTGGCAGTCTGTCGCCTCGTTGATTGGACACCAGGGTCTTGAGCTTCAGGGCCTGGCCGACACAGCAGCAGACTGGGACTGGTACTCCTTCGATGCCGCAAGTCCCTGGTTTGAACAGGTCGCATGGGACCTGGGCGTCGCTGCCCTTTCGCCCGATGCAACGACGATGTCGATACTCGCGGCCACCGATACCGACTGAGAGGGCACTGGGACCTGGCGCACGAAACCTTGGTAGCGCTGCTCAACAAGGCGATTGCAGCAGACGGCTTGTCGATTCGCTTCGCGCTCTCTGGCGCCCGCAGCTGAACGCGGTACGCTAGCGAGACTTGCGCCTATCCCGTACCTCGATCGCAATCGGCTCCGTCGTCGCCGCAGCCGCTGTTTTTGTTGGCGCCCATCTACTCGCACCCGATCACTGGCTTTACGCCGCCGAATTCCGCGAGTCTCGCGCGGCCATCGCTCGAATCGAGAGCTTTCGTGCGAGCCGCGGTGCGTTACCTGAAACGCTCGCGGACATCGGCCGATCCGATGACGAGCAAGGGCCTCTCTACTACGCAAGCGTTGACGGCCATTTCAAGCTCTGGTTCGCCGCACCCAACCATGGGTTCTTCGGCACATACGTCTACGATTCCGCGCAAGGGGCCTGGCGCGTCGGCGATTGAGCTATCCAGCGCCATGGTAGGGAGAGCATGCGCAACGGGCAAACCACAAATCTAGAATCACACTTTCGTCCGCTCCATCGGTTGCCCTGCTGGGGTGTCCACTGGGAACCGCAGCTCAAGCTATCGATGAATTTCGGCGCACCTCGTTTGACGGTGCGTGAACCGCAGAAGAGTGCCGCGCGCTCCGTACGCATTCGCCGGCAGCTCTCCCACCGCCTTGTCACGGTCCGAGGACAGTGGTGGTTGTGGCTCTTCTGGTCTCGCTGGACGCTCTCCGTACAAGGTCTGCCTTCCGTTCGCAGCACGGGCTCAGCACGCCGCATCGGCGAAGCCATTCGACTGCTGGACGGCCAACGCTTGACGAAGACTACTGTTTCGCACGCTGACGGCAGGACTCGTTTCGAGTTTGATCTGGGGGCGACCCTCGACGTGCGTGAGCTCGATCGCTCAACCGACACCGACATCTGGAGTTTGTACAAGCCCGACGGGCGCGTGCTTTCGGTCAGGGGCGACGGCTTCTTCAGCCTGGGACCTGGAAACGAGGCCGCGAACTACCAAAGCATTGCAGCCTATCGCGGCGGGGCTAGCTAACGAGCCGATGAAGCAGACGGCCGACTGCGATCCCAAGACGGTCATGTCTTTTCGTGAACTTTGGTCGCACGGGAACTCGTGGACGTTCGTGGTGTCGAAAAGCCAATGATTGAGCGCCTGCGTAAAGTCTCGGGTCCGATGGCGTCAGCCCTAGCCGCGGCCGCACTACTTGGGTTGCTGCATCGCTCGCTTGGACGTGCCGGAGCGAGTCCTGAGTTCCTCTTGCTCGGGTTCGTCCGGGAATTCCGGCTCGTCGAGTGGCTACTGATCGCGAGCACGTGCGCTGCGTGCCTGCTCGCAGTCGCCAAACGTCGCCAGAGCGTGCTGCCCAGCATCCAAGCGTGGTCTCTGGCGGCCGGCCTGCTGCTGACTCACTTCAACCTGGGAAGCGCCGTCGGACACAAGCTGGACCCGCGCTTGGTGTTCGCCCTCATCGCGGGCGCAGCGAGCCTACATTGCTGCTATATTTGCCTACTGGCGTACGTGGCGATGGCGTGGAGGCTTTCTGGATCGGTCGGCGGCGAACGCACCCCTGGTTAGTATCCGCGATGAATTAGTCCGTCGCTTCGGACGTTCAATCCAGCTCGGCGAAGATCCCCATTCTCTCCGCATAGTGGGCTCGGGCGCGGACGCTGATGTCACCATAGCGGTCGACGATCCGGAGCGTCCGTCGATCGTCGTCTGCTATCCCGGGTTTGATGCAAACGCGCAGTCCTGGAAAGAAGTGCGCGAGGTCGTATCGAGAGGGGTGCTCGTCGACGGAGTAGTAGGGATTGTCAAAGCGTTCGTGAAAGACGGCGCGGTCTTGCCGGAGCTTCCGAACGCACGCTTGCGCCGTACTCCGAAACGTCGAGGGAGCGAGCGCTGACCGCCGCTACTGACCGCCTGATCGTGGAATCGGGCGGCGGCGGCCCTGCCAACTTTCGTCAGGCATGGGCTTTCAGATGTACAGCGCAGGGCAATCGCCGCCTATGCCCTTCCGGCACGGCAGCGGTCGTGACAACGTGGCAACCTGCATCGAGCAGCTCCAGCCACCCTGACTCGTGCAGACTGAAGGGCCTTGTCTACACCGCGCGATCGTCTCTCGAAATTTCTAGACCACCTGGATGCGATTTTCGAGACGGAACCCGAGTTCTTTCCGTTCGAGTCCAGGATCCTGGGCGCCCCGAACCTGGCGTGCATGGTGTATCGCGATATCCCCGAAGCCGATCATGTGACGGGCGTGACCTATGGGCTATCGGAGGTGGCTCACCCGCGCTGGGGCTTCGGCCGGCCAGAGCTCATTATCTCGGTCCAATCCACGGACACTGCCTGGCCGCTCACTGTTGCGGAGATGGCCAATCGACTTCGCGGCCAGTGCCCGTTCAGCTACGGCGATATCATCGACTTCGGCCAAAAAATCGCTCCGGAGTCAGAGATGTCCGCGTTCTTGGTGTTCACTCCTTCGATCCTCGCGCCAGAAGCCGCTCTCGGCATCGATGTCGGGGCCGATCAACCGGTAAACATCGCGGGGATGCACCCGCTTTATGACAGTGAGCGCGCGGTGCTCGCTGACATGGGACTCGAGCAATTCTGGAAGCACCCAAATTTCGATCGCTACGACGTCCAGCGAACAGCCATCACCAGCGCGACGCATTCATGACGAGTGAGCGATCCGCGCTAGGCTAGCCCGAACCAAAACCACGGGACCGCATGGCAAAAAGTAGAATGTCTCGGCTCGGAATTTTCATTGGCACTTGGAACACCACTGGGGAGGTCTTGAAAACCGAGAGTGCTCCGGCGAGCACCCTATCAGCCACAGATACCTATCGCTGGCTTCCTGGAAACCACTTCATCGTGCATGACGCGGACGCTCGTTTTGGCAACCATCCGACTCGTTCGATGGAAGTGATTGGCTATGACATCGAGCGCCGGAAGTACTTGGCACGATCATACGATGACCAAGGAGCCACCGAGGAGTTCGAAGTCAGGCTCAAAGGAAAGAGTTGGAGCATCCTCGGCGAGGCCGTTCGCTTCAATGGCAGGTTCGACGCAAAGAACAACGAGCTGACCGGCCTGTGGGAGCTCAAGAGCAAACGGTCAGGCTGGCAGCCGTGGATCAAGCTCTTGCTCGTTCGTGCTTAGCTTGGGTTGCATGCTGCGCAGCCGAGGCCTAAGAGATCAATCGCGCCGCGAGTTCTGCTGCTCGGCACAGGCTGGCGCTCGCGAATGAACGCCGATACCCTTCGGCGGAGCGACGGCAGGCGACACTCGAAGAGGTGAAACAACCATGAATCCCACGACCAACACGGTGCGACTGCATCGGGTGCTCCTCGCTCCGGCAGAGCGCGTCTACCGCGCATTTCTGAATCCACAGGCCCTCGCGCGCTGGCTGCCACCACACGGCTTCACGGCAACCGTGCATGAGCTCGACGCGCGTGTCGGGGGCGCTCACCGCATGTCCTTCACGAACTTCGGTACCGGGAGTAGCCACTCCTTCGGCGGCATCTACCTGGAGCTGAGTCCGAACGAACGCATCCGCTATTCGGACAAATTCGATGACCCGAATCTGCCTGGCGAGATGACCACGACCGTGACGCTGCGGAAGGTGAGCTGCGGGACGGACTTGAGCATCGAACAAGCCGGCATCCCGCACATCATTCCAGTCGAGATGTGCTACCTCGGTTGGCAGGAATCGTTGGGCATGCTGGCTCGCATCGTCGAGCCGGAGATCCCGGACGGCGCCTAGTTCAGGGGATGAGGCGAGCGGACGAACCATGAGCTACGGGGTGCATTTCGAATCGATGCCGTGGGAGACATCGGCCCCGGGCGTTCGCCAGAAGGTTCACCGCGTGGGAGCACGAGCGCTACGACTCGTCGAGTACTCGCGAGCAATGCCCCCGCATTGGTGTACCACCGGACATGTGGGCCAGATCCTGGCGGGGGAACTCGAGATCGAATTCGAAAGCGGAACTGAGACGTTCCGCAGCGGCGACACGCTGTTCATTCCGCCGGGAGACCTTCACGCCCACCGAGCCGTAGCACTCACGCCCACGGTCGTTGCGCTGTTCGTAGAAGACCGCTGAGCACTCGAACTACGGGCGAGGTCAATTCAGTTCTACCAAGCGCTGGGCTATTGCGCGGTTTCGACCAAGCTGCGTAAACCATTTCACGGAGCTCGCTAGCTCGACCTGAAGTCGGCTGCTGAGCGTCAAATTGCATCGCGTTCGACAACGGCGTAAACTTAGCCGGAGGTCGCTCGAATGAACGTCTCTTATCGGCATACCCAGGTCGGATATCTCATGATCGGCGTTCTCCTCGCGGGCGCCGCCTGTATCTCCGCGTCGCTCGTTTTCGGCAACGGTCCACACGCTTTGGTTTTCGCCGTGGGGGTCTTGGGCTTGTGCTTGCTGCTATTTCCCACGCTGACGGCGGTCGTGCAGGGCGACAGATTGTGCTGTTTTTTCGGAGTTGGCTTGATCAGACGAGAGATCCCAGTCCGCGACATCCTGTCGGTTTCCGTGGTCCGCAATCCTTGGATATACGGCATGGGCCTGCGCTTGATTCCGGGCGGTTGGTTGTGGAACGTCTCGGTCGGTGACGCGGTCGAGCTTCGGCTGCGCGACGGTAAGCGCTTTAGGATCGGGACGGACGAGCCCGGCGTGCTGCGCGAAGCGATCGCCAATGCTTCACGCACCGGCTAACTAGTCGGACGAGTCGCGCTTCAGCGTTCCAGGAAGCGCACGTCATCGACCCAGAAGTCGAATGGCGTTTGCTCGGGGGCTACCGTGAACTCGAGCGAAAGCAGCGAGCGCGGGTCGAAAGGTACGACTTGGCCAAAGCCCTTCTGCTTGAGCTCAGCCCAAGTAATGCGCCGCTCTTGCCAATTGCTGGTCACGGAAACGAGCGCGCGGTGGCCATCGTAGCAATCGTGGGTACAGGACCCGCCGTATTCGGCGGGAGAAATTTGAGTCATCTTGGCGACCACGTTGAAGCTGCCACGACCACGCGCCCAGAACCTGAGCCCCGCGTAGGCGGAGGCGTCGTAGCAACGGCGAGCACTCAATTCGGCCGCGAGTAGCGCGCCCCATTTCGTGAACTTGCCGCCGCTGGTGTGCAGCGCGAAGCGACTCGCGCCGCGACCGCCAGGAATGCGCGTCATCGAGAGTGGACCGCGCAATGCGGGCCGTTGCGTGCCGGTGTTGTCGTTGGACGCGCTCCAAAAGCCCGCACGATTCTCGAGCGGTGCAATGCGCGCGTCGTTGTCTTCGAAATCGTCGATCAGCGGCTCGCCACCTGCGGCGCGCACGGCAGGTGTGCACAACTCCAGCTCGGGCGCACCGGGCGCCGCCGGCACCGCAGAGCTCGGGACTGCAGCCGAGCTCGGACTCGTTGCGGAGGACAGTTCGCGCGCAAGCTCGGTTTCTCTAGGTGGGTGGGCGCGCAGCCAAAGCGCGACCAACGCCGCCAGACCGACAGCGGCGCCCAGCACCGCCCAGGCCGCATGTTGCCGCGAGCGCCGTCGACGATACCTGAACAGCACCTGCGCCATGCTCGCTTGGCGCGTGGCAGCACTGGGCGCATCGCTGCGTGCCGAGCGCACGAGTTCGCGGGCATCTGGGGCCGCCGAGTGCGACAAGCGCGGGGGTTGAGACGGATGCAACGATTTCGTGGGCCGCGCCGGTTGCGAAGGCCGCGCCGGCTGCGAAGGCCGCGCCGGCTGAGAAGGGTCGGAAGGGCGGCGGGTGCTCACGCTTTGGCTCCAGGAAATTGCGCCCGGGCGCGCAGGCGGCGCAGTGCGAGGTCGAATTCTTCGCGCGCGACCCGCAGCCGCGAGCTGACCGTGCCCAGCGGCAACTCGAGCAGGCTGGCGATCTCCGGCACGGTCATTTCTTCCAGCTCGTACAACACGAAAACCGCGCGTTGCTCGAGCTTCATGGCCTCCAAGATCTCGTTCAGATCTCGGCGAGCGTGCAAGAGTTCCGCCAGGCGCTCCGGGCCCGGCTCGCTCAGTTCGCCGTCCAACTCGGGCTCTTCCTCGCCCAACCAGGAGCGCGAGTCCTCGCGCCGGCGCTTCAGCCCGCGGCGACGGGTCGAGGCAACGCGCAGTGCGGTCGCGAATAGAAAGCGCTTCTCGGTCGTTGGCAAAATGGCGGCCAGCTTGCGACTGGCGATGACGAACACTTCTTGCGCGCCGTCGTCCGCGTCTGCAGCCGACAGACCCAAGCGCCGCAAGCTGCGCCAGACGAAGTCGAAATGGGCCGTCATGAGTGCACGCAAACGCACTTCCAATGCGCTTTCGCCGAGCAGAGGCCGCGATCGAGATCCGAAAAATGCCAAACGTGCCAAACGTGCTGAGGAGCGACTGAGTTGGAGCTCGGGGCTAGCCACTGCCAATTACCATGGCCGCGGCTCGCGCAGACGATCAAAAAAAAACGGCCGAAGAACCAGAATTTCGCCGACCGAGACACTTTCTCAGATCGAACCGTGCGTTGCCGGCCATTGCTGGTTCGAAGCCCATGCTCACGCGCCGGAGTCGCTCGGTTTTTGCTCGGTTATCTTTGTTCGGCCTAAGCGTTGGGCTCGCGCTCACCGCCTGCGGCGACTCGCAATCCGGGTCGCCATCGCTAGGCCCGCTGCCGAACACGTTTGGCGGCTTTGGCGGCGCGATCCTCGCTCAGCCGGCGGGTGGAGCGAGCAATCTGCCGAGCGCAGGCAAGGCTGGCGAAAGTACTACCCTGCCGTTGCCGTGCCAGAACGTACCCCGAGGTCAAGTCGCCAAGATCGACGACTTCGAAGATCGCGACACAGCCGTCTTTCCAGAGCTAGGTCGAGAGGGCTTTTGGGGCGTGGTCCACGACAACACGACCGGTATCGTGGTTCCCGCGGGGGAATTCGCGCCCGACGTGAGCGGCGTCAACGGTTCGCTCGGCGCGCACGTCAAAGTCTCTGGCTACTCGGACTGGGGCGCGCTGCTCTCGACCACGCTCAGCTATTTGGCGGACGGCATGCGCTGTCCGTACAACGCTTCGGGCTTCGCCGGGTTGCGCTTCTACGCCCGCGGCAGCGGGCGCGTTCGCGTCGCATTGGCCATCCCGGCCACGCAAGACAAGGAGTTTGGCGGCGCCTGCGACTCGGATAAAGGCATGATTTGTTACGATACCCACTCCAGGTTCATGCCCCTGACACCGGAGTGGACGCTATACGAAATGCCGTGGGCTTTCTTTGTGCAACGCAACTTCGGCACTCCAGCGCCATTCCGACCGGATCAGGTCATCGTGGTGCAGTTCGCGTTCGATTCTCCGGAGCTCCCGATCGAGTTCTGGGTCGATGAAGTGAGCTTCTGGGACGGCACGCCGACGCCCGTCGCCAACAACCCGGGCGGCACTGGCGGCAACGGCACTGGCGGCAACGGCACTGGCGGCAACGGCACCGGTGGCTACAACGCCGGAGGAGATCACGCGCTCAGTTCGAGTGGAGCCGGGGCAGGCGGACTGGCCGGAGACGGCTCACCGTGAAGCGCGCGTCACCGCGTACTTCCGTCCGCGCGTGCAGCGCTTGGCTCGGCCTGCTCTTGGGAGGGTGTGGCAGCGCTAGCGAAGCTCCGCCGCCACCACCCGCAGCCGAGAGCTTATTGGCCCCGGCGCTGCGCCGGTTGAGCGTGGCCGAGCTAGAACGAGCCTCGAGCAACGTGCTCGGCGCAGCCGTGAACTTGCAAGCCAGCTTGCCGCCGGACGCGTTGCAAACGGACTTCTCGCGCAACATCGAGCAAAGCGTCGACTCGCTCACTCTGCGCCAATTATACGACGCCAGCCGCAGTGCGAGCGAGGCCGCGGCGCTCGGCACTGCCATCTATCCGAGCTGCGCCGCGGCCGCCCAGCCCGCGGATGCGACCTGCAGTCGCGAGCTGATCTCCAATTTGGCAACCCTGGCTTTTCGGCGGCCAGCGAGCGCGGAAGAACTCGCGCGCTTGAGCGCCCTGTTCGCGGTGGGTGCCGAAGGCGGCACGTTCCGCGATGGCGCCACACTCGTGCTGCGCGCGCTGCTCGCCTCACCGCAGCTGATCTACGAGTCGAGCCTGGGTGAAGGCATGATCCAAAACGGCGCGCGAAAGCTGAGCCAGAGTGAACTCGCGAGCACCTTGTCATTCATGATCAGTGGCGGGCCGCCAGATAGTGAGCTCTTGTCTGTCGCTGCCGCGGGTCAACTCGAAAGCGGCGCTGATCGCTACGCTCAAGCCGTTCGGCTACTCTCAGGCCCCGGCGCAATTCCGCAATTTCAGCGCTTCGTCGAAGAATGGCTGGGACTTCGGCAATTGCCGCAGCTGGCAAAATCCAGCACGGTGGCGCCGGATTTCGCAGTTTTGAGTCGTGCCATGCACGGCGAAACCCAGAGCTTCGTAGCGGATGTCATGGCGGGGCAAGGTGGCTCGCTAAAATCGCTATTTGCCGGTGGCTACAGCTTCGTGCCTGAGCAGCTCGCTCCGCTGTACGGCATTCAACCCGTGCCGGCGGGTAGCAGGGTCTTACTGCGCGCCACTGGGCGAGTCGGGATTTTGCAGCAAGGCAGCTTTTTGTCGGTGTTTGCGCATGAAGGGGAGAGCGCCCCGGTGCTGCGCGGCAAAGCCGTACTCACGCGGGTGCTGTGCCGAACCATTCGTCCGCCACAAGAGGTGGGCATCGATCTGACTTTTCCCGCGCCCGATCCGAACGCCACCACGCGACACCGCTTCGAGCGCCACGCGAGCGACGCATTCTGCAAGGGCTGCCACGCGCAACTCGACCCGGTGGGCTTCAGCTTCGAAAATTTCGACGCGGTCGGCCGCCAGCGCAGCACGGATGCGGGGCAAGCAGTCGACACGCGCGGTTCGATCAACCTGAACGGGGCTCAGCTCGAGCTGAAGGACAGCACCGAGTTGTCCGACGCCATCGCACAGTCCGAGGAGCTACGAAGCTGCGTCGCCCGTCAAGTCGTGCGCTTCGTCAGCGGCCGCAAAGACGAGCCCGCCGAAGCGGCCTTCGTGAGCGAGGTGGCCACGCTGCCAGTCATCTGGCGCGAGTCGCTGCTGGGGCTGTTTTTGAGCTACGTGAAGAGTGAAGGTTTCGCTTGGAGGATCAGTCGATGAGCCGTTCACCGCGCATTTCTCGGCGCTTGGCGCTCACCGCGCTGGGCGCTGGCGCCAGCTACGCCCTCACTCTACCTGGGCAGCACAGCGCGCGGGCCGCGGAAGGGCGCCCCAAATACTTCATCGGCATCTACATGCCACACGGCGTGGCGCGTGAGCTGTGGGTTCCGCGAGCCGGCTTCGACATTACTTATGCGAATTGCTCGCTGGAGCCTTTCGCGGACACCAAAAGCTTCGGGCAAAGCTTTCGCGAACAGATCTTGACCATCGAGGGCCTCGATTTATCTGCCGGTATGGCTGGCGGCACCGTCGGACACGATGGCTCGCGCGCACTGCTCACGGGCAGCGCGAGCAATGGACGCAACGCTTCGATCGACCAATTTCTAGCGCTCGAGCAAGGCCTCGGCCAGGGCATGCCACTGTCCAGCTTGGTACTTGGAGTCGGTTCCCCCAACCCCGCACTCGGCTGGTGCATCTCGTACGCCCAGGGTGGCAGCGCGCTGCCCAAGATCGTCGATCCCACAGCGACGTTTCAGCAAGCCTTCGCGCAATGGGTCGTGGGTGATGATCCAATCGCACTCGCCAAAGCAGCTGCCGAGCGCAAACGCGGAAAAAGCCTGATCGACTATTGGCGCGTCGAACTCGCCGCCCTGACCGCCCGCGCTCCCCAAAGCGAACGCGACAAGCTCGAACAGCACGCCACCGCGCTGCGTGATCTCGAACAGCGCCTGGACGGCGAGCTCAGCGCCTGCACGCCGCCAACTGCGCCTGATCCAGCCACCTTTCCTTCGGTTCGAGCGTATCAAGGCGGCGAGCCCTACTTCGACATCGTCACCAACCTGCAAGTCGACTTGATCGCGCACGCGCTCGCATGCGGCGTCACCCGCGTAGCCACGCTCTTCCTCAACGATCTGAGCCGCACACACCTCGATCCAACGCTCCCGGACGACGTGCACATCGACGTCGCGCACCGCTACGAGACTGCAGGCCGCGCCGGGCAAGGCGGCTCGCCCGCCACTTGGCTCACCTTGGCCCGCCAAAACCGCTACACGTATTCCAAGATCGCGCGCCTATTGCAAAGGCTCGCCGAACGCCAGCTGCTCCAAGACACGGTGCTCGTCGCCATGAGCGACATGGGTGACCCTGCGCGCCACAGCTCCCGCCAAATCCCCGCCTTGCTCGCGGGCGGCTGGGGCGGTCGCCTGAAAGCCGGCCGTCACCTGGATCTCGGCGCCAGCGGCACTCCCAACAATCGCCTTCTAGTCAGTATCCAACAGGCCTTCGGCACGGAAAGCGAAAGCTTTGGCCAGACCAGCGATCCCGCGATCGTCACCGGTAAACTCGACCTCAGTTGAGGTCGGCAGCGCGGCTCGACACATCATGCCGCGTGGCAGTTTGAATCACTGCCACGCGGCCGATGACTAGGGCTTCAGATCAGGGCGCGCTGACGTCTTTGATGACGAAGTTCGTGATCTTGAACTGGGAAGTCTTGTAGTCGTAGACTGGGACTACGGCGCTGCCGCCGCCCGTGCCACCACCACCGCTCGCGGATGCGCCGCTCGCGCCGCCACCACCGCCCAGGCCGACGGTACCAGCATTGCCCGCCAAGGCGGCGCCCGCGCTACCGCTGCTACCGCTCGTGCCGCCCGTGCCGCCCGTGCCAGCAGCAGTGCCGCCCGTGCCAGCAGTGCCGGTCATGCCGCCAGCGCCGCCCATGCCCATCGTCATGCCGTTCGAAAACACCGAGTAGATGCGAATGTTGATCTTGATCACTCGAGTGGGGTCATAGGAATCAACTGCCGAGGTCTTGGCGGGTAGCGCAAAATTGACAGTCGCTCGATCGCCGGCATAGCGAAGCGTGACCCGCTCCGCGACCGGAGACTCCGCCTCTGAATAGCCCGTCTCGGTAGTGACCGCCGCGCCAGCCGTACCGGCCGAGTTGTCGCCGCCGCCGCCGCTGGTCCCGCCGCTGCCGCCGATCGCGCCGGCGCTGCCGCTGGCTCCGCCTACGCTGGCGCCACTGCTTCCACCCGCCGCTCCCGCCGAGCCGCCACTGCCACTCGCGCCACCCGCGTTGGTTCCAGCGCCACCCGTCATCACGACTCGGTCGAAAGTCGAGACGGAGACGAGTGATATGCTGTACGAGCCGGCCGTTGCTGCCGGTCCGCGCACGTCAGTGCCGAGCTCAATCGTGAGACTGAGCTTCTTGTTGGTCAGATCGACTGTAGTCGATGAGTCGAGGGTGAAATGCGTCGCTTCGAAATTCGCCTCGGACGGATCGGCGTTCTGCCAACCCATCTCGTGCGGCCAAGTCACGTCGACCAAGACCGGACAGGCGGGGGCGGGACTGAGCGTGACCTCGCTGAAGTCATTGTCGTCCCAGCTGGCTTCCGTGTCCGAACGTTGGAAAATGGCGAGCGGAGCGATATCGCAGGTACCGCCGCTGCCCGCAGCAGCAGCCGCGCCAGCCGAGCCGGCGGTGGCGGTGGGAGCGCCCGCGCTTCCCGCCAACGCGCTCATGCCACCAGAACCTGCCGTGCCAACCGGGGCGCCAGCGAACCCGCCTGAACCCGCGGTGCCAGCCGGCGGACTGCCGTCGCTACTGCCGCAGCCGACGATGGCAGTGAGTAGACTAAGAACCAGTACTGAATGCTTCTTCATGGTATTTCTCTCGACGCAGCGCCGGTAAGGGCAGACTCAAGATGGGATCGGTCAGATTGCCCGACGGCACCAATATGACCTCAGTGTTCGTCAACGGTCAAGGTCGGGGGAGCGAGCTCGCAAGCGTGGAAACGTGGCAAATGGGCTGTCGTTATTCGACGCCCAGAGGCCAACGCCCCCGACTGCCCTCAGCTGGTTCCCAGTGCCCAATAGCCAGAGTCGGATAGCCGATCAAGTCAGTCGCAATCGGAGGCGGAGCCAGCAGGAACTCATCGCTGTTATTCGCGCCACAAAGCCGTGGTCGATACGTTCGTCGCGCGAGGTGCTGTGATCGGAATCGGTCCCTTCGACAGTCGGGTCATTTTTCGCAGCCGCGAAGCCGCCGAAGGCGTTCGTTGCTCAGCACCATTCGTCTTGGAAAGGCTGATCCAATCCCACGAGATTCGCGACTGGGCCGACCAAATGCTCGTCTAGCGCTTGTGCTCAAAGCGTGCTGCTACCCTATCGAACTCAGCGGAGCTTGTCCTTCTCCTGCGCTTCTTGGCCTGAGCTCAGCTGGGGTTCGTGGATCTTGACCGTGCGTTCGACGGGGCGTGAGGCTGCGCGCCGCAGGGGCGGCGGCCCTGGCTGCTGCAGGTCACTGACGCTGAGCTCGATGGTTGCATCGGGGACCGCGCTGATCCGATAGGCGCTACGGGCCAGCGCGTCGCGAGTGAACGAGAGCTCGCTTACGCTCAGCGCGCTGACCGTTGGCGGCGCGGCTTGCGAGCCGCCAACCCATTTTTGAACGGCACCTTTGGCCGCCGCCCAGAAAGACGGTCGCACTCCGCTTCGTCCTTGATCGGTGCGAAACGTCGCCTCGAAAGCGTTCCAAAGCGCGCGCACGTTGGCAAAGCGTTGCTCGCGATCGAGCGCCAAGGCGTGCATCACCCAGCCATCCGCGGTCGCCGGCAAGTCCGGGCGAAACTTCAGCAGACTCGGGCGAACGCCGGTGGTCGCGTTGACGAACTTCTCTTGCATGCTGGTGCCGGCGAAGGGCAACTTTCCCGAAAGCACCCGGAACAAGATCACGCCCAGCGAATACACATCGGCGCGTGCATCCATCAAATCAGACACGCCCTGCCAGGCCTCGGGCGCCATGAAGCTCGGCGAGCCCATGACGGTACCCGCGGCAGTCAGCGGCGCCGATTGCTTCAGCCGCGCGAGACCGAAGTCCAACAAGCGAACTCCGCCCGCATCGAGCAAGAAGATATTCGCGGGCTTGAGATCACGATGCAAGATCCCAGCAGCGTGCGCAGTCTCGAGAGTACGGACGATAGGCTCGAAGATTTGCAGCACGCGATCGAGCGGCATGCGCTCGTTGCGGAGCTCGATCGTGAACAGGTAGTCGTCGAGATCCATCCCCTTCAGCAGCTCCATCACCAAGCACAGCTCGTCCGCATCGCCGCGGAACACGTCGAACAGTTCGACCGCGGCGGTGCCCTTGAGCGCACTCATCGCCTGTTGCTCGCGCATCAGGCGCTCGAGCGCATGCGGCTCACGCACGGCCTTCGCGCCCAAAACCTTCACGGCCACGCCGCGCTGCATCCAGCGATCGGACGCGCGATACACCGTGCCTTGGCCGCCACGCCCAATCACCTCGATCAACTCGTAGCGCTGACCAACGACCTCACC
>DATEPG010000670.1:0-2024 GCA_035273265.1 Polyangiaceae bacterium
CGAGCGCGGGCGGTGCCCCGAGCGCGGGCAGCGCTGGCAACGGAGGGATCGCCGGCAACGGCGGCAGCAGCGTGCTCGACGCCACGTGCGGCGGCATGAATGGCTCGGCTACGAATCTGAAGGACAAGTACGCAGGCTGCTTTCCGATCGGCGCCGCCGTCGACTCGCAGTCCTACACGACGCACGGGTCGATCTTGAAGACTCACTTCAACAGCATCGTTGCCGAGAACGACATGAAGTTCAATGCGCTGGAGCCGAGCGAGGGCAGCTTCAGCTACGGCAACGCGGACAAGATCGTGGACTTTGCCATCAGCAACTCCATGAAAGTTCGCGGCCATACGCTGGTTTGGCATAGTCAGAATCCCTCCTGGCTATTCTCGGGCGCCACCAAAGACACGCTGCTCGCCCGCATGAAAAATCACATCAAGAACGTGATGCAACACTACAAGGGCAAAGTCTACGCCTGGGACGTGGTCAACGAAGCCATCATGGACGACGGCAGCTATCGCACAGGCAGCGGCGACGACGACAAAAAGAGCCGCTGGTACGAGATCATCGGACCGACCTACATCGCCGAGGCTTTCCGCGCGGCCCACGATGCAGACCCCACCGCGAAGCTTTTCTACAACGATTTTTACGACTACATCCCGGCCAAGCAGCAAGGGATCTACAAGATGCTGAAGGAGCTGCTCGCCGCCGGCGTGCCCATCCATGGCGTCGGCATGCAGTGCCACCTCAATATCGAGCCATCGACGAAGGCCGACAATCAGGGCTATCACCAGTCGGTCCAAAATCTGGAAAATGCGATTTTGCTCTATTCCTCATTGGGGCTCGAGGTCCAGGTGACCGAGATGGATGTGTCTCTGTATATTCCGGGTATCAGCTACACTCAGAGCACGTTCTATACGGAAGCCACCTTCACCGACGCGCTCGAGATCCAGCAAGCCAATCGCTACAAGGCATTCTTCGAGCTGTTTCGTCGACACCGCAACGTGATTACCAACGTGACGCTGTGGGGCATCGCAGACGACAACACTTGGCTCTCGGAATTCAGCTCGGGTCGAAAGGACTTCCCGCTCTTGTTCGACGTCAACAAGCAGCCAAAAAAAGCGCTCGACGCGGTCATGGCCTTTTGAGCGTCAGGCACGCGACTCGCCTCAACCCTGCCCGGTAGGCTCGTCCTTGGCCGGCGCTTCGGGCTTGGCGGGGGCGGGGTGCCAAGCCGAGCGGGGCACCACTTTCGCTTGCGCGGGGTCAGCGAAGTAGTGCGGTGACATCATCTGCACGCCGTACTCGTTGAAAGTGTCGATCACGTTTGCGTTCAGCGTCGCGATCGCTTCGGCGCGGCTCCTGGCGTTGGCCTGGGTCGCTTGGCAAACCACCTCGTACTCGACGTAAAAGTCGGAGAGCGCGGTCTGGAAGACCTGCGGCGCGGGCCGGGCTGCGACGCCCGGCGTGCGCCGCGCGGCCTCGATCAGCAGGGCCTGCACCTGCCGCCAGGGAGCGTCGTAGCCGATCGTCACTTTCGTGCGCAGCATGAAACCATGCCCGTTCGTGGGGCGCGAATAGTTGCGCGTGACGGTCCCCAGAACCAACGCGTTGGGTAGCGTGAGCTGCTCGCCGAGCCCGGTCGAGATCTTCGTGGTGAAGACACCGAGTTCGATCACCGTCCCCTCCTGCTCGCCGATGCGCACGAACTCGCCGATGCGCAGCGTTCGCGAATAGAGCAGGATGAAGCCACTCGCCGCCTGGCCGAACAGACTCGAGCCACCCAGGGTCACCATCAAGCCGATCAGCACGCTCACGCCCCGGAAAGCTTCGCTGTTCGCCCCCGGCAGATAGGGATACGCCATGACCGCGGCGAAAGCCCAGACGACCATGGCAAAGATACGACGTGTCGGCTTGGCGGTGTCGGCGTCGAGCCAGCCGCCCACGGAGCTATGCTTCTCGACAGTGGAGAACACGGGGCGCGCCGCAGCGAGCACTGCGCGGGCGAGCAAGAAGATCCCGAGTGCGACCAGCAG
>DATEPG010000671.1:0-4034 GCA_035273265.1 Polyangiaceae bacterium
ATCGATGGCCCGCGAGACCAAAGACATCATGCGGTACCTCGGCGATGAACTGGCCGGGCTTGTCGACCGTCTGGATCGTGATAAGGACTTCCGACAGGCCATCGAAAACGGCTTAGACGCGATTGATCAAGGATCGCTTTCTTGGGCGAGGCTGAATCAGGTCATGCACTTGGCATCCGAGGCCGGAATGAGCGAGGGCCTGTACCGGTATTACTTCTTGGAAGTCCCCAAGACGCACCCATATCCCGTAGAGAAAGTGCGGCAATCCACTCCTTACAAGCCGCCCGAAGGATTGGACAGTGTGCAGTCTCTCGGACAGCTGCAGTGGGGTATCAGACGTTTTATGTATGACGCTCTTCTTTTCTGGGGCAACTTTCGGCAGGCCTATCGGGACCTGCGGCAAAAATCATTTGAGGAGATACAGGAGCTTTTTGCGCGCAAAAGTGTCGACGAAGGCCGTTTGGCTCGCCGAGGCAAGGTGGTTGAACCTACGGAGATTCCCCGCGATAACCGTTACCTGATATCAGAGATGGCGTGCAAAACGTACGACAAACAACCCAAGCTCGAAGATTGCGAACACATTGAAATTGCCCTTAAGGCCTTCCGTGAATTGCGGGAGAAAAACGAAACGGTTACACCAGAGTCATTGCGAAACCGGGCGAAAGCTATTGCCGAAGGATCCGGCCAATTGCTCCTGTTCGAACTCTTATTTGAGGATGCATCCGGTCAACTGAATAGTGAATCAGACGTCGTCGCGCTCTATAGAGGGCAATCAGAAGCCTTTGAGCAAGCGAGAAGCGCCGCCCTTGAGAACACGAGGGTATATCTCTCTATCTGCAATGACCTCGACGTGTATGTCGCTACCTCCATGCGAACGCGCGACGACTTCAGGGAGATGGCGAGAGCATGCGAGACCATTTTTCGCGACCCACGTCTGGCGCGCTACAACATTAGATATTTCGACCCGACCTTGAGTGCAGCCAACTATCACGAAGACAAAGGAATAATCGAGTGTTTAATGGTGAAGACGGCGAAGATCCTTCTCTACTTTGCGCAACATAAAGAAAGTCTGGGAAAGATTAGCGAGTACGCGATGGCCGTCAGTCTAGGTAAGCCCGTAATCATTTTGTGCCCAGAGGATGCCAAGGGCCGGGAGGTATTTCAGTTCTACCGAGATAAGCATCCGCTGATTCGGCTTATCGAATTTCATACAGGCATCGTGAACGGCGCAATCGTGACCAATAAGACGTCCGATGTTCCGCTCTTGATTCAGCGAATACTGTCGAACGGAATGGAATACGACTTGCAGCTGAAACCGCGCACGACAGGGTATTTCTTACTGAAAGAACGTGTAACGCAGAGCACGGTGCGCGTCGTTACTGACGACAAGCTATTAACCGAAACGTTCTGGAACAACTACCACCAAATTCACTGAGCACTTCGGCTATGCGGAGGGGGAATGGAACCGATAAAGACGTCATTTACTAGTGGCGCCGTCACGATCCACATTGAGGGTAAGGCTGATGATGTGAAGTTATGTCTTTCTGACGAGTTGGTCGCCACGCACCTTGTAAAGGCCCTCTCAGCTGCGGGGCAGGAAGATAAGGGTCCCGAAGCCACGGAGACGTTAGAAACGGGCTTGGAGCACGCATGGGAATGGTTTGCTCTGCACGCGGATCACAGAATGCGTTCCGTGAATTTCTTCTTGGTGTCTGTCGCTTTCCTAAGCGCCGCGTATGTAACTGCCCTCCGCTTTTCGCATCCAATAGTTGCTGCTGGTATATGCATAGCGGGGTTATTCCTCACACTCTGTTTTAGCCGGTTGGAGCGACGCATACGGGAGCTAGTGAAAGCTGGGGAAAAGGCTCTGCAACCGCTTCAGGCCAAGCTTTCGGAAAACGCTGGCATACCAGACCTAAGGATCGTCGAGACGGTCGAACAGTCCGAGCACTGCTTCGTGAAGTACTCGATCGTAATAAATACACTGCATGCGGTGGTCGCAATCATGTTTGTGGGGGGGCTTTTCGTTGCCATTGCCACCCACCAGGACTGGCTAGCGCCGTGGGCAACGACGCAAATCCAGCAATAGATCTGGATTTCGGCCGCGACAGAAGTCCAAGGCCTCGGTACCTGAGTGACGAACTTGCGATCTAAAGACTCGTCCCTGGGATTAATCAAAGGTGAGTGTCTAGCAACGCTTACTTAGCTCTCATGCCTTTGATTCCGATTCGTACGGAACTGGCTGCGTGGGCCGGGACTGGGCGACGGGCAAGGAGTGGGAGGCCGGCGAGATGAGCGACGAGAACGCCGGGCCGCACGGCCATCGTTAACTAGAGCTGCAGCCCGAACTCCCGGCTAATCCGCGCGGTCTGTTCGTAGGTCTCGGCGAGGATCTTCGCCAGCTCCTCCGGCGTGCTCGAGAGCGCGATCGTGCCCGCCTTCTCCGCCATGTCGCGATAGTCCACGGACTGCACTACCGCCACGATGTGGCGATGGAGAAGCGAGATGATCGGCTGCGGGGTGCCTGAGCCGACGCAAACGCCGAGCCATCCGAAGCGCACGAAAGGCAGGCCCTTCTCGACGAGTGTCGGGATCTCCGGCGCGGCGGGGAGGCGCTCGGGGCTCGAGACGGCGAGGAGGCGCACGCGCCCGGCCTTGTAGGGCGGCAGCACGGCGAGGGTCGGCGAGACGTACATCTGCACCCGGCCGGCGAGGACGTCGTTCAGCGCGTCGGCGCCGCCCTTGTAGGGGATGCCGACCATCTCGGTGCCGGTGAGCTTGCCGAGCTCGAGCGCGAGAATGTGCTGCGCGGAGCCGTTGCCGATCGTGCCGTAGTTGAGCTTGCCCGGGTTCGCCCTGGCGTAGGCGACGAACTCTTCCCAGTCGCGCGCCGGCACGTCGTTCGCTGCGACGACGCCATAGTAATAGCGCGAGATCTGGCTCACCCCGGCGATGTCGGAGAGCTTGTAGGCGACGCTCTTGTAGACCGCGGCGTTGATCGCCTCGAAGTGCGTGCAGAGGAGCAGGTTGTAGCCGTCGCGGGGTTTCGCGAGCACGTCCTGCGTCGCGATCTGGCCTGCGGCGCCGGGGCGGTTCTCGACGACTACGCGCTGGCCGAGCGCGGCGCCCAGCCGGTCGGCGATGTAGCGCGCGGGCAGATCGGTGGGGCCGCCGGCGGTGAAGCCGACGACGAGGCGGAGCGGCTTGTCGGGATATTGAGCGTGCGCTGCCGCGCAGAAGAAGAGGAGGGCGGCGAGGCGCAGCATGGCGGCTAATATAAGGTGTGATCAAGACGACGCATACCGGCAGCCTGCCGCGGCCGCCGCAGATCCTCGAGGCCGTGCGCGAGCATTTCACGACCGGGAAGGCGATGGACGAAGCCATGCTCGCGCGCACGGTCGGCGAGGTCGTGCGCCGGCAGGTCGAGGCGGGGATCGACATCGTCACCGACGGTGAGATGAGTAAGCCGAGCTTTTTTCATTACTTGTCGGAAAGGCTTGAAGGGTTCGCGCCGCGCGAGCCCAAGGTGAAGGGGCGCGTGGTCGGGCCGATGGACCTGGACGGGCGCGACGCGACGCAGTTTCCCGACTACTACCGCGGCTTCCTCGAGCACAGCCCGTTCTCCAACACGATCCGCGTCGCGCCGCGCGCGTGCGTCATGCCGGTGAAGTACATCGGCCGCAAGTACCTGGAGCGCGACATCGCGAACCTCAAGCGTGCGATGGCCGACGCCGGCGCGAAGGAGGGATTCATGCCGGCCGCGTCGCCGCTGCCCTTCATGGCGAACGAGCACTACCGGACCGACGAGGAGTACTTCGAGGCCTACGGCGAGGCGCTGCGCGCCGAATATATGGCGATTCTCGACGCCGGTTTCTATCTGCAGGTCGACGATCCGCGCATGGTGAGCGAGTGGGACTCGTTCAAGGACATGGACCTCGCGCAGTACCGGAAGTGGATGCAGGGCCGTATCGCGCACATCAACCACGCGCTGCGCGGGCTGCCGGTCGAGCGCATCCGCTATCACACCTGCTACG
>DATEPG010000672.1:0-2180 GCA_035273265.1 Polyangiaceae bacterium
GTTCTACGACTTCGGCGCCACCGCCGACGGCACCTTGTACATCGCGATGGAGTTCGTGTCGGGCAAGCCCTTGGCCGACGTGGTGCAAGAGGGGCCGATGGCCGCCGACCGCGTGATCAAGATCATGCGCCAGGTGTGCGGCGTGCTGGACGAGGCGCACCTGCAGGGCGTGATCCACCGCGATCTCAAGCCCGAAAACATCGTGCTCACGAACCGCGCGGGCGAGACCGATTTCGTGAAGTTGCTCGATTTCGGCATCGCCGCCCGCACTGAATCCGCCGATGCACAGAAGGAGCAGAAGCTCACGCAGCAGGGCATGGTGCTCGGCACGCCGCCGTACATGAGCCCCGAGCAATTTACTGGCAAGGCGCTCGACGCGCGTAGCGATGTCTATTCGCTGGGCGTAATGACGTACGAGATGCTGGCGGGCCGTTTGCCGTTCGACGCAGATACGCCCTGGCAGTGGGCCACTCAGCACATGAGCGTGCAGCCGATCCCGTTCGAGGTTTCGGCACCTGCAAAGAACATCCCGGATGGCATGCGCAAGGCCATTTTGAAGGCGCTGTCCAAGAACAAAGAGGATCGCGAGCCGAGCGCGCGTGACTACTTCACCGAGCTCTCGGACGGGGGTCGCGTCACGGTCGAGTCGATTCCGGATGTAGGCGGCACGACCGGCACCGCGGCCATGGCGCAGGTGCCCGATTTTTCCCCGCCCGCCGCGCCGATGATGATGAATCCAAAGCCCATGGGCGGCGCGCCGCCGGTGGTCGGGTTGCCGCCGTCACCCATGACCAGCGGTCGTGGCAACAAGAGCGGTGGCGGCAAGGGACTGGTGATTGGCCTGGGCGCCGTGGGTGCCATCTTGCTGGTCTCGATCGTGGTGCTGGCCACTCAGTCCATGGGCAACAAGACGGAAGACGCACCCATCACGCCGCTCGGCGGGGGCGCAGCTGGTAGCGGCGCTAAAGCCGGCAATGATGGAGTGACCACCCTCGATCCGCTCATCCCAACCACGTCACCGCCGCCCACGGCTGGGTCGGTCGCGCCGCCGCCGGGCTCGTCGACGGGGACCGCACTGCCGCCCGTCGAGCCAGTGAAACCCCCCACCACGAATACGGGTGCTGGCACGAAACCGCCTCCTGCCGCCCCCGCGACTGGGGCGAAGGCTTGCGACGCGTGCATTGCGGCTGCCACCTCGGGCAACGCTTCCGGTGCCGCTGCTAACTTTTCCCGATGCGATGACGCCGCGAAGAAAGCGCAGTGCTCCCTGGCAGTCCGCAACGGCGCTCCCGGCGCGGCGAGACAGGCAGCCCTCAATGGCAACTGTCCGGGGGCCAAAGCCATCATCGCTGCGGCGCAAAGCCTTGGCGCCTCGAGCCCGAAGCTTGCTTCCGCTCTCACTGGATCCAGCTGCAAATAATTTAGCAATTATTCCAAGGGCTTGGAACGAAGGCCCTTAGCTCGAAGCGCGCTTCTGCCGTCAGCTTGACGACCGGATGAAGACGTATTTAGATGCTGAGGCGTCCCGGTGACGTTTGGCCTCGCGCCAAGTGACGAGTTTCGAAGCAGAGGGGAGTTCTCCCGCAAGGGAAGTACTCAGTGAAAGTAAGACCCCCAAGCATGTCGACACGGATGACCTGGCCCGAGTTCTGTCGTTCAAATGAATTCAAAGGTCGTTGGGTAGCAATCGATAACTGTCGGTACGATCAGTCCACTCGCCAACCCGTGGAGGGGGACGTGGTGGATTCCGACGCCGAGCTGTCGGAACTGTGCGCGCGCATGCGTGAGGCCGGCAACAGCGCCTGCACGATCGTTTTCTGCGAAAACGACGTGTACGTCGAGGGGCCGCGCTCCTCGGTTCAGCGTCAGAGCGATCGCAGTAGCCCGGCGAACTGAGCAGCGCTGATGTGCGCTTTTCCCACACAAGCGCCGCGCGAGTAGCAGCCCGAAAGCGCTAGCGGACGATCGGCTTGAGGACGGCTTTGCCATCCTTAATCACGACGTCGAAGTCGATTTTTCGGTTCTTGTGTTGCTCGCGGAGCTTGGCCTCGGTGGCCTTCATCGACTTCGCCAAGCCCTCCATGCTGACCGCAGTGGCGTCTTGGGTTTGGCGCTTGGCTTCGACCAAGCGAGCATGCAGCTCGCGGACCCGCTCGTCGCTAACGGTGGCCGAGGCTGCA
>DATEPG010000673.1:0-2392 GCA_035273265.1 Polyangiaceae bacterium
CTAGCCTAGCGTTTTTCGGCGCAGCATTCAAAGGCCCGGGCGCGCGCCGGGTCGGATACCGATAAGGTCGATGGGAGTACATGGAAATCCGAAGTGAGCTGGAGATTGCAGCACCCGCGGCAGAGGTGTGGGGAATTCTAACGGACTTTCCACGCTACCAAGAGTGGAACCCGTTCATCACCGAGCTCAAAAGCGATGGCATCGTCGGCCACCCAGTCCGACTCTTGCTCAGCTTGCCGGAAGGGCGAGACTATCGGTTGAAGCCGAAATTACTGCGCATGGAGCAGGACCACGAGCTCCGCTTTCGCGCACACCTGCTGTTCCCCGGCCTATTCGATGGCGAGCACTTCCTACGCGTCCAAGCGCTCCACGCGAGGCGCTGTCGCTTCGTGCAGGGCGAGAACTTCAGCGGCGTGCTCTTGCGTTTCTCAGGCAGGACCCTCACCCAGGTTGCGCGAGGCTTCGACTACATGAACGAGGCCTTGAAGCGACGAGCCGAGGCCAATTCGCGCACGGCAGAAGCGTCATCGGTGGGCTTGAGCGCCGCGCGCAACCGAGTAGGATGAGCGCCATGGGCATTCGGCGCATCATGATCCCGATCGACTATTCCGACAATTCCAAGGCCGCCCTGGCGTACGGGGCAGAGCTCGCGTTGGGCTTCGGCGCCTCACTCGACATCGTACACGTCTGGGACCGGCCGACGTACATGACCGACGCGGTGATGGTGCAGCGCCCCGGCGAGGCGCACAAACCGATCGGCGAGCTGATCCGTGAGAACGCACAGCACGACATGGCGGGGTTTTTGAGCGAAATCACGCTTCCAGCCGGTGTGACCAGCAGCAGCCGGCTCGTCTCGGGTGAGCCGGCCTCCGCTCTTCTCGCCGAGCTGAAGAAAGGTGAGCACGATCTGGTAGTCCTCAGCACCCACGGACGCACCGGACTCGCGCACCTGCTGCTCGGCAGCATCGCCGAAAAACTGGTGCGGCTGTCCCCAATTCCAGTCCTAACCGTCCCCGTTCCCGGTCGAGGCTAGGGCCTGTCCGTGAATTGCTCGGGCAGCCGTGCCCGTGCCCGTGCCCGAAAGAGGCAACGGGGAGGCGGATGACCGATAGGGGCGGATGGAATCGCAGCGATCTTCGCCCTTCCGATCGTCCATTGGAGCCGAACCATCGACTCCCCCATGGAGCACCCGCGCCATCCCATGGAAAGCCATTTCCCACCTTCCGGGCACGGGCACGTTTACGGGAGGACCTGAATTCAGGGACCGACCCTAGGCCGCCTTCGAAAAGAGCTTGCCCCCCGCGCGGTCGCGGCGCCCGCCAGAATCGGAGAGAGAATCGAGGATCCGTGGGCAAAAGCGGGGGTCGGTGCTGGGCGTATGCGGTCCATGTTGGGACACCGTTCAAGTGCCCGGGAGGAGGCGGCACGGTGACGATTGCCTGGCGCCCGGCACCCTAGTATTGTCCCGCGCCCTCTGTGATAAACGAGCTTCCAGCCCACTGCGTGTCGCGTCACGTCGTCCGAGTACGATTTGGTGAAACTGACTTGATGGGCATCGTCCACCACGGGACATACATTTCGTACTTCGAGGTGGGCCGGGTGGAGTACATGCGCCGCCGCGGCCTCGACTACAATTCGTGGACCGAGCTCGGCATTCATCTGCCGGTCGTCGAGGCACACGTCCGTTACCGGAAGAGCGCACGCTTCGACGAGGTGTTGTGTGTCGAATCACGACTGACGGAGCTGACGCGGGTGAAGGTGCGCTTCGACTACCGGCTGCTGCGTGGCGGCCTGATCAAGCCGGATGAACTGGTAGCGGAAGGTTTCACTCTGCTCGCCTGCGTGGACGACAACCACATCCCGCGGCGTATTCCGCCGAATGCCGATGCTATCTTGCGTGGCCCCGAGCTCAATTCCGACGTGTTCCCGGAAGTGAAGGCGGCTGCAGCGCGCTAGCGCTCGCCGATGTCTTGCTCTCGGCTGATGTGCGCTGCTGCTGCACTAGCTGCGACCCGCCGGGCGGTGCTAGGGTCAACGTCGAATGAATGACGGGGCGCCGCCACGACCCGACCCGAAAGCCATCCGTCCGTCGATTGTCGACTCCGGCTGGTCGGATACTCCCCCCGCTGCCAGTGAGCCTCCGGCCGCGCTGCCACCACCGCCAACGCGCCCGTTGCCCCACTACGACGCCCAAGAAACGGCTAGCGTTCGCGAAGTAACGCTGGTCGACCGCGAGGTGCAGTCGCGCGCCCGCGCGATGCGCGAGAAGGACACATTACCTCCGCCGCGCCGAGCGTCGTCGTTTCCTCAGGTGCCCGCTCCGCCCTCCCGCCCACAAGGTCTGCCGCCCCCGAGCGTGCGTCCGCCACCGCCGAGCGTGCGTCCGCCACCG
>DATEPG010000674.1:0-3399 GCA_035273265.1 Polyangiaceae bacterium
GCGCGCTTGTCGATCGACCGGGGGCAGCAACTCGTGGCGGCTCACCTGGCGTTGGAAGCAGCCCACCAGAGTCTGGCCGAGCGCGAGCGCGAGGCGCAACGACGCGCCTCCAGCAGCGAAGAGCAGTTTCGTTCACTGGTCGAGACGATGCCGCAACTGACGTGGATTTCCGATGCCCAAGGAAAGCTGACATTTCGAAACAAGCACTGGCGAGATTATACGGGTCTCGCTCTCGAGCCTGCTGACGCAGACTGGCAATCCGTTCATCACCCGGACACTTTGGCGCGGATAGTCGCCGGCTGGGCAGAGGCGCTGAAGTCGAAAAAGCCGTTCGAAGGCGAAACGCTGATTCGCCGAGCGGACGGTGAGTATCGTTGGTTCTTGGCACGCGCGCTCGCATTGCTCGACGATGAAGGCAATGTGCTCAGCTGGATGGGCACGTGCACCGACATCCACGATCAGAAGCTGTTGCGAGAGGTAGCGCTGCACACTGCCCGGCTGAAGGATGAATTTCTAGCCACGGTTTCGCACGAGCTACGCACCCCGCTCAATGCGATCTTGGGCTGGTCGCGCCTTTTGGTCGCGGGTCCCCTGCCCACGGAACAACGCCAGAAAGCGCTAGCCTCCGTAGAACGGAACGCGATCGCGCAAGCGCGGCTAGTCGACGATTTGCTCGATGTCTCGCGGATGATCTCGGGCAAAATGCGGATCGAACCGAGCCTCATGAATCCGGCGGAAGCGGTCGAGGCCGCGCTCGACGCCGTGCGCCCAGCTGCACAAGCCAAGGGCGTCGAAATGATCGCGGAGATCGACCACGATGCCGGAACGGTGCTGGCAGACTCCGGGCGCCTCCAGCAAATCATTTGGAATTTAGCGGGTAATGCCGTGAAATTCACGCCCAAGCAGGGGCGCGTGCGCGTACGCGTGCGGCGGGTCGACTCACAGATCGAATTCTCGGTGTCTGACACCGGCGCGGGCATCAAGCACGAGTTTTTGGATCGCTTGTTTCAGCGCTTCACGCAGGAGGACGGGTCGATTCGCCGCAGCCACGGCGGGCTGGGACTGGGCTTGGCCATCACCAAGCACCTGGTCGAGCTGCACGGAGGGGAAATCCGGGTGGAGAGCGCCGGGCCTGGGCAGGGCGCGACGTTCACCGCGAGCTTCCCGCTGGCCGAGGCCCCCAAGGACCTAGGCGCTACAGCCCCGATTTCACAAAGGCTGACTGCGCCTGTCGACGCGCACGGGCTGCGCGGCCTTCGACTACTGCTCGTCGAAGACGACTTGGATTCTAGCGAGGTCGTCTCGGCAATTCTGGAAGACTCGGGGATCGTGGTCACCGCCGCCAACAATGCCGAAATTGCCATCGAGGTGCTCGAGCGACAAACGATTGATGTGATTTTGTCCGATATCGGCCTTCCCGGCCAAGACGGATACGCCTTCATTCGCAATGTGCGCAACGCTCCGGCGCTGACGGCGATCCCGGCCGCCGCACTGACGGCCTATGCCCACGCCGAAGATCGTCGCCGCGCGCTGGACGCCGGCTTCCAAGCGCACTTGCGAAAGCCGTTCGATCAAGGCGAACTGTTCGCCGTGATCGGCAAGCTGGCGAAGCTCTCTCCTACGCGGCCTTCCGCCGCGTAGGAGACGCGCCGCGCCGACGGCGCGCCGACGCTGCAGCGCCGATCAGCGCCAGGACGAGCGCGCTGCCCCAGTCAGCACCGGAGCCGCCGACTGAACTCGTAGAACAAGCTACGCCGGCGCCCGAAGCGACCAGGCTACTGCACACATTGGCCGTGCAATCGTGAGTCCTGCACTGATTCTTCGAGCTGCACTCCGCGCCGACCGGGAGCAGCTCCGTGCATGCGCCCGCGCTGCTGCAGTACTCGCTCGTCGAGCAGTCGGAGTCGCTAGCGCAGCCGCTCTGGCACGAATGGGTCTCTTCGTTGCAGTTACCGAGCCGACATTGATCGGCGTTGGTGCAAGGTCCGTCGCCGATAGCCAGGCCGCAGCGGTCGTCCACCGGATCGCAGACCGCCGATTGACAGACGACGCTTCCGACGGTCGCGGAGCACTTGGAAACGCGTGCCGGCTCGCTCGGGAGCGGCTCACCGTTGCCGAGTTTCGGCCTGCACATGTGCTCATTTTCGTTGCACCACTCGCTGCTCGAGCAATCCGTATCGAGACTGCAGCCGCTCTTGCACAGACCGACCGCGGGATCGCAAACATTCCCCACGTGGCCCGCGCAGTTCGAGTCCGAAGCGCACTTGCCGCAAGTGCCTTGTTCCGCTCCGGACAGAGTGCAGAACGGCGCCGAATCGCTGGCGCACGGATTGCTCGCAGACGAGCCCTTGTCTCCGTTGCACTTGACGCACGTCGAACGCTCGAGATCGCAGAGCGGTCGATTGCCGCTGCATTTGGCAGAAGATCTGCACTCGACGCAGCTACCGGTAGTCAGACTGCAAATCGACGTATCGCCCGAGCAATGCGCGTCCTCCGTACAGCTCACGCAGATCCCCTGCGCAGAGCCGGCCGACCCGCAGCGACCCGAGCGGCACACGCTGCCCGCGTTGGCCGCGGTACACGGACCGACTCCGTTCGCAAATCCGCATTCGTCGTCGTTGCTGTCGCACACGCCGCTGACGCAGACCAAAGTGGCTGCTTCCTCGGTGCAAGTACCGTCGAGCGTCGGGCCCGCGTGTGGAGGGTCGGTCGGAATGGGCATACCATTGCCAATCAGCGGCAAGCACGCGCCCATGCTTTCGTTGCACCATTTGCCGGCCGCGCAATCGGCATCGGCATTGCAGCCGTCCGCGGGGAGGCAAAGCCCATTCGCGCTGCACGCCCCGGAGCGGCACACGACGCCGCCATTCGCGAGCGTACAAGGACCATGACCCGCGTCGTAGCCGCAGGCATTGTCCGCGCTGTCGCAGACTGCGCTCTGGCAAACCAAAACCGCCGCGGGCAACGTGCAGCTGCCATCGAGCGTCGGATTCGCGTGAGGGGCATCGGTCGGGAGCGGACTGCCGTTGGCCAGGGCAGGCTCACAGCTGTGGGAGCTCACTTGGCACCAGTTGCCCGGCGCGCAGTCCAGATCCAGGTTACAGCCGAGCGCAGGACGACAATTGCCGTCTGCTCCGCAGGCGCCGGAGCGGCAAACGACGCCGCCATTGGCGGCCGTACAAGGACCGTGACCGATGTCGTAGCCGCACTTGTCGTCGGCCGTATCACACACCGCGCTTTGACACACGAGCGCGCTGGCCGCGGCCGTGCACGAGCCGTTGAGGGTCGGGTTCGTGTGCGGCGGATCGCTCGGGATGGGGGTGTTGTTCGCGAGCGTCGGCGTGCAAGCGTGCAGCGTCTGGTTGCACCAGTTGCCGCCCGTGCAGTCAGAGTCGATGT
>DATEPG010000675.1:0-3297 GCA_035273265.1 Polyangiaceae bacterium
TGGGCGTGACCCAAGCCGAGGAAGGTGACGACCGAAAGCGCAAAGGCGACGAACATGACGCTCAGCGCCAAAAGAGAGACGGCTTCTTTGCCGAGCCGCTTGCCGAAGATGCCGTTCACTGCGGCGCCCAGCAGCGGGAGCAGCACGATGAACGCCAGCAGCGTATAGTTTTGCGCGGGGAACAGAGCCTCGATCGCTTGCATGAGTGATAAGCCCTAAAGGTTCAGTGACGGAGCTGGTCCGCTTCGTCACTCTGGACGCTGGACTTCAGCCGGTAAAATGCGAGCACGATGGCAAGACCCACGGCGACTTCGGCCGCGGCGACCGCGATGATGAAAAAAGCGAACACTTGGCCGTTCACGTCGGCCAGGTGCTGACGATTGTAAGCGACCAACATCAGGTTCACGGCGTTCAGCATCAGCTCGATGCTCATCAGCTGAACCAGCACGTTGCGCCGCACCAAGAAACCGACGCAGCCGAGGGTGAACAGCGCACCCGCGAGCATCACGTATTGTTCGACGAAATAACCGAGCGAGCTCATCACACGCCTCCCGCAGCTTTGGCCGCGCGCTCTGCTTTGGTCGGTAACGGGCGCTGCGCGTCCCGTGCCATCAGCGGGCCGTGGAACATGCGCGCCGTGGCGCTCGCGCTCTTGGATTCACGGCGGACGTGCGGCTTGCCGCGCGCGACCGCAATCGCGCCGACCACGGCCACGATCAAGAGCGCCGTGGCTAGCTCGAACGGAATTATCATGCTGCCGTAGAGCAGCGTGCCGATGGATTCGACCGAGCCGTGACCGACCGGAGCGATCTTGAAGCGGTTGGGCGTCAGCCCTGCGCGCGACACGAGGTGCGCCGCGCCCAGCGCGAGCAACAAGAAGAATGCTCCTGCGCCGTAGCGCGCCAAGCGCGCGCGCGCGACCGTTCCCTCACCGTCGCCCGCGTCCGGCCCGAGCAGCATGATCACGAACACGAACAGCACGACGACCGCGCCGGCGTACACGATCAACTGAATCGCCGCCAAAAACTGCGCGTTGAGCATCAAGAACAAGGCGGCGATGCCGACGATGGTGATGAGCAGGCCAACCGCGCTGCGGATTGGGCTGCGCGAGGCGATGGTCATGAACGCGCCGAACAGCGCGACGATGCTCGCCACGACGAAGAAAACGTTTCCGACGGTCATAGCGTCAACCTTCGCGTCTGCGACTTGCCGCCGCTCACGATGTAATCCTCGAAATGCTTGCGATAACGGCGAACGAACGCCAGGGCGGGTTGAGCCGCGCCGTCACCGAAGGCGCAAATCGTGTTGCCGGTGATGTTGTTCGCGATCTCGTGGATCTCGTCCAACTCGGCGATCGAGCCCTTGCCCGCCACGATCTTGTTCAGGATGCGCTCGATCCAGCCGCAGCCCTCACGGCACGGCGTGCATTGGCCGCACGACTCGTGCCGGTAGAAGCGCATCACGTTGTGTAGCGCCAGCACCGGGTCCACCGCGTCGCTCATTACCATCGCGCAACAGGTGCCGAGCATACTGCCCGCGTTGCGAAAGGTGTCGACGCCCAGCGGGATGTCCAAGATCGATTTGCCGCGGTACGGATCCCACTTGGCATCGGCCGGCAGCGTCGGCACCTCGTCCGGCAGGTGCACGGGGCAGGAAGAGCCACCGGGCACCACGCCCAAAATCGCGCGGCCCTCCAGCACGCCGCCCCCGAGATCGTAAATCAGCTCGCGCAGCGTGAGGCCGACGCAAGCTTCGTAGATCCCGGGTTTCTTCACGTGGCCGCTCACGCCGAACAGGCGCGCTCCGCCGTCGTTGAAGGAGTGCAGCTCGCTCAGCTTGCTGAACTCGTCACAACCCATCTCGAAGGCGGTCGGCATGATCGCCAGGGTCTCGACGTTGTTCACCGTGCTGGGACAGCCGAAGGCGCCGTACTGCGCCGGAAATGGCGGCTTCAAACGCGGCTCACCGCGACGCCCCTCGAGCGAGTTGAGCAGCGCGGTCTCCTCGCCGCAGATGTATGCGCCGGCGCCCGTGTGCACGTAGACTTCGACCTCGTAGTCCTTGCCGAACGGGTTCTTGCCCAGATAGCCCTTGGCCTTGGCCTCTTTGATCGCGCCCCACAGCCGCTCCTTGCTCAGGTGCAGCTCGTCACGGACGTAAATGTAACAGGCGTGCGCCCCGATCGCGTAGCTGCCGATGATGCAGCCCTCGACCAACGCGTGCGGATTCATCTCCATGATGGAGCGATCCTTGAACGTCCCGGGCTCACCCTCGTCCGCGTTGACCACGAGGTAGTGCGGCTTCTTGGATTCCTTGGGCATGAAGCTCCACTTCATGCCGCAATCGAAACCAGCGCCGCCGCGCCCACGCACGTGGGCCTTCTTGGCCTCTTCGACCACCGCTTCGCGGGTCATCGATAGGGCTTTGCGTACGCCGCGGTAGCCGCCGGCGGATTCGTAGGCGGAAAGCGTCCAGCTATTGGGCTTTCCGTAAGAGTGACTGAGGTAGGTGGTCTGCTTGATCATCTGGGGGCTACAGGGAGAGGGCTTTCGAGCCTCAACCGTCTTTCACGAGCGTGTCGATGATGCGGTCGACTTCTGCGATCGAGAGGTTCTCGTAGTACTTTTTGTCGACTTGAATGACCGGAGCGGTGCCGCAAGCGGCGAGGCACTCAGCCGTACGCAGCGTGACCTTGCCGTCCTTGCTGGTGCCACCGGCGTGAACGCCGAGTCGCTTCTCGCAATGGTGAAGAATGTCCTCGCCGCCGCGCAGCGCGCAGGACAGCGTGTGGCACACCCAGAGTTGATGCTTGCCGGGGCGTTTCTGATTGAACAGCGTGTAGAAGGTAACGACGCCTTTGACGTGCGCCGCGCCGAGCTCGAGGCGCTGCGCCACGAATTCGATCACGTCGTCCGAGACCCAGTTGTCGTTCGCCTCTTGGCAAAGATGCAAAACCGGGATGCACGCCGCCATTTTATTGGGGTAGCGCGACAAGATATCGTTGAGCTTCTGCTCTGCTTCCGCACTGAGGGCGAATGCCATGAATTTCCGAGGGGGGCGGGGCCGCGATCGTCCGTCGTGCGGAGCGCGAGCGGCGTCGTCGAAGTGCTGGTTTTACCCGGGGGACCCCCGGGCGAGGCGAACCGTAGTGACCCCGAAAGCGGGGTGTCAAGGGCGGAGCAAAAGCAACGCCTGCGCGCGGAGACTGCGCCGACTCTCTTGAGAATTGGACGAGAGGACGTGTAGGCTGCGGGCTCCCCTGCGTCATCCAAGAGGTGCTGAGTGTTTTGCCCGAAT
>DATEPG010000676.1:0-5972 GCA_035273265.1 Polyangiaceae bacterium
GTTCGGGATCGTATTCGAGCCCGAGTTGAATGCCTCGGGCCTGCTGTTCGCCGCACAACTCGGCGGTCAAGCGCAGGGCAAAGTCGATGCCGGCCGTGACCCCACCCGCGGTGATTCGATTGCGGTCGGTCACGACGCGCAGCCGAACGGGGATTGCGCCACAGCGCTCGAGAAAATCGTGATACGCCCAATGAGTGGTGGCGCGGTAGCCATCGAGCAGGCCCGCCGCTCCGAGCAGCAAGGACCCCGTGCAAACCGCGGTCACGTAGCGCGCGGTCGCCGCTTGCCGGCGCAGGAACTCGAGCACCTCCGGATCTTGCAGCAAGGAAGTGAGCCCGTTGCCGCCCGGAACGAACAGCACGTCTGCTGGCGCCGCCTCGGCCAGGGTCGCGTTGGGCGACAGGCGAAGCCCGGTCCCGGAAGTCACCGTTTCTAGCGATTTCCAAACCAGCGCTACCTCCGCGCCGGGCAAGCGACTGAGCACCTCGTACGGCGCCGTGAGATCCAGCTGGGTCAATTGGGGGAAAAGGAGCATTGCGATTCGCATCGTCAGGTCGGCGCCTCCGTGGTTGATTTGTCCCGAAACTAGCGCTGATTGCACTGGCAGAAATGCCAGAGTTCGGTCAAATCCTGCCAATGCGAATCGTGCTGGTCGGTTTCGATGGCGTGCAGGGACTAGACGTCTTCGGTCCGGCGGAAGTGTTTGCCGCGGCCAATCGCAGCTTGGGCAGCAGCAAGTATCGCGTGCTGCTGGCGTCCGTGGCTGGCGGTCGCGTGCGCTCGACGTCTGGTATCGAGCTGCGGGCGCGGGCTCTCGAGCGCATCGTGCCGCGAAGACACGACACGGTGCTCGTGGTCGGGGGTGAGCAGCCTGCCATCCGCGCGTCGCTCGCTTCAGAGCCGCTCCGAAGCTGGCTGCTTCGCGCTGCCCGCCGCGTGCGTCGATTGGGGTCGGTTTGCTCGGGCGCCTTCGTGCTGGCTGGTGCCGGATTGCTGGATGGGCGCCGAGCGGCGACGCATTGGTCCGTGTGCCAAGAGCTCGCGCAGTACCGGCCTCAAATCACGGTCGATGCGGATGCAATCTTCGTACGAGACGGCAAGGTCTGGACTTCGGCGGGCGTGACCACCGGCATCGACATGGCGCTCGCCATGGTCGAAGAAGACTGCGGGCGTCGCGTGGCCGATTCGGCTGCAGCGCGACTCGTCGTCTATGCGCGGCGCCCCGGCTTCCAGGCGCAATTCAGCGAAACGCTGGTCGCCCAAAGCAACGCGGACGACAGCTTGACTCGCGCTCTGGAGGGCATCCGCGGAGCCCCAAAAGGAAAACTGGGCGTGAACGAGCTGGCGCTCGCCGCGGGCATGTCGGTGCGGACACTGCATCGGCGTTGCCTCGAGGAACTCGGCTCGACGCCTGCCAAGCTGATTGAACGCTTGCGCACCGAGCACGCGCTTCTGCTGATCGGTACGACACTGCTGGAGGTCAAGCTCGTGGCTGCTCGTTCCGGCTTCGAGAACCCCGAGCGGATGGCTCGGGCCTTCCACCGGACGCTCGGCATGAGTCCGCGCGCCTATCGGGCGCTGTTTGCCGGTCGCGAGCGCGCCAAGCTCGAATCGGACGCCGCTCGCGGAAAACGCCGCTAGCACGCCGGGCATGCATGATACTAGGCCTGATGACGCTTTCGCCGCGGCTTCGCCAGGGAGCCCAATCTTTGGCTCTGGCGCTGCTCATGGCTGGCATCACCACGGCCGGAGTCAAAGTCTTCGACTGGAAGATCTGGCCGCGTTCACCCGCCGCGCCGCCCATCCCCGAACGGCCGCGTGCCAGAAGCCTAGCGAACGATCAGCGCCTGGTGGCGGTATCGACCGAGCCCGCAGCGAGCGCTGCGCCGTCCACCAGCGCCCCTGTCGTGCTGATTCAGCGTCGGCTTTCGGCGAGCGAGATGTTTGCCGCCGCGAAGCTTGCTCGAGCTCGCGGCGACAAGGCTGAAACTCTTCGGCTCTCGAAGCAGATCGAAGAGGTCTTTCCGAACTCGCCCGAGGGCATCGCTAGCCACTTGACGCTCGGCATGCTCTACCTCGAGCTCGATCAGGCCGCGCTCGCGTTGCAAGAGTTCGCTACTTTCCGTCACATCGGCTCTCCGGAGCTGAAAGCCGAAGCTTACTTTGGTCAAGCCCAAGCGCTGCGAAAGCTCGCTCGATACGACGACGAACGCACGGTCTTGGCAGAGCTGGTCGCCAACTATGCTCGCTCGATTTACGTGGCCGCGGCGCGGGCACGGCTGGCCGAGCTTGCGGCGGACGCGGGGGAGCACTGAGCCATGGAGGTGTTGGTTCATGCACCCGAGCAATTCGAGAACCTGTGCGTGCTTGCCCGTACGCTCGAGGTGTTCGGCTTCGATCACTGCCACGTGTTCGACCCGCACCGCATCGTGCGTGACCGCTATGGAAAATCGTACGCTCAAAAGCTGCGCACGGTCTCTGCGGGCGCGTTCTACAAGATCCGCTGGCTGCGAATCGAGCTGGATCCGCTGTCGTTCTTGCGCAGCTACCCCGGGCGCTGCGTGGCGACGGTGCCTCGCCAAAGCGCGACTTCTTTGCACCATTTTCGCTTTCAACAGTCCGATCTGCTCGTGATCGGTTCCGAAGGTCGCGGGCTCGATGCGGCGGCGCTGGCCGAATGCCAAGAGCAGATCACCATCCCGCAGGCAGGGGTGACCGAGAGCCTCAACGTCGCCGTTGCGTCGGGCATCGTCTTGGCCGAATTCAAGCGCCAAGAATCGCTGGGCTTGCTCGCCGAGCGAGCCGTGGTTCAAGAGGAGACGAGGGAGAGCTGAGCGTGCTCCAGCAGATGCTGGGCAATCTCCAATACCAACGCTTCACTCGCCGCAGACGAGTCGTTGGCTAGCACCGCAACACCCACTCCCTGTTCGAGGTGCACGGTCACCAACACGTTGCCGACCATGAAATCCCAAAACACCAAGTCGGCGCCGCCCACGCGGTCTCGAGCCTCACCACCGAAGCTATTTTGCACGATATCGGCGCACTTGCGCAGGCGGATGCGATCCCAGTCTTTGCAGACCCAGGCCTTCAAGCGGCCGTCGGGACCGCGATCCGTGCGCACGTCCATCATCTCAACCGTCGACTGCGGCGAACCAAGCCTCCGCGATCGCGTAGAGATCATCCTCGCTGATCGCATCGCCTTCCGGCACGCCATTGGCAGCACCGAACGAATAGACCACGCGGCCAACCGGAATGCCGGCGAGCAGCACCGTGTAGCTATCCTCGGAGAGGGCTTGGATGCTGTAAGTCTTGCCACCAAAGGTGACGGTTTTGGTCGAAGTGTCGGCAACAGCCGCCTGGATCGTCATGGCGGCGCACTTTACACGAAGGAGGCTGCCTGGCAGGCCGAAAACGACCAGAAAAGGCGGGGGCAATTGGTCTCGCGCGTGGACCGAACGCACCAAGCTGTCACGGTTTTCAGGCTCGAAGCCGTGATTTTTGCGTGCAAACAGCAGCGGCATGGCGCGTGCAAAGCCACTTGGAGTGGCGACTAGCCTTGCGCGATTGTTGCGCCGTTCGTGCCCGTTGATCGCTGGCTCGATGTGTTGGAGCGCCGCTGCACTCGCCGTCGATCCGTTGAACTCGAACAATCGGCCTGATGACGAGCGGCCGCCGATCACCTCACCGCCGGACGCCCGTCACGCGAACGACGAAGTCGCGCACAACGAACTCAACGTCGTCCCCGTGCTCGGTGGCAGCACGGACCTCGGTTTTGGTGGCGGCTATTTTGCGGGTTTGGCGCGAGTCAAGAAGGGGGTCGTGCCGTACCTTTGGAACATCGATTCGTCTGGCTTGATCACGTTCAAGTATAGCGAACGCTCGGGCTTCACCAGCCCGTATCAAGACTTGTATGCGCGCCTGACCATCCCGCGCCTGTTTGGTTCACCGCTGCGCTTGGAAATCAGGCCGTCTTACACCTGGGAGAGCATCGACTACTTCGGGATGGGCAATGCCTCGTCGCGCGAGAACGCCGACGACAACCCGAACCCGGAATACTCGAAGTATCGGCGGGGGCATCCGCAGTTCGATGTGGATGTGCGCACACGCATCGTCGATCACTTCGCTGGTCGGGTCGGCTTTCGCTACATCTACAATGCGATTCACGTCCCCGAAGACTCGCAGCTGGCCGAGGATCGGCGAAGCGGTAGCCCCGACGTCAAGAGCCTGATCGGCGATACTGGGTCACATTCGGTGGTGCTCTTCAAATACGGGCTACAGTTCGATACACGCGACAACGAGACTTCGACGCACAGTGGAACGTTCGACACCTTCGACGTGAAGCTGAGCCCGGGCGGGACCGAAGCGTTTCCCTATCGCTACGGTGAGGCCACGGTGAACCTTCGTGCGTTCGTGCCGCTCGGTACACCGCGGATTGTGCTGGCCGCACGCGCTGTCGGCGATTGGATGTTCGGCGATGTGCCATTTTACGAACTCTCGCGCTTCGACGATACATATGCGCTGGGCGGCACGACGGGCGTGCGCGGTGTGCCCGCGCAGCGCTACTACGGCAAACTCAAGGCCTTCGGCAACGTCGAGCTTCGCTTGGAAGCGGCCAGGTTTCGAGCCTTGGGAAAGTCGCTGATTCTCGGCCTGGTGCCCTTCTTCGACGCAGGCCGAGTATGGGCCGAGGCCAAATCGAACTCGGAGTTGGACGGGCAAGGGCTCGGGCTCAAGTATGGTTATGGTGCTGGCGTCCGCGTTCAATCCGGCTCTTCGTTCTTGATCCGGCTGGATGTCGCGGCTTCGCCGGACGCCTCCCCGGTGAGCGCCTATTTCTCCGCCGGACAGATGTTTTGAGCGCACTGACTTCGAGCACACGCCTTTCGATGGTCTTGCGCACCCGACTCAGAAAGCGTAGCCAAAGCCAATGGTCTGCGTCATCAGCACGCGAGTGACCGCGGTGCCGCAGTCGTCAGGGTCAGCCTGGCTGGGTGTGCAGCTGAACTGTGGCTTGCCCAGGAGGGTGGCCGCGCCCAGCGAGGTTTGGATTTGCCACCGACCGAAGCGAGCTTGCCAGCCGACCTCGGCTTGAGCCCACGCGACATATCGTGGGCGGACGCAGCCGGTCTCGCAAAAAAATGCGCCTCCCAGCTCTCCAACGTAGGCGGAGCGGGAGAGCGAGGTCTCTAGGATCATCGCGTGCAGCTGTTTGCGGTTTCCAGAAGCGACGACCAGCGGACGAACGCCCACGCCCAGCGAGCTAGAGATCCCCAGCAGATTCGTGCCGACGCCCGCATTCACGAGCAGGCGATCGTGCACGCTGTATTGCAGCACCGCGCCCAACAAACCGGTGGCAGCGGCAGCACCGGTGCGCACTTCGATCGCTAGCGGATGGTCGTCGAAGCGAGGCCGGGGCGCCTCGTCGTTTGCAGCGACCGACGGCTCTTCATCGGCAACCACCGGATAGACAGGAAGCGGCTCGCGCGCGTGTGCGCGGGTCGGGGTCGTGAGTACGCCCCCGATCATCATCCCCAGCGCGATCGCCAACGAGTCCCGCATGCGCTGCCTTACGCACAGGCCGTGCCAGCCAAGCAGGATCGATCCTCCGCGCGAAAGTGCCAGGAATCAGCCGCCGACCTTCGATGGTGTGAGCTAGCGCGTGGCAACGCACTCACACCTGTATCCGCTGGGTCGAGCCGAACAGGCTCGGGCGGAGCCCTTGCTCTGACCCGGTCTGGCTCAGTAGCCGACGTCGAGTTCGTCGTCGTGCTTGCGGGGGGCGGCGGTCGGTCTGACCACGGCGGCCGCTGCCGGCGCGCGCCGCAAACTACCGCCAGCACGTTGAGAACGCGCCGAGGCCGTGGCGGTGCCGGTAGCCGCCGCCGCGGCGGGTGCCACGGAGGGCGCTAGGCTGTCGAGGTCGATCACGGTGCCGGACTTGGCGCTGGGCTGAGCCGCGGGGTGCGTCGTGC
>DATEPG010000677.1:0-22234 GCA_035273265.1 Polyangiaceae bacterium
CGTCGAGTGCGGCGATGCTCTTCTCGCGGCCAACGAACAGCTGGGACACCATGTGTGGAAACACGATGATGTCCCGCAAGGGCAACGCGGGAACCGTGCGCCGAGGCGCAGCACTACGATCGTTGGGGTCGTTCTTGAAAAACATGAATTTTTCCAGGGCCGCCGGCGGAGCCTGCTGCGGCTACGGCAAAACGCGGCTGAGCGCCGCGCGGCGCCCAGCTATGTGCTGCGAAGTGGCGCGGGTCAGCCGACGCCGGCTTCCTTGTGATAGACGATCAGCGGGGCATCGCCGTTGGTGATGGCGTCTTCATTGACGACCACCTCTTTGATGCCCTGCTTCGAGGGGACCTCGTACATGATGTCGAGCATCGCCTCTTCCAAGATGGCGCGCAGACCGCGCGCGCCGCTCTCTCGGACCAGCGCCTTGCGAGCGATGGCTTGCAGCGCGCCCTTGGTGAACTTCAGCTTCACGCCGTCCATCTCGAACAGCTTTTGAAACTGCTTCACCAAGCTGTTCTTGGGCTTGGTCAGGATGTCGATCAGCGCGTCTTCGGTCAGCTCGTGGAGCGTTGCGATCACCGGCAAGCGGCCGATGAACTCCGGGATCAAGCCGAACTTCAGCAAGTCCTCCGGTTGCACGTGGGCGAGCAGCTCGCCCAGCTTGAGTTCCTTCTTGCTCTTGACGTCCGCGCCGAAGCCGAGCCGAGACTGGCCCAAGCGACGCTGCACGATTTGATCGAGCCCGACGAACGCGCCGCCGCAGATGAACAGGATGTTGCTGGTGTCGACCTGCAAGAAATCCTGCTGCGGGTGTTTACGACCGCCCTTGGGCGGCACGTTGGCGATCGTGCCTTCGATGATCTTGAGCAGAGCTTGCTGCACGCCCTCGCCCGATACGTCGCGGGTGATCGAGGGGTTGTCGCTCTTTCTGCTGATCTTGTCGATTTCGTCGATGTAGACGATGCCGCGCTGAGCGCGCTCAACGTCGTGATCGGCGTTCTGCAAGAGCTGAACGATGATGTTCTCGACGTCCTCACCCACGTAGCCGGCTTCGGTCAAGGTGGTGGCGTCCGCGATCGCGAACGGGACCTTGAGAATCTTAGCCAGCGTTTGGGCCAGGAGCGTCTTGCCACTACCGGTCGGCCCTAGCAGAAGGATGTTGCTCTTGCCGAGCTCCACGTCCTCCGAAGAGACCTTGGTGTCGATGCGCTTGTAGTGATTGTGTACGGCCACGGCGAGCGTCTTCTTCGCCCGCTCCTGTCCGACCACGTAGTCATCCAAGATCGCTTTGATCTCGGATGGCTTCGGCATCGGGTCCGAGCCAGTAGACGGCTCGTCCTTCTCCACCTCTTCGGCAATGATGTCGTTGCAGAGGGCGATGCACTCGTCGCAGATATAGACCGTCGGCCCTGCGATGAGCTTCTTCACTTCCTTCTGCGATTTGCCGCAGAAGGAGCAGCACAAGTTACCGTTCGATTCGTCGCGCCTTCTCTCCACGATTTACCCTCGGAAGCGCCCTACTGGGACCGGAGTTTCCGCCGAATTGCCGTCAAATTGTAAGACGTCCGTCGTTGTCCCGCAAGGAGTGCTGGGGACAAACGCCAGACGCCGCGAAGTACTCACCGGAGCTGCGGCACAGAGCGCCGAGAAACTAAGGCCCCGGGCGCGAATTGAACGGCCCGGAGACCAGACGGTGCTCACGTGGCCTTCTTCTTGGGCTCGAAAATTTCGTCGATCAGGCCGTATTCCTTGGCCTGAACGCCGCTCATGTAAAAATCGCGTTCGATATCGCGAGCGATATCTTCGCGGTTCTTGCCGGTGGAGCGTTGCAAGATGTCCGTGATCACGTCCTTGACGTGACGAATCTCGCGAGCCTGGATTTCGATGTCGGTTGCTTGACCACGCGCGCCGCCCAATGGCTGGTGGATCATGATCCGCGAGTGCGGAAGAGCAAAGCGACGGCCCTTGGTGCCGGCGCCCAACAGAACGGCGCCCATGCTGGCGGCCTGCCCGACGCAAATGGTGCTCACCGAGCAGCGCACGTACTGCATGGTGTCGTAGATGGCGAGCCCGGCCGTCACCACTCCGCCAGGCGAGTTGACGTACAGCTGGATGTCCTTGTCCGGATCTTCGCTCTCCAGGAACAAGAACTGAGCAATGATGATGTTGGCGACGTCATCGTCGACCGCGCTGCCCAAGAACACGATGCGGTCCTTGAGCAAACGGCTGAAAATATCCCAGGTGCGCTCGCCGCGGTGCGTCGTTTCCACGACGTGCGGGTAGATCACGTTGTCACGGGGGGCATCTTGGTAGCGCTCGAGAATGTCGAGGGCTTGGGCACGGGTTTCAGGACGCTTCGACATTCAATCCTCCTCGGCGTGGGGACAAGGCTGCTAACGCGACCAATGCGAACGAATCAGGCTTCACTGATCTTGGCCTTCGCCTCGATGATGTCCAGGACCTTGTTTTCCAAAATCATGCCAATGAGCATCTCACGCTTCTTTTGCTCGCGATATTCGACGCGCAGCTTGGCGACGTTCTTGCCGGTTTGCTCGGCGAGCTCCTTGAGGCCCTCCTCCAGCTCGGCATCGCCAATCTTGATGCCCTCGGCCTTGGCGATTTCGGCCATCAACAGGCCGGCGCGCACTTTGACTTCGCTGTCCTGCTGAATTTGACCGCGCAGCTCGTCGCCCACGCCGGTTGCTTTCTGGCCCTGGCTGCGCGCGCGCTGCAGGATTTCCTGCTCCGTGACGCGCATTTGGCGCTCCACGAGCGAGGGAGGAAGCGGAACCGGATTCGCTTTTACCAGCTCGATCACGAGCTGCTCGGCGAGCTTGTTGTCGGACTCTTCCTTCGAATGCTTCTCGAGGGTTGCGCTGATATCCGTCTTGAGCGCCTCGAGCGTTTCGAAATCGCCCACATCCTTGGCGAACTCGTCGTCCGCTTCGGGCAGCACACGCTCTTTCAAATCCTTCAAGGTGAGCCCGAACACCGCGGATTTACCCGCTAACTTCGGGTGGGGGTGCTGAGCTGGCATATCGACCTTGGCCTCAGCCTGATCGCCGATGCTCTTGCCCAAAAGCGCCGTCTCGATCTCCGGGATGAGCTGGCCACCCCCGAGCTCGGCCTGAAAATCAACCGCGCCCGCGTCCTCGATCACGGTTCCGTCGACGGAGAGCGTGAAGTCGATCGTGGCCACGTCTCCCTTTTGCGACGGGCGAGCGGCCTTCGGCGGCTCCAAAGTGGAGTGCGAGCGACGCAGCTGGTCCAAGCGCTCGCCGATCTGCTCGGGGGTTACTTCAACCTTGGCGCGGGTGGCCTCGAGACCGTCGTACTTGACGCTCTCGATCAGCGGCAGCACCTCGACTCGGGCCTTGTAGCCAAAGGCTTTGCCTTCCTCCAGGCGGCGCGGCTCGATCGCCGGATCGGTCACCGGCTGCAGCTTCTGCTCGCTGATCGCTTGCGGGTAGGTCTCGTCGACCAACTTTTGCGCGACGTCAGCGGCGATGCGGGGCCCATACAGGTGCGCAAGCACCTTGCGCGGGGCGCGGCCTGGACGGAACCCGCTCACGCGGGCAGTTTTTGCGACCGATGTGTAGGCTTTCTCGACCTCGCTTTTGACGCGATCGACAGCGATCTCCACATCGAACTCGACCAATACGGGACTGAGCCGTTGAACGTTGACCTGCATCGTAAGAGGGCGTGACGTTACATGCCGGGCGATCTAGGTCAAGGAAGGTTTGACGCTTTGTTTCACTGTCGCTGTTCTTTGCGCTGTTCTTCAGCGGCTCGCGACGATGCACACCCCGGATCGACACAGCTGGGCGGGGCCTCGCCAGCATTCGCCGCGGTTCGCCCCTCCCCAGACGCTCCCTGGCGCTGTCTAAAAGGTTCCGCTCAAGCCGAGCGAGCGGTAGCCGATCCACGGTTGTACCCGGGGCGCGAGCTGGGCGGCTGGCTCCGATTTTTGCTTACCGCTGAGCACGAGCAGGGTCGCGCCAGTGGCCAAACCGATGCCGCCCACGATGAAGCTGGTCAGAGCGAGCGTCTTGCTCGTGGCCGCTTGGCTATCGAGGTCGTCGACTTTGACGCGATCGGGGCCAGAGCACGACTTGCCGCCGCAGGCGTCGAAAGCGGCATCGGCATCGCTTTGTTTGCTGCCCGCCGAGATCAGAAACACCGTTCCCAAGCCGACGCCCAGGACGCCGACCCCGAGCGCGGTATAGGCGCCAATGCGCATTCCCGAGCCAGAGGAACTACTCGAGGATGGCGGGGGCTCTGCCGGCAGCGGCTCCGCTGGCGTAACCGGCGGGGCCGCGACGGCGGCCACCGGCGCGACAGCTGCGGCATTGGGAGCAAGCACCAGCTCGATCGTCGGGCGCGTCGCTGGTTTGATCTCGACCGTCTGTTCCGGGCTCGACTGCGTGGCGCTCGCCGCGCGAAATTTGTGGGGTCCGGGATTCACGGGATGCAGCACGCCGATCAGCGCGCTGGGCACCGCCACGCCGTCCATGGTGACGGTCACGCCCTGCGTGTCGGTGCCTTTCACGGTCAGGGTGATGTAGGGCAATTGCGCGTCGAGCGTCGCCAATTGGCGATTCGCGTCCGCCACCGCGTTGGTAGCGGCAGCCGAGGCCGGAGCCTCCAGCGGTTCACGCTTGATGCGGTTGAAGAGCTCGTAGGCCTCCACCCAGTGCCCGAGCTTCAGCTGCGAGCGAGCGATGTACGAAAGGTGAATCGGCGAATGGAACAGCGCTTCGGCGCGCGTGAAGAGCTCGACGGCGTCGGCCCACTTGCCCTGTTCGAACGCGTCAGCGCCCTGATTTGCGGCAGCGCGCGCCCCGGCGCGTTCGGCGTCCGACACGGCGAAGGAAGGCGTGGAAACGAAACCGGCGCACAAGAGCGCGCCACACAAAATGAAACGAGCTCGGGCTCGGGAGTGTGCCATGAGGACCGAGGCTAACCTGGTCTGAACTTCGGTTCCAGTCCCGCCAAAGCTTACATTGTCGCTATCGCCCCCTGCAGCTCGATTCAGTAAGCGCGCTCTGGAAAGCTGATGGATCTCGGGCCGCGTCCGTCTATATACTCGGAGATTAGTATTCCATGCTCGAGGCCGGACAAATCATCGAGGGCAAGTACCGCATCGTTCGCTTGATTGGCGAGGGCGGGATGGGCTCGGTCTTCGAGGGTGAGAACACCTTCATCAAACGCCGCATCGCGATCAAGGTGCTGCACGCGCACAGCGCGTCTGAAGAGACCGTTCGGCGCTTCGAACGTGAGGCGCAGGCCGCCGGTTGCATCGGCAGCGATCACATCTTGGAGGTGCTCGACCTCGGCGCGCTGCCCAACGGCGATCGCTTCATGGTCATGGAGTATCTCGACGGCGAGACGCTCGGTGCGCGCATGTCCCGTGGCCGCATGAACCCGTCGGACGTGGCATCCATCGCACGCCAAGTTTTGGTCGGGCTGCGCGCCGCGCACTTGGCGAGCATCGTCCATCGCGATCTCAAGCCCGACAACATCTTCATCTTGCGCGAAAAAGCCGGCCGCGCCGACTACGCAAAGATCATCGATTTCGGCATCTCCAAGTTCAATGCGCTGGGCGGTGACATGAGCATGACGCGCACGGGCTCGGTCATGGGCACGCCTTATTACATGTCGCCCGAGCAAGCTCAGGGCGCGCAAGGCATCGACGGCCGGAGCGATGTCTATTCCCTCGGGGTGATTTTGTACGAGGCTCTGGCGGGTGCCGTTCCGTTCGACGGAAACACCTTCAACGAGCTGATGTTCAAGATCGTGCTGTCCAGTCCCCGGCCGCTCGCACAGGTCGCGCCAAACCTGGATCCTGGGCTTATCGCGCTCGTCGAGCAAGCCATGGCTCGCGACATCGCGCTGCGCTTCCAATCGGCCGACGAGATGATCCGCGCACTCGATCAGCACTTTGCCAGCGCCGGAAGCGGCCAGCGGATCGCCGCCAAACCAGTCCTCGGCGCCCCCTCCGTCGTTGATTCGACCCTCTCGGAGTCGCTCCCGGAGTCGACCCTCGCTGACTCGACCGCCGTAGCCACGGCTGCAACACCCGGGCTCCCCACCGGCAACACCTGGGCCGCATCCCACGCCGAGATCCCGAAAAACTCGAGCACTCCCTACTTGATCGCGGCAGCCGCCGTGCTGCTGTTGGGCGGCGGGGCATTCGCTGCCTACCAAAATTTCGGTAGTAAGCAGGCTGCGGTAGCGGCTCCAGCTCCAGCCGTGTCGAGCCCGGCCCAGCCGGTCGCCCTGGAAGAGCCGCCCGCCCCTACCCCGCCGGTGGTTCCGCCGGCGGCGGCGCCCGACCCCTCAGCCGCGCCCTCGTCCGCCAAGCCGGTCGAAGCCGACCTGCGCGACAAGCCGCAACCGGAAAAGATTGCTGTCAACCCGGCGCTCGCAAAGCCCAGCACGGCGAAACCGGCCGCGGCGCCAGCAATCGCCAGCAAGCCCGTCGCCAGCAAGCCCGTCGCCAGCAAGCCCGCGGCCAGCAAGCCCGCAGGCGCCAAACCCTCTCGAGACTTTGGTTATTGATTCACCCGCATCGCCGCGCGCTGCACTCGTCCTCCGTCGCCTTCCTCCTTTGCTCAACCCCGAAGCCCACTTCGAGGAGAAACCATGACTTTGTTTAGTTCACTGGGTGCGAGGCGCTTCGCCTTACTGGCCGTAGTTTTCGTGATCGGCGTGGCCTGCGCGAAGGTAGACCGCGGCTACGACGACGATTCGGCGGGCGCAGGCAACGGCGGCGGTAGCGCCGAGGGCGGCAGCGGCGGCAAGGCAGCAGCTGGCACGGCCGGCAAAGCTGCTACTGCAGGCTCTACCAGCAGCGATGCCGGCAGCGCAGGCGAAGCGGGCGGAGGGGCCGAAGCGGGCGCGTCCGGCAGCGCAGGTGACAGCTCGGGAGGCGCAGCAGGCGCGCCCAGCGTCTCTCTCACGGTCGCCCTTGCCGGCGACGGAACTGGCGTGGTCAGCTCCGATCTTGGCGGTATCGATTGCGGCACCACGTGCAGCGCAGATTTCGACCCGGGCACTGAAGTCGTTTTGACGGCAACCCCGGCTGCCAGCTCGGCCTTTGCCGGTTGGGCCGGCGGCGGCTGCACGGGCACGGGCACGTGCACCACGGTGATTTCCGAGGCCACCGAGGTCAAAGCCACCTTCACCGTCAAGCCAACGCTGACCGTCGTCAAAGAGGGCACCGGCTTGGGTACGGTAACGTCCGTCACCGCGGGCATCAATTGCGGCACTGATTGCAGCGAAGTGGTCAACCCCGGGACGTTGGTCACCCTCAACGCGACGGTCACCTCCGGCACCGTGTTCGCCGGCTGGTCCGGTGGCGGCTGCTCGGGCACGGGCAGCTGCGCCGTGACGGTCAATGCGGCCACGCAAGTGACTGCAAAGTTCAATTGTTCGCCGGGCAACGTGCCCGTCAACTACTCGGGGGTCATCACCTCGTTCGTAGTGCCGGCCTGCGTGACCTCGTTGACGATTGACGCTTATGGCGCGCAGGGTGGCTTCGCCGGCACGTACTCGGGCGGCCTCGGAGCACGCATGATGGGCACCTTCGCCGTTAGCGGCGGCACGACGCTCAAGGTTTTGGTTGGCGGCCGGGGAATCAATGCCACGGACACTTCGCAGCAGGCCGGAGGCAGCGGCGGCGGCGGTACGTTCGTCACGACCTCGACCAATACACCGCTGATCGTCGCTGGCGGCGGCGGCGGCGCCGTCAACTCGCTGAGCGTGCAGTACCAAGGCGCTGGGCTGAACGCGAGCATCACCACCGCGGGCACGAGCGACAGCGCGGGGCTCAAGGCGGGCGGCGTCAACGGCAACGGCGGCGTCACGGGCAGCAATAGCGGCGGCTACCACCCCGGCACGGCCGGCGGCGGCTTGCTCACGAACGGCGTCGGCAACTCCGACGGCTCCGTGACCAACTACGGCACGGCTTACACGCCTGGCTTTGCGTTCGTGAATGGCGGAGCTGGCGGCCAACCCGGGAGTTGCGCGGCCGCGGCAGCGATCTGCATCGTGGGTCGAGCGGGCGGCTTCGGCGGCGGCGGCGCAGGGGCCTACATGGGCGGTGGCGGCGGCGGCTATTCTGGCGGAGCCAGCGGAAGCTACCCGAGCGGCACGCCCTACAATGGCGGCGGCGGCGGCGGCGGCTCTTACAACAATGGTACGGCGCAGACCAACCTCGCGGGCGCGCGCGCGGGCCACGGCATCGTGTACTTCATTTACTGATCGTGGCTCGCTTTGGGGACCCCGAGCGGTCGACCAGGCCGGAAGCCAATCGCTTGCAGGCCAGGCCCCAATAGCAAAAACCCCGCAGGAGGCAGCCTGCGGGGTTTCCGGGATTTAGGAGTAAGCTAAGTAGAGTGACGCTGCTTGCAGATCACTCGTCGTCTTCGTCTTCTTGTTCCGCTTCCCACATCGCGGCTTCGAAGGGATCCATGTCGAATTCCAAGGTCTCACCCGTGGATTCGATCTCATCGACGGACCAACCGATGCGCATTTCCGGGCGCACGAGGTCGCGTTCGAGTTCTGCGAAAGAGCTGTAGTCTTTGGGGGCGGCCATAAATGAGAGGTCTCCTCGGGGGTTCAGAGTTGGAGCCCGCCGTGCGCCACGGCGGGGTAAAGCGGCACGACGTGGGCGAGCGGTCGGTCGGAGGGCGGCTGCCAAAATCCAGCACGCAGGATTCGTTCACGGGCGGCATTGCGGCGCTGCTCAGACCCGGCTAGTCGGGGGGCGAGCGCGAGCTGCATGCGCGCTGCGAACTCTTTTTTGCGGGGGGTTGGCTTTCGACTCACTTTTGATTACTCACACCTACATCTGCACACACAGTACGCTACGTTTGTCGGACCTCCAAAAAAACGCGGCCCTCGCGCGATATTTCGATAAGAGGCGCGCTGCCGGGGCAAGCTGCTCCCGGGACTCGCCCCTCCCCGCTTTCTGAAACCATGACTCAGCGCCAGCAGATCATCGCCATCGCCAACCAAAAGGGTGGTGTTGGTAAGACGACGACCGCCGTAAACCTCGCTGCCAGCCTGGCCGCCGCCGAACGCCCGACGTTGCTGGTGGATCTCGACCCGCAGGGCAACGCATCGAGCGGAGTGGGTGTACCGCCTGGCACCGTGGAGAAGACGATCTACGACGCCTTGATCGGCAACGCGCCGCTGCGCGAGGTGATCCGCGGCACCGGCATTCCGACGCTCGACCTCGCGCCCGCAACGCAAGATCTGACCGCCGTCGAATACGAGCTGTTCGAGACCACTCAACGCGGCACGCACCTACGCGAGATCCTGCGCGGCCCAGACGTCGAGAAGTACGACTACATCATCATCGATTCGCCGCCGTCGCTCGGCGTTTTGACGTTGAACGTGCTGGTCGCGGCGCACCGCGTGATCGTGCCCTTGCAGCCCGAATACTACGCGCTCGAGGGCATCACGTACTTGATGGCCACGATCGATCGCGTCAAGGCATCGTTGAACCCGGAGCTGACCGTAGAAGGCATCGTACTCACGATGTGGGATCCGCGGAACCGCCTCGCGCATCAAGTCGCGGATGAAGTGAACAAACACTTTCGAGTGTTCAAATCGATCATCCCGCGCAACGTGCGGCTGAGCGAGGCACCCTCGCACGGCCTACCCGCGCTGCTGTACGACGTCGGCAGCAAGGGCGCGCAGGGCTACCTGAGCTTGGCGCGCGAGCTGATCGAGGGTCCGACGGCCGTGATCGAGGCCCCCGCGGCCATGATTGAAGGTCCGAGCGCATGAACGAACCGCCCAAGAAGCCCTTTCGCGGCTTGGGGCGTGGCCTCGATGCGTTGATGCCCGCGCGTGTACCAGTCACGCCCGAGCGGCCCGCCGCGGCCAGCGCCAAGTACGAGGGCAACGTGTTCAGCTGCCCGCTCGACAAGATCGTGCCGCAAAAGGGTCAACCCCGGCAGCACTTCGACAACGAGCGCATCGAAGAACTCGCGCAATCACTGCGTACGCACGGCTTGCTCGAGCCCTTGATCGTGCGCCGCCGCCCGGGCGCGGACGATTTCGAAATCATCGCTGGCGAGCGCCGCTGGCGCGCCGCACAGCGCGCCAACCTGCGCGAAGTACTGGTCGTAGTTCACGACGTCTCGGCCAAGGACGCCTACGAGCTCGCGCTGATCGAGAACGTCCAGCGCGAAGACCTCGACGCAATCGAGTTCGCCGAAGCGCTCGATCGCTTGATCAAGGAGCACGCTTACACCCAAGAGACTCTCGCGCAGCGAGTAGGCAAAGATCGTTCGACGATCGCCAACGCTTTGCGCCTGCTACGCTTACCGAGCGCGGTGCGCGACAAAGTGGTCACCGGTGAACTCAGCGAAGGCCACGCTCGCGCCCTGCTCGGAGCGCCGGACGACGCCGCCCTCGCGTCACTCGCCGAAAAAGTCATCCGCGGTCGGCTCAGCGTGCGTCAGACCGAAGCCCTGGTACGCACGGCCAAGAGCAAACCCGAGAACGCCAAAGGAAAAAAAGACAAAACCGCGTCGACGCGCGATTTGGAGCTACGCCTGGGCCGCAAACTCGGCACGAAGGTCGAAGTCCGCGACAAGGACGGCAAAGGCGAGCTCGCCATCAGCTACGCCTCCTGGGACGAGCTCGACAAATTGCTGGAAGTTTTGCTGTAATTTCACTCGGTCCAGCGCGTCCATCTCCGCCTTGCGCAGGCAATCGCTACGAAAAGAATCTGGCGTTGCTCGAGGACTTCTTGGCACAGCCTGGGTCGAGCTGCAGCTCGTGACACGCGCCACGGCCGACCGCTTCGGTCGCGTTGCCGCTGCCTTACGCAAAGCGGGCACGCCCATTCCCACCAACGATATCTGGATCGCAGCGCATGCCTTCGAGACGGGCGCCGAGCTCATCGGCTTCGATCGTCACTTCGGCAAGGTGCGTGGTTTGCCAGGCGCGACCGTGTCCACGTCGTAATACGCAGCCGCGGCCGTTTTCCTAGATTGTTCGAGTTCGAGAGTGGGCGATCGCGATCCAGCGCCGCACCTCGCGTTGCGCAGAGTTTTCCCCGGAGTTCGTCAGCCGCGACGCGCGAGCAATGCGGCGCGGTACTCACGGATGGCTTGGCTGGCAGTGCGCCGATCGAGGAAACTCGCTAGTTCAGCCAGGTCGATGCCGGGAGAACGGCGCTTTCGGCGGACTGCACGAACGCGCCGCCTTGGAGCACGTGGGCCGTCAGCTGACCTCGACGCAAAACCACACTTCGCGGACTCCCAGCTTTCGGTAGATCTCGAGCTTATCGATGCCGCCCGAGGTCCCCACTACATCGATCGCCAGATCCGGCCGCGAGGGTTCAGGCTGGTCGCCAAACACGTAGCATGAGCATTCATCGGGCTCGACGCCGCGATCTCGCTCAGGGCTCTCGAGCGTCCACGAGCCGTAACCCGAAAACTCAACCCCGCTCTCCAGACACCAGACTTCGAGCAAGCGACCGATGTTGAACTTGAGTCCTTCGTGCTCTCGAGATGGAGTCATGATTTCGAGAGCCCCTTCGAGAAAGGCGACGCGGGGAGTCGCAACCTCACCGCGCATCTCGATGACGCGCTGATAATCGCCCCACGTTGCCCCGCGCAGCACGACGATTTTATCGTCGACAGGAGTATCGTGGTGATCCGCGAGTCGCCGGGCCAGCATCCACGCAGTGTAGCGGATTCGCGCTCGAAGTCCCGGGTCGGCTTTCGTCGACCCGCGAGCTCAGTCGCATTTCCCGGCTTTGGCCTTCACGGCCAAGTCCGCTGCGCGCTTGCCGATGTCGTCGTTGCCGGCGATCTCTGCGGCGCGCTTGAAGTGCGTGGCGGCTTTTTTCTTGTCGGTGGGGCAGACGTGTTTGGCTAAGTAGTAGTGCGCGGGCGCGGATTTTTCGTCGAGCTTGAGCGCGGCTTGGTAGTCACTCAAGGCGCCCGCGTCGTCTTTCTGGTCGTGGCGACAGACGGCGCGACGCACGTGCAGGTTCGCGCTGTCGGCAACCTTGATCGCCTTGTCCAGCACCGCGATGCAGTCGGCGAAGGCGTGCAACCGGCCGAACTTTTGCGACAACTTTTCGAGCAGCTTCGGGTCGTCCGTGGTCGACACGGCGCGCAGCTGTTCGAGCGCGGTCTTGTCGTCTTTGGCGGCGGTGAGCAACTCGGCGTAGGCGATGCGCAGCTCGATGTTGTCGGGCGAGGCGGCGACGGCGGCCCCGTAGGCTTTGAGCGACTCGTCTTTCTTGCCGGAAGCTTCCAGAGCCAGCGCGCGGTTGAGCAGCAAATCAGGCTGCTTCGGCGTGGTCTTCAGGCCCACGTCGGCCACGCGGAGGGCGCCGGCGGCGTCTTTGGCGTCGAGCAAGAGCGCGGAGAGGTTGACGCTCGCCTCCGTGAGCTTGGGGTCGAGAGCCAGGGCATCATTATATGCCGCCGTGGCTCCTGTCCCGTCGGACAATCCTTCCAGAGCTACCCCCAAATAGAAGGCGGCCTGTGGATCCTTCGGGCTCTCTTTGCGCGCCTCGCTCAACAGCGCTTTGGCTTTGGCAAAATCCTGAGCCTTGATGGCATCGATCCCTTGCTCCACCTTCTTACTCGACGGCTGGGCGCTCGAATCGGCGGCCGCCGTCGGCGCCGGATCCTCCAGCGAGGGCGGAGGCGCTTCGACAGGTGGCGCGGAGCCGCCACAGGCAGCGAACGAGAGCGCACCGAGCAGGACGGCGGACGATACCAGCGAGGACAGAGGCGAGAGCATGCGCGGCGCGAGGTTCATGTACTGGATGCCTTTTCGAGGTGGGCGATGTTCGACAAGATACGCGCCTTGATCTCTTCCATGCGCTCGATCGAGGTGATTTTTGAGCCGTTCATGTCCGTGACGTAGAAAACGTCAGCGACTTGCGTACCTTCGGTGTTGATCTTGGCGAGCGAGATCTGAAGATCGAGGTGCTGCAGAGTATTGGCCAACCAGAACAACAGCCCCTGCTGATCCTTGGTCGTTACCTCAATCACCGAGTGATCGGTCGCGCAGCGGTTGTCGATGTTGACCTCGCTCGCCACCTTCGGCGTCGGGCGGTCGGACAGCCGTGAGCGGCGCGCGCCGCCGGTGACCAGCTCCGAGGGCGACAGCTCCATGCTGAGCAGCCGGTTGAAGTCGCGATCGAGTCGCGCAAGCGATCCGGTCACCGCGTCCGTGGTCTCCCCCGCTCGCACCCAGAACAAATCCAGCGCGCGCGTGCGACCGAAGCTGTCGACCCAGGAGTAAACCTGGGCGCTGATCACCTTGAAGCGAGCGGCGGCCAAGGTGGCGGTGATCATCGCCAAAAGACCTGGGCGATCGTCGGCGATGAAGCCCAGTTCCACGTAGGGCGCGGCCGTGGTCATGACCGTGACGTTGACGTGCTGCATCTGCGCTTGGCGCGCGAAGCGCGAGTGGCGCACGATGTCTTGAGCATCGTTACTGTACAAGTAACGGTCGGGCATCGTAGCCAAGAAGTGATTGAGGAATTCCAGTTCCCCGCGCTGCGGACAGAGCGCGCGCACCTCAGCGCGGATTTGCTCGGTGCGCTCGCCACCGCGCTCGACTTTGCCGGTGCTCAACTGACGGTCGGCGCTGACGTACAGCTCCTCCAGCACGCGCGACTTCCAACTCGTGAGCGCGGTCGGGCTGGTCGTAGAAACATCGCAGATGGTCAGGATGTATAGCTCGCGCAACCCCTCACGGCCGTGCACCTCTTCGCAGAAGGCTTCGAGCGTGCGCGGGTCGTCGATGTCTCGGCGCGTGGCCACGTGATACATGCGCAGGTGCTTCCAGATCAGCTGCTGCACCTCGCGGATGTCGCCCTCGGGTAAGCCCAGGCGCTCCAGAATGCCGCGCGCCATTTCGCGGCCCCGCTCGTCGTGGCTCTTGCCGCCGATGTCTTTGCCGATGTCGTGCAGCAGCGCAGCGAAGAAGAGCACGTTCGGACGTGAGATTTCGGCAGCCAAGCGCGACGCCAAGCGGTGTTCGGCCGCGAGCTCACCGCGGCACAAGGCACGCAGCCGATCGACCGCGGCCACCGAGTGCACGTCCACCGTGTACACGTGATAAACATCGTGGTGCACGCGTCCGACCACCGGCGCAAACTCCGGCACCATGGCGACGAGCAGGCCGACGTCGTGCAGATCTTTGACCACGGACTCGTCGCGCAGCTTGGTGCGCTGAATCACCGTGACCAGGCGCACGAACAAGCGCGCCGCCTCTTCACTCTGGCGCAGGCGCTCACAAAAGCTGGGCGAAGTCACGGCGCGGGCCACTAAATCCCGAGCAAAACCGTAGACGGGCAGATCTCGCCGCACCGCTTCGTCGTACAGCCGAAGCGCCAGCGCGGGCTCCTGCTCGAGCGCTGCACCGTCCTCGAACGACACCTGATCGTTGGTCAGCTTCAGGCCCTTGCCGATCGACGTCTCGCGCGGACGACGCTTGGGCGGCGGAGCCGCGCGCGCCAGCACCAGTTCGCGCGCCTGCGAGATGATGCGCGCCTTCTGGTAGTAGTCACTCATGAAGGCTTCGACCCCCGCTCCACCCGGGCCGTAGCCAAGGTCCACGGCCAAGGATTCCTGGCGATCGAAGCTCAGACGGTCGGAGCGCCGGCCGGCGTGTAAGTGCAGCAGATTGCGAACGCGCCAGAGCAAGGCACGAGCGGCTTCAATCTGTTGCCATTCGCGCTGGAGGAGCACGCCAATGCGTACGAGCTCAGATAAATCTGTCACGCGCCAGCGGGCACGCGCGGCCCAATGCGCGAGATCCAGATCGCGCAACCCGCCGATGCCATTCTTCACGTCCGGCTCGAGCAAATAGACCGAGCCACCGAAGCGCTCCGAGCGCTCATGTGCCTTGATTTCAAGGCGATCGAGAAACTTCTTGATGTTGCCGATGCCGAAGATCCCCTCGAAGGCGCGGGTCAGCATCTTCTCGGAACTGGTGCGATCACCGGTCAGCACGCGCCAGTCCAGCAAGGTGGTGGCCGTGGGCAAATCATTCTTGGCTAGGTCCAGCAGATCGCTGCCCATCACCACCTGATGACCGATGCTGAGCCCGGCGTCCCAAAGCGGGTACAAGAGCGCCTCCGCGACCGCGCGCACCTTCTCCGGCTTGCTTGCGGAGATCAGCCGAACATCCAGATCGCTGTGATATCCGAGCTCGTTTCGGCCATAGCTGCCGACCGCGGCCAGTCCCACGTTCTGCCAGGTCCCGGCCTTGACCATCGTGCTCTCGGCGGCCTTGAACAGCGAGCAGAGTAAGCCATCGAAGGCCTTTGCGTAGCGCGCGGCGGCTTCGAGACCCGCCTCTGGGCCTCCTGGCCTGATCATCGACTCGACGGCGACGCGATGACGAACCAGGTAGGTCTTGAGTTCTTCGACGAGACCTGGGGCTGTACGTTCGAGCAATGCTGCTCTCTCGGTGGCGGGGGGCGGCATGATTTGTGGTGGCGGGGTTCGCTGGGTCGCGCGCGGCCGGGCCGGCGAGGCGAAGGGGTGTTATAGCGCAGCCCCGGCCATTATGAAGTAAACCGCAAATCACCTGGAATTGGACGGTTTCGCTGGATGTTGAGTGCGCCACACGAGAGCCGGTGCACGCCGGCCGCTCGCCCCGAGCACGCACGAAAGTGCCGGCGGACAGCCGAAACCGAGCGCCGGGCCGGTCTGATCAGGCGCCAGCGCTGTGCTACTTTCTGAGACGATGGATCGACGGCAAAGCTTGGGGATGATGGGGACGTTCGCAGCGACACTGGCTTGTGCCAGCGCCGCTCGTGCCACCACGGCGCGCGCCGTGAGCTTGCCGGATCTCGTCCGGCGCAGCGTGCGCATCGCGCGCGCGACGCCGCTCGACAGCTTCGCGCGGACCGAGGACATCGGCGGCGCACGACACATCGTGACCTACTCGCGGCTGCGCATCGACGACTCGATCCACGGTGCCAGCGGCGATTCGGAAACATTGGTGCGCACGCTCGGCGGACGCGTCGCAGACCTGGGCGAAATCGTGCACGGCGAGGCGGAGCTCGCGCTGAACGAAACTTGCCTCGTGTTTCTCACGCTCGATCCCAACGGTGTCGAGTTGGTAACGGGAATGGCGCAAGGTCACTACCCGGTCGCGATTGATCGCGCGGGCACCCCGCGCCTGCGGCTGAGTCGAAACCTGCCACACCTGATCGGCGCGCCGACGTCCGCGGCCGTGCTGCTGACGAACAAACCATTCAGCGAAGCGCGAGCTTTAATCCTCGGAGCACGCCGTTGAACTTATTTCGCCTGCTGCCGTGCTTGGCAGCCGCAACTTTCGTCTACGCGCTTTCGGCTCACTCGCATGCCTATTGCTTGACGTACACCTGCGACGCCAGCAAGGAAGATTGCCCGCGAGATCCCCAGACTGGCTGCAACGTGGGCGGCAAGCCCCTGTTCTGGGCAAGCTCCGTGATCTCCTTCGACGTGCAGCAGGACGGCTCGAAGACGCAAAACATCAGCTACGACCAACTGCACGAGGCCGTGGTCAACGCCTTCCAACGTTGGCTGGACGCGCCCTGCGACGACTCACACGGACCGAGCATCAAGCTGGCGGACTTCGGAAAGGTGGAGTGCGCCAAGCCGGAGTACAACAAGACCCAGCCGAATCAGAACGTGATCACCTTCCACGACGCCGAGTGGCCGTACAAAAACACCGGCTCGGAAACTCTGGCGCTGACCACGGTCTTCTTCGCGCCCGACACGGGTGAGATCTACGACGCTAATATCGAGCTCAACAGCTACAACGCCAAGTTCGTGCTCGGCCCGTCCGATGCCGACGAGCGCCACGACGATCTGAACGCGGTGCTGTCGCACGAGATCGGCCATTTCCTCGGGCTCTCGCACTCGACCGACCGCGAGGCGACGATGTACGCGAGCTACGAGTTGGACATGACCACGCTGGAAGCCGACGACATCGAGGCCATCTGCGCGTCACTGCCTCCGGGCCGCACCACGACCGATCCGGGAAACCCGCCGGGGGTGCCGCGCCATGGCTTTTCGACCAAGTGCAGCAGCCCCGAGAATGGCTGTTGTGCATCGACCATCGGCGGCAACACGCCTGCCAGTGGGCCGCTCGCGCTCTGGGCGTTCGGCCTGGGCCTGGTAGCGTGGTGCGGCCGCGGACGCGCTAAGCGGTTGGCGCGCTCGGCGCCGGCGCTTCCGCGCTGAGCCCGGCGGCACGGATCAAATCCACGTCCGCATCCGTATCCGGATTGGGCGTGGTGAGCAGCTTGTCGCCGTAGAAGATGCTGTTGGCGCCCGCGTACAGGCAAAGCAGCTGAGCTTCGCGCGGCAAATCGCTGCGACCCGCGCTCAACCGTACTTTGGAGCGCGGCATGGTGATGCGCGCGGTGGCCACCATACGCACCAAATCCAACGGATCGATCGGGGGTAAAGCGGCGAGCGGCGTGCCTTCTACCCGGACCAGCGCGTTCACCGGCACGCTCTCTGGATGCGGTTCGAGCTGGGCGAGTTCGAGCAACATGCCACAGCGATCGTCGATGCTCTCGCCCATGCCGATGATGCCGCCCGAGCACACCGTGATGCCCGCGTTGCGCACGTTCTTCAGCGTCTTCAGTCGATCATCGTAGCTGCGGGTCGAGATGATCGACTTGTAGTTCTCGCGTGAAGTATCGAGGTTGTGGTTGTAAGCATCGAGGCCGGCCTCTTTGAGCTTCGCCGCTTGCCCCTCGTTCAACATGCCGAGCGTGACGCAAGCCTCGAGCCCGAGCCCCTTCACGCCGCGCACCATGTCCAGCACGCGATCGAAGGCTGGCCCGTCTTTCACTTCACGCCAAGCAGCGCCCATGCAAAAGCGAGTGGCGCCGTGTTCTTTGGCGGCTCGCGCGGCGCTCATGACTTCGTCGAGCTTGAGCATCGCCTCGCCCTTGACCGGCGTCTCGTGGTGCGATGACTGCGGGCAATAGGCGCAATCCTCCGGGCAGCCACCCGTCTTGACGCTGAGCAGCGTGCACAGCTGAACCTTCTCCTTCTTGTGGAAGGCCAAGTGCACCGCGCGCGCGCGATCGACTAGCTCGAATAGCGGCAGATCGTGGATCTGGCGGATTTCCTGCAAGGACCAATCGTGACGGACGGGCGAGCTCAGGTCGGACATTCTGCCGCGGTCTTAGCGTCAACCGGCCGGGGAGTCCAGATTGAGCACCACGTTTCGCACTGCGTCAGGTCCTGCGCAGCCGACGCTACGACGCTGGCTCCGCGCTAAAAGCCCATGGCAGCGCGACCGACTTCGCGCTCGACGATGCCCTCCCGGACCAGTGACTTGATGTGCGCCTCGAACGTCTGCATGCCGTACATCGTCTGTCCGCCGTCCATTAGCTCCTTGAGCGAGGGATTGCCCAGCGGTCGCTTGATGGTTTCGCGCACAGAACCGGTAGAGACCAAGACTTCCGCGGCCAGTGCCATCCCCTGGCCGTCGGCCCTCGGCAGCAAGCGTTGAGCAATGATGCCTTGCAGTGAGTCCCCGAGGCGCTCGCGCAAATCGTCCGATTCGCCGTCACTCAGGGCGATGATGCGATTCATCGTGCGCGACACGTCCGGCGTGTGCAGCGTGGACAGTACGAGGTGGCCGGTCTCCGCGGCCTTGAGCGCGATGTCCATCGTCTCCGGATCGCGGATCTCCCCCACCTGAATGACGTCCGGATCTTGACGCAAAGCAGCGCGGAGGGCACTGGCAAAGCTGTGCGTGTCGTAACCGATCTCGCGTTGGCTGACCGAGCACTTGTCGTCCGTGTAAATGTACTCGATCGGATCTTCGATGGTCACGATGTGACGGGCGATGTTGTGGTTCATGTAGTCGAGCATGGCCGCGAGCGTGCTCGTCTTGCCGTTGCCCGCGGCGCCCACGCACAGCACTAGGCCGCGATCCTTCTCGGCCAGCATGCGGCAGGCCGCGGGCGCGCCGAGCGACTCGAGGCTCGGCACTTCATGCGGGATCACGCGCATCACCACGGCTAATGTCGCTCGCTGACGATACACGTTCACGCGGAAACGCCCGATGCCGTATACCTCGTAGGAAGTGTCGTATTCGCGCAAGGCGGGCAGGTTGGCGAGGACCGCTGGATCGCGGATCAGGTGCCTGACGACAGCCTCGGTGTCCTCCGGGCGGATCTTATCGAGCCTGAAAAAAACCAGCGATCCTCGAACGCGCGCGCCCGGCGGCTGGCCCACCTTCAAGTGGACGTCACGTGCGCCTGCTGCCTTGGCCTTATGTAAGAGCTGATGCAAGTACCCTTCGCTTGCATACGGGTTCTGCTGCAGGCCTGGAGATGAGCCGACCACCCGAACATCATAGCCTGGCGCGGCTCCTGACGTCTAAGTTCAGCTGCACCCACACGCTCCCACCGAACTTTGGCCAGAAGTTGACCCTTCGCACGCGGGATCGATAGATACCGAAGGATGTCGAAGATCCGCGTCGAAGGACACTTGCACGACGACCACTGTGTGATGGTTTGCTCGGGGGAAAGCTCGGAAGACATCTCCTGGGCGCGAGACGAAGACACGGGTCAAGTTTTCATCGTGCTCGAGCACATCGGACACGAAGAAATTTGGGGCCAATCCGAGGGAGATCGCCGCTGTTTCGGCCTGCGCTTGTTCGGCGGCCGAGCACCCCTACCCCCGGTCGGGCGGATCTTGGAAGTCGCCTGAACGTCTAGCGCGCTTTTCCATTTCTAGAGCGGGCCGTCTGACCCCGAGCGCCACCCCTCAGACGACGGTCGGGGCGAGCTGAAGCATCGAACTCGCGGCGACCAACAACGGGTCTTGCGCGCGATCCGCTCGCTGCGCAAATAGCACCCGCACCACCTCTTGGGCTTCACAGACCAGCTGGACTTCGCCGTTGGCGCGTGCCGCCATGGCCGTCTCCGTGTGCAAAAGACCCAGGCCGACCCCGCCCGCAATCAGCGTGCGGGTCACGTGCTCGCGATCGACGTTGACGATCTTCGACGGACGAATGTGATGAGTCTGAAACAAGGTTTCCGCGGCCTGCCCGCAGCAAGTGCTCGATGTTGGGCAGATCCAGGGCAATTGCGCCAGGCTCTGCCAGTTCAACGCTGACCTGGAGTCGACCAGGCCCGGCGGGGCAGCTAGATAAATGGCGAAACGTGCGACTTCGATCACGGACAAGGCGGGATCCGCTTCGCCCGCCTCGTTGTAGAAGCCGGCGTCCAAGGTTCCGGCGCGGATCCCGTTCAGGATCTCGCGCGTCGAGCCATGCTCGATCGCGAGTTCCAGCTCGGGAAAGCGCTCGGAAAGCCGAGTCAACAAGCGGCCGACGGCTTCGCTGCTGGAGCTGCCCGTGGCACCGAGACGGAGCTTGCCCGTCAGGCGTCCCTTGATGCGCGCGGCCTCTTCCAATAGCTCACGATGCGCAGCCAATGTCTGCTCGGCCCGGGTCAGCAGCCGTTGACCATCAGGGGTCAAGCTCATGCCGCGCGGCGTGCGCTCGAACAGCGTCAGTCCCAGCGTATCTTCGATGGCTTTGATGTGCGCGCTCACGGCCGGTTGGCTCAAGTACAGACACTCCGAAGCGCGCGTGATGCTGCCCTCGCGTGCCACGACCAGGAAGGTCTTGAGCTGATGAATTTCCATGCCAGCGTTTTCCAATCATGCCATGTCGCTGGACACCAAACCGCGAGGATCTCGAAAGCGCCTGGCCAGCACGATGGCGAGCGCAGCAACGACTAGGCCGGCCGCGACCAAAAAGGTCACCTGCATGCCCGCGACGACGGCCTCGGGACGCGCGCTCGTGATTTCGCTCGTCGCCGATGCCACTGCAAATACGGCGCCCATCAGCGATGCGCCGCTGATCAGGCCGAGGTTGCGGGACAAGTTCAAGAGCCCGGAGACGAGCCCCCGTTGCTCCGCAGCGACATCCGCCAGGACGGCTGCATTGTTGGCGGTCTGAAACAGCGCGTAGCCGACGGTGATCAACGCGATCGGAGCCACGTAGCCGGGGATCCCCCGTGTCAGCGGCATCATGAACATGACGAAACAACCGGCCAGTAGCCCCACCAGCCCCGCAACGGTCGTCCGCTGCGCGCCGAAGTGATCGGCGAGACGCCCCGCAGGCACACCGCTCAACGCCGCGACCAGCGGGCCAGCCGACAAGACCAGCCCCACGGCCAGCGGCTCGAGCCCTAATCCTCGCGAGAGATAAAACGGTCCGACCACCAGCGTTGCCATCATTACGGTGGAGACCAGCGCGCTCATGGCGAGGCTGGCGGAGAGCGCGCCGTCACGGAACAGAGACAGGCGGATCAATGGCGATCCCGCTCGGCCTTCGGCGAGCACGAACGAGATCAGCGCGCCGCAAGCTCCCAGCAACAAGCCGACATTGAGCGCGCCGAAGCTGCCACGCCCTCCGATCGTCATGGCCAGGGCAAAGGCGCCCAGCGTCAGAGCCAGCAGCAGCGTGCCCAGATAGTCGAGCTTTGGTGGACCCTCTTTCGGCATCCGGCGGTCAGCGGGCAGATGGCGATGCGCCAGCACGAGCGTCACGAGACCCAGCGGAATGTTCACGAAGAAAATCGACCGCCAGCCGAGCCCGTGGATCAGCACGCCGCCCAGGGAAGGACCGAGCGCAGTGCCGATCGCAGACATCGTTCCGAGCAGCCCCATGGCGCGGCCGGTCTGTGATTTGGGCACGATTTCACCGACTAGAGCCAGAGTCAGGGTCAGCATGAGCGCTGCGCCCATACCTTGCGCGGCGCGCGCCGCGATCATCAGCCAGAGTCGATGCGCGACGCCGCACATGCCCGACGCAAGGCTGAACATGCCGATGCCGACCAACAGCAGCCGCCTTTTACCCATCAGGTCCGCGAGGCGCCCAACGCTGACAATCAGCGTGGTGCTGGCGAGCAGGTACGAAAGCACGACCCATTGGACCGTCTGGAAAGAAGCATGAAAGGTCTGCGCCAATGTCGGCAAGGCAGCATTGGCGATGCTGGTCCCCAGCGAGGGCAGCAGCATCGCCAGCGAGAGACTGGCGAGCGCCCAGCGCCCGGGCCTCATCGCCGCTCCGAACGCGCGCCAGTAACGATCTGGACGCATGCGCCCAGGCTAACCACCTGCCCTTCTTGAGACGGAGCGAAGCGCGCTGACAGAGCGTGCAGCGCACGCTCGAATGCTTGCTCGCCCGCCGCAATCACTGG
>DATEPG010000678.1:0-4235 GCA_035273265.1 Polyangiaceae bacterium
CTGCTGCATCCGGCGAGCGCACCGGCGAAAGAGACGCCGAGCACCATGAGGGAAATGACGGGGTGAAATAGCTTCACGAATGAACCTCCAAACCCAATGCCTCGAGCTCCAGAAAAGCTTCCATCGCGCATCCCTCCTTCATCCGAATTGCGCGGGACTTGCGATGCATCGCCCGAATTTGACGCCGCCGATGGAATCCGAGTCGGCCGTGCGCCGCGTTGCTTTCAAGGCAGGAAAGAGACTCTTGCCTCGGGCTGTCGCGTTCGAGCTGGCGATCGTGATCTCGGCTCATGCCTTGAAGCTCGACTTTTCCGAGCTGCTGGCTGTGTTCGCAAGCTACCGGCCGAAGCGCGGAACTCGCTAAGGAAAGTCCGACAAATAAGCCAGGCCCACATGGTGCGCAGCGCAGCGCCGTGACCGAGCGCGCAGATTTCGGGCTAGCCTCGGCGGCTTCGCCGTCAACGAAAGCCGACATGGAACCGACCAAGCCCCTCGATCCGACCGAGCTCCCGAACGAAGCCCAGACCCGCAGCGCGCTCGGCGAGCGCCTGAAGCGGCACGCCCGTGAGACGTTTCAGCGCGGTGAGCTGATCTCGGCGATGCTGTTCGCGTCCGACGCGCTGATGCTGTTCCCCAATGAGCGCTCTTACTTGGATCTCGCGGACGAGATTGCGCTCGCCGCACCCGACCCGCTATCGACGGTGCCGGTGGAGGCGGGTGCAGTTCATGTGGCGACCGCCGCCGTGCGTGCGCGGATCCTGATGATGCAGAAGCGCCTGCCCGAAGCCATCGATCTGCTGTGCCAAGTGATCGCGGTCGCGCCGGAGCTCGGCTACGTTCCCTGGCTGGGGCGCTGGTGTAATCCGGAAGTGATCGCCCGATTGGGCTGGGATATCTTTCACAAGCACGCCGTGCGTACGGTGCTACGCGCGGGGGTTCGGCTCCCCCCGGGCCTCGAGGCCGACGATCCTCGGCTCGTCAACATTCAGGCGGGTGCAGACTTGTTCGCTCGCTTGCGCGTCAGCTACCCGAACGAGGTGGTGCTGTATTTCGGCGAGGCCATGCTGCGACGCCGCTTGACGGATCCGAACGCCACGATCGCGGTGGCGCTGGAGGGTGCGCAGCGGTTTCCCCAAGATTGGAAGGTGCACACCGCGGCCGCCAACGCCTTTCGTCAAGCGGGCCGGCCTGAAGAGGCCTTCAACCACGCGCGCCACGCGTTAGCCATCGATCCCAAAGACAACTCACCGCTGTTCGACGTGGGCTGGGCCTTCGTCGAGGCCAAGCAGTTCGATCGCGCGACGCAAATCTTCCACGATTTGCTGACACGCGAACCCGACTACGAAGACGCCAAGCCCTCGTTTCACTACGCCCGCTTCCGTGGCTACAACATGCCGGAGGACAAGAACGCGCTATTTTTATTGCGCGAGCGCGAGTGGTGGAGCCAGCTGACGCGCGAACTGTGCGAAGAGCTCGAGCCGATGGAGGTGTACTACACCTTCTTGCAGGGGCCGGGCGACGCCACGGCCAGCGCAGCGCGCTCGTTCGCGCGCGAGCTCGGACCGATTCTGCGCTGCTGCGGGCAAGGGCTCGAGTGCAGCATCGGGCTGGAGAGCAAGTTCCTGGACGCGCCGAGCGTGAACTTGGCGTTCGATCTGGTGATGCGCAGCTTGGGCGCGCGCGGCAGCCTAAACGTCCAGGTGGACGAGATCCAACAGCCCGATCCGCGCACCGACAAGGCGCAGACGCAGTACCGACTCTGGACCTATCAAGACACGACCGCGCACAAGGTCTACCCAGCGGCGGATCCGCGCGCGCAGCAGGTGATCGCGAGCATCGCGCAGCAACTGTATCGCCAAGACGTCTGGGACAGCGCGGCGCGGGCCGTGGCCGAACAATGGGGCGACGCCTGGCTGCACGGCTTTTTGGCGGTAATGACCGATCCGCCGCTGCCCCCGCCGGAGGCCGGCTTCGACGGCTTTTATTGGACCTATCGCTGTCAGATCGCCGCCGCGCTGGTGCTCTCGCATTTGGGCCCTTGGGACTCGGGCCCCGGTCGCGGCGCGCTCTATTCATTGCTGTTCGGTCCGTCCGACTGGACGACGAGCGCGGCCATCATTGCGCTCGGCTTTCGCGCCAAAGAAAACCCGGCGCTGCGCCCCGAGATGGAGCAGCTGTTCGGCTGGCTGCGCGGGCAGGCGCCGGCGCGCGGCTACACCGGCTGGGAGCACGTCCTCGCCCACGTCTGGCTCGGCCTGGGCAATCATCCGCCGGCGACCAAGGCGGGTATCGAAAGCTGGCTCGAGCAGCTCGACGAAGATCCCGCCAAGAGCAACCGCGTGAAACCGCCCACGCGCCGCTACGCTGGGCTCACGCTCGAAGAGTACGCGGAGTTCTCGGCGGAGCGTGATCGCATCATGGGCAGCGTGGGGCTCGGCGGTGCGGGCGCCGTGCTGAAGGCCGCGGTCTCGCCGCCCTCCGAGTTGGTCAAGCTGTTCGAACGCTTCAAGCTGCCGCTGCGCAGCGACAACTTCGGTCAGCTGAATCTGTACATCCCAGAATGGCAAGAAGCGCTCAACAACAGCCGCGGCCTACACGAGCGCTTCATCGAGCTGCAAGAACTGCAGAGCTTTGCCAAGTTGGGCGTGAACGCCGAAGAGAAGGCCTCGCTCGACGAGATCCGGGATGGCCAGATGGATCTGCACCTGCGGATGGCGCAAGCCCAGCAAGCGCAACACGCCCTCGCCCAAGGCGACGCGGGCGACCCGGATCCGGTAGTATTTCCGGGTCAGAAGGTGGCAAAGCTCAGCGACTACGTGGGCATTCTGAAGGGCATGCAGCAGGGGGACATGGCGGGCGCGCTCGCACGCTACGGGCTCGACATGATGAATTATGGCCAGGTCGCCACCGCCTGGGGCGCCAAGATGGCGGCCGACCAACTCTTGACCGAAAAATTCTCGCGCATGATGGCCGGCTAGCAGCGCCGCCACGACCAGCTCCGGCTCCGGCAGCCGGCCGTTCGCTACTCGCCGACCGGTGTCGCGAGCTGGCTGTTTGTGCCCCCCAGGGCGGCGGTAAGCGCAGCGTGTGCCAGTCCGTGAGGCGTTTGCGCACCTGTCGGAATCATGACGGTCAATCGAGACAGCCATACTCCTGGACGACCGTAGTCTCCGCGGAGCCTGCGACGGCTCGTCTCTCGATGACGAGATCGCGGAGCGGATCGGCCACAACGTCGGCTGGCCATGGTCCTACTGCGTCAGAGTAGTCCTTCTCCGTTGAGTAAACGCCTTGGCCGTCGTCGTCGAGCAGCTTCATCAAGGCGAAGGAGTGAGCGAACCAACCTTCTTCCATCCACGAGCCAACGAGAAGTGCACCGCCGTAGGGGCTCGGCTTGACCGCGCGGAGAGACAAATTGCCAAGCTTTTGTGTCGCTTGCAGGGCGAGCCCGTCCCGAGAGATCGCCGTCAGTGTGCCGACAGTCTCATGGCCAGCGCCGCTGTCGCTCACCACCCACCAGCCGTCGCGGCGGATGGCGATGGCGAACTTCGACAGTTCGTCGAGCTCCTCACCCAGCGGTTGGACCTCGCCTAAAGGCATGCCCTGCAAATCGAACACGCCGGATCGAAGTGGCCCCCGGGGCCCAGGTTTGAATGCAAAGAGCACGCGGTCGCCGTTCTTCGAGAAGCGGGCCTGCACCGGTTCAGCGACACCTTTGGCTACGATGTGCTCTCCGACCAGGGTCCCTTCCTTGTCCAGCGAGGCGATCACCAAACCACGGGCATCGCTGACCGACGTGAGGTAACGCTGACCCGTCCAGAGAACTGGGGGTGCATCGAATTGGCAAGACGCGCCCTGCGCCGCGAACTTCGTGGCTCCCGCGACTTCGAGATCGCTGTTCAGAAATATCCACTCGGGTTGGGAGTCCAGCGAGCAGGTCGTCACGACAACCCCGTCCGCTGTCGAAGCGACGTCGAAATAGAGCGCGGAGTGATTGGCCACGATCGGGCGCGGCTCGCCGCCTTCGAAGTTCGGGCCGACGGTCATGCGGAACAGGTTCGGGGTGGGTGAGTTCACGTCGAAGCCGACGCGCCACACGAGCCCATAGCCTGAGGCGGTGCGAAACCCGAAGCCCCCTTCCACGACGCGACAGCGCCCACAATCACCGGAAGCAGTGGAAACAGTTGCCAGGGGCCACGGCATCGGCTGCCCGATCGGACCGTACGAGAGCTTTCCAT
>DATEPG010000679.1:0-2923 GCA_035273265.1 Polyangiaceae bacterium
AGCTGCGTGCCTATACTAGGCTCGCGAAGGAAACCCATCCGATGATTTCAATCACAACGCTGGCCGCAGACAAAGTTAAAGAGATTTCGAAGTCGGAGGGTCTGGAAGGCCAAGGCCTCCGCCTGCGAGTCGTGGGCGGTGGCTGCGCCGGTTTCCAGTACGACTTGTACTTCGAAGACAAGCCGACGGACCTAGACGAGCTATTCGAATCGCACGGGGTCAAGCTGTTCGTCGATCCGCTCAGCTACCAGTATTTGGACGGCACCGAGATCGACTACGTCGAAGGAGCCAACGGCTCCGGCTTCAAGTTCGGCAACCCGAACGTATCTGGCACGTGCGGCTGCGGTTCGTCCTTCCAGGCTTGATCTAAAGCTTTCGCTCACAGTTGCGGCTGGTCTGTGCCAGGCACTCGTGCCTGTTCGATCCACGGCCAGCCGTCGTTGGAGCGCCCGCGCTGGCGGGAAGCGTCGGCGTGCGCCAGCCGTCGTGGCGGTGTTGCAACGGTTACGCGGGCACAGTGTTTGGCAGCTTGGACAATGCCTCGCGTCGCACGCGTCTTGTGCCCATGCGTCCAGCGGGTTTTGCCCAGCGTACGAACTTGCCCGCTTAACAAATCTTAGCGGAACCGCGCAGATACCCCGCGCGTAGGCCTAGGTGCGAGGTCAGCTCTGGACCTGCGGGTGCGAAGGCAACGCGCTTGGCACCCTCTGAGTTTGTCTAAGACTGGAATTAGACGAAGGGAACTGCGAAGTACCATGGCCCGTCAAACCGACCCCTCCCTGGCGTTCTACATCACAGCGGTACACTCCTATCCCCAACTCTCCCGCGAGGATGAGCTGCTGCTGACCACCCGCTGGCTCGATGAGAAGGACGAATTGGCTCGCGAGGAGCTGGTTCGAGCCCATTTGCGCTACGTGGTGGCGATCGCGCTCAAGTATCGCCGCTATGGGCTGCCGCTAGGCGAGCTCGTGGCTGAGGGCAATTTCGGCGTCGTGCACGCATTGCAAAAGTTCGACACCAGCCGCGGCACGCGCTTCGTCACCTACGCCGCATATTGGATCCGCGCCTATATCCTCAATCATATCATTCGTTCGTGGAGTTTGGTCGGGGTTGGTTCGGGCGCGCTGCGCTCGAAGATGTTCTTCAAGCTTCGCCGCGAGCGCGTACGCATCACCAACTTGGTCGGTGAAGGGGATCACGCCGACGAACTGCTGGCAAAAGCGCTCGACATCCCCAAGGCGAAGGTCACGTCCATGGTGCGCCGCTTGGAAGCCCGCGACGTCTCGCTCGACGCCAAGGTGTACGACGATTCGGCGACCACCCTGGGCGATACCCTCACCGCCTCCGAGCTGAACCAAGAGGACGGCTTGGTTGGTTCCGAAATGGGCGGCTACGTCCGGGACGCGGTGCAGGCCGCGCTCGTCGGTCTCGACCAACGCGAGCGCTACATCGTCGAGAATCGGCTGATGGCCGACAACGAAGACGAGATGTCCCTGGCAGAAATCGGTCGTCGTTTGGGCGTGTCGCGCGAGCGCGCCCGCCAGCTCGAGGCGCGCGCCAAAAAGAAGCTAAAGGCCAGGATCACGGAGCTTTCGCGCGGCAACGGCTGGCTGGACATTCACGACGCTGCTTAGCCTTGCGCGGCCTGCGGGCTGCACCTAAGCTCCGGCTCGTTGCAGCATCTCAGGCGATCGCAGGTTCGTCTCACGACGAGCCTGAGGAAAGTCCGGGCTCCGCAAGGCAGGATGCCGGGTAACGCCCGGTGAGGGAAACCTCGAGGAAAGTGCCACAGAAAATTAGACCGCCCGAGCCGCTTTGGCGCCTCGGGTAAGGGTGAAAAGGTGGGGTAAGAGCCCACCGCGCAACCGGTAACGGTTGTGGCACGGCAAACCCCATCCGGAGCAAGGCCATGTAGAGGGGCGTTCGAGGGCTGCCAGCCCGAGCCCCTGGGTAGGCTGCACGAGGCGTTCGGTAACGGACGTCCCAGAGGAATGACCGCCAGCACGCTGAGGGCGACCGAAGCGCGCGACAGAACCCGGCTTACGAGAAACTGCAACCACACCCCGAGGGTTCGCCCTCGGGGTGCGTTTTTTTAGCTTATTGGGCAGCGAACACGAACGGCACGTTGACGGTCGTCGTATCGCTAGACGGTGGAAACTGCCAGCCGCGGACGCGGCTGGAGATGCACTGTGAGAGGCCGCGGTAGCCCTTCGGGTCACCGTTGACGACGGCGTTCGACACGCTGCCGCTGGGAAGCACGGTGATCGCGACGTTGACGCGCGCGGTGGTGGGTGCGTCCTTATCACGAGTGTCGAGCGCAGGTTGCCAGCAGGCGCGCTTCACGCTGCCCGTGTAGCGCGCCACCGTGCTTTGGATCTGGGCGCCGTCGAGCTGCCCGGCACCGGACACGCTGCCGGAAGGACCAGAGGAATCAGGGCCATGGCCAGGACCGAGCGAGCCGAGCCCTTGCAGCCCCTTCAAGCCACTGATGCCTTTGTCTGGCTCGGCTGCCCCACTGCTCGCGCTCTTTGCAGTTGCCCCCGTGCGCTTGATCGGATTTTTGGGGTCAGCCGGCGCGTTCGTGCCGTCGCTGACGGCTACGCTGGTTTCGGGTGCAGCGACCGAGCCGCTGGCGGCTCCAGGCACCACGCGATCCACGTATTTGACGACTTCGACCGTCTTACTGCCCTTGTTGAAGAACACGAAACCAATCGTGAGCCCGAACATCAACGCCATGACAACGGCGATCCAAGCGGCCGGTGAAGTGCCGCTGCGCTTCGGAACGCCGGCCGCTTCCAGCTCGTCCGTGACGACCGCGGATCCGGTGACGCCGTTTCCGGAACCCGAGTAGGCTTCGATCTCGGGGCTCGAGGCTGCTGGGACCGCGCCGGACACGGCGACGGGGCTGGACGGGCTCGCCGCC
>DATEPG010000680.1:0-43751 GCA_035273265.1 Polyangiaceae bacterium
CCACTCCGCGGTGAAGGCTTGACCCGAGAATTCGCTCTCCAACCAGGTCGCGCTAGGTCCCAGTGGCGCGAGATCGATTAGTCCTTGCGCGTTGCCGCCACGTGCATTGCCGTCCCCCTGCAGAATAACCCCAACATCGCGGTTCCAGGAAACCCGCGCGATCGCGAGCTCGACGCTAAGTGGCTGTTCTGGCGCGGCTTGCTGCGCAGCGTTTTCGATGCGGGTCGCGCGCAGCGTGCTCATGCCAAGCGCGAGGCCGGACGGCCCTATGTCTTCGAGTCGAATTCGACTTTCGCCGGAAAACTCGAATGTCTGAGCGACGCCGTTCAATAGCACGGTGACCCGCGGGCTTTGCATCGTGAAGGTGACCGGCGTTCCGGCAGCCGCGGAGGCACGCGGTTCGAAACGAACATGTGCTTGCACGTTTTCTGCACTGGCCTGCGCTGATACTCGCAGCGCTGCGCATTGTAGATCGACTGAAGACCCGGCAAGAATGCCTCTAATGGAGCTGCTACGGAGCGTCGAGTGTAACTGACCGTCCGTGCCGACGAGGCCGGCTTCGGCACCAATGAGAGCCCCGAGATCGACTGACTTCCAGTGTAGTTCGGCCTCCAGTCGCGAAGTTACCCCGGGGGTGGAACGTGCGCGGGATAGACCGAGCTGCGCCTTGCCGTCAATCTGTGTTCGAAACCCAGCGCCCGCGCCGCGGCGCTCAAGTCGAAGTCCTCGAAATTCAACACTGGCATTGGCGCTCAGAACCGATGCCCCAACCTCGACGCGGTCTAGAATGAACTGCGCCGGGCCGAGAAGCCGGAAGGAACCCAAATCTGCGCGCTGCAGCTCTATCTCTGCGTGATTAACCACCAATCTCTCTCCCGGCGCAGGTCGAGTGAGCAGCGGTTTGGCGATCGAAGCCTCCACATCACCGCTGCCGTCCGTGGTCGGAGTGACCTCGACGTGCGCCAACAGGGCAGCCGGTGCATTCACGCGATGCAGCTCGACTTGCTCTACATGTGCCCAGGCGATTTCGAATGAGCCTCGCAACAGCGGTAGGATGCGGAATCGCGCGCGAAGCGGGCCCGCGCTGCTGACTAAGCCCAGTGATGAAGAGGAAAGATCTACCCGCGCAATGCGCAAATCTCCCGGATAGAAACTGGTGAATCGACCGAATGTGACCGTGCTGTCATGCGCGTCGGCGAACGCCTTCAGGCGTCTGGGCAACAGAAAAAAACCGAATACCAGGTACAGGCCCTCGGCCAACAGGCAAAATGCGGTCAGCAACAGCCCGAAACGCAGCACGCGGCCACCTACCCGATGGCAACGCGAGCTACGCGTGTACATCGACGGTCCTCGTCGCTCGCGCCATTGCGAGAGCAGGAGCGCGCGTCCTGCGCCTCAGTGAGTCATCTGGAAACGCCTCACTCACTCGTCGCTGAAACGCGACCGAACTCAGTTGCGTGGCGAACGGCTGACCTGGCGCATATCTCATCGTTCGCTCGCGTGCACGAGCGCCGGCTTTGCACGTTGCATACCGCAGGCTCCGTGTTGACAGCGCCGAATAATTCAGTGCACCCGTTCGATTCAGCCAGGGCAGCGCGGTCTTGCCATTCGAAGGCAGCCAATGGTTGGTCTAGAACCTGCAGTCGCCAAAGCAGGACCAATTGATACGCCACCCAGAATGAAAGGCGGAACCCATGCACGAGCGATCTGGAACCTCCGGTCAAGTCGCGCAGGCGCGTTCGGGTCGTAAGCTCCTTTTTGGTGTGCTCTTCGGGATCTCTGGCGCGCTTTTGGGCGGAATGGCCGGCAATCTGCTGCCAGCGATTATCGGTGCGCTGCTCGGTGCAGTGCTCGGTGCGCTCGCCGGCTGGAGCGTGCATGCGGCGTCAGTCGGTGACGCCTGGCATGACGCTTCGCTCGACCGTACCATCGGAACTGATGGCGGCAGCATAGGTGTTCCTGGCCTGGAGCATCCTCCGTTTCGGATCGGCGCGCCGTCGAAAGCGGCCAGCGGCGTGTCGAGCCCGGTCGAGGAACGAGAGGCGGCAGGACCGATCTTGAGACCGCCGGAGTGAGCCGCGATGAGCGTCACACGCCCCCACTGAATGATTAGACAACTCGGGAGATACCCCTAGTGCGAACCGCTCGTTCAGCTGGACCTCGGCTTGGCAATGGATCCGCATTGCCGGCGGCTAGTTCGCCGACTCGGTTCGCTCCACTAGCGGGCGCCCTGCTCGGCCTGCTCAGCCCTGTCGGCTGCTCGCAGGCCTCATCGCGATGCCCACCAGTTGGACTTCCAGCGCAGTCGATCGGCGCCACTCCCTCGGCAAAGGACGACGAGCACGAGAAGAAACTTTCGGACGCGACGTTGCGACAGTTGACCAGCGCCGTGCGGGCATTGGAGTGCCGATCCGATGTGCTCGACCCGCGAGCGAGCAGGGCCGCGCTGTCGAAGCTCGCAGACTCTCTCACTTTGCTCCCTGGGTTGTCAGCGCCGGGCCTGCTGCGGGTCCGCTGGGCGGCAGAGAGCCTCGATTCACTTTCCGGAGGCACTGCCGGTCCCGGCGACGTTCACCCAGCCGATAGCGGCTTCAAGACCGGAAAGGGCCAGCCTATCGAGATGGTTCATGCCGGCTTGGTCGCTGCGCGGCAGACACTGATGACCCGTTCGGGCTCGGCGACATACCAAAGCGCGGTGACTGCCCTCGGCGATTCGGTCGCTGCAATCCAGTCGGAGCGCGATCTGGCAGCTCGCTGCCAGAGTGCGATCAGCGCGTTTCGCGCGGCCTCCGATGCCGTGTCCGTCGAACTGAATGGAGAGCCTCCATTCGGCGACACCGAACCAGACGCGTCGGCGCGACGGTCGTTTACGTCCATGGTCGCTGGAATCGAGCCTGCGCGCGCGGCCGTGGCCTCGCTCGGAAGCGCGGAATGGCCGCACGCCCGCGAGCGCGCGGCCGAAGCGCTGCGGCTGTTCGCAGCGATGCTGAGCGCGGCGGATTGCCACGATTCTTTCAGCAGCGAGGTCTCTAACTTGCGCTATCAGGCGCTGCGTCTGAGCCAGAGCGATGCACTCGGCTTCGGACACAGCCGCTGGATCAAGCAAGGGCTGGGTACCGCGCTCGACTCGCTTGAAGTTCTCCACGCGACTCAGGAAGCACTCGTCAGTGCAGCCGCTACAGACAAGCAAGGCGAGCCGCCCCGAACGGCTGCCGCGGAGCCATGGACGGGGGCGGCACGCGCTGCGGTTGCCAACATTGCATCGGAGCAACTGTTTGCATTGCAGCGAGCACCCATTCAAGATGGCTTCCGCGCTACACTAGATGCCCTGGTGATCGCGGCAACTTCAGCGCCGGTGTGCCGGTCGTGAGGGGGCCGTCGCGACCGTTCGAAGTGAAGACATCTGCTGGAACACGAGCAAAAATCCAGCCTTCCAGCCCCCGAGATCATCTGGCCCAGACGACCGTCACTTTGACTTGTCGGAAAGTGCTCCGCCGATTGCGGCACCCAACAAGAGCCCAGCGCTAGAAATCAGGGCCAGGAAGACGAGTGCTACGCCCGAGAAGAACCCAATCACAGGCGCATGCAGCACTGCAAAAATCAGCCATAGAAGCACCCCCAGTACCACCGCGGGTAGGACGGCGGCGGCCACCGCACGGCCGTTGCCGCGTACCTTGTAGCCACCAACGAGCCCGCCCACGAGACCGTTGACGGCAGGGACGAAGAACAGAGCGCAGCTCACGCCCAACATCCAAAGCGACGCGCTCAAGATCGAAGAGCGCCCGTCGCGCGTTTCGTGCATAACGTCGGAATGTGCCATCGACTTTCTCCTTCTTCGATAGGTTCTATCTGAGTACGACGTCGACGTGCCGAGCCAGCTCAAATTGGTGCAATGACCATGCCTCTGTGACAGTCTGTCGTGCCGTTTGTAGTAGGCTGTCTAGCGATCGAGCGTGCTTGTCTAAGACGCGGAAGGTCGGGGCGTCGTCGTGCGGGGCGCGTGCGCGAGCGCCAAGCACGTACGTTCGGATTGACTTTGGATCGTCTCTCGATCCTGGTGGTTGCGGGCGACAGACAGCCCGTCGCCCCGAATGGACAGCGCAATCCGGAGCAAGGTTTGCCTGTCCTCCTCCCGCTGCAGGTGGGGCCAATCCGCGCCAGATTCCCTTCCTTTCGCGTGGATCTACGTATCGACGCCATTGCAAAGCAGGCGGTGTGCCAACCCGAGTCAAGCGTAGCGCTGAAGTGACTTCGATTCGTCACGATCGAACCCGAGCAACGTCCGGGCCACTCGCGGGTCGGTTATGACGCCGAGCCATCGCTGCTGTTCGACTCGTGGCCACGGCTCTCGGTGGCTGGAATGCGACGCAGCTCGTGGTCATATCGCGCACGGCGGGGCGCGGGATTGGCGGTCGCCTCCGGTGCCCCGGGCCACCCCTAGCGCTGCCGAGCGCGGTCTCCGTCAACAACTTCGCTCTGATCGTGAAACAGCACCACTTGCGTCGGATACGGTAGATCGATGCCCGCTTTGCCGAGGCGCACGCGAACCTGTTCCAGCACGCGGTCGCGCAAGTCGACCACGACGGGCCGTTGTGGCTTGGACCACCACCGCGCGCGCAGATTGATGCTCGAACCGGCGAGATCCCACACCATTACTTCAGGCTTCGGATCGCGCAAGATCTGCTCGGTACTTTCCAGAATTTCTCGCACGACCTTCTTGGCGGTTTGGATGTCGTCGCCGTATCCGATGCCGATATCGTATTGCGAGCGAATCATGTCGTACGCCGTGATCACGGAGACCGCTTCGGTGTAGATCTGACTGTTCGGAATGATCGTGCGCTGGCCGTCGTAGGTGCGGATGAACGTGGCGCGCGTCTCGATCGCCTCCACCGTGCCCGTGAACGCGCCCGCCGTGATCTCATCACCGACTCGGAATGGTTCGCGCCACAGAATCAAGATCCCTGCAAGCAGGTTCTGAAACAAATCCTTGAACGCGAAGCCAATTGCGACGCCGCCGATGCCGAGCATCGAGATGAGCTTGGCGGGCGTCATGGACGGCACAATCACCGTCAACGCGACCAGGGTCCCAAGCAGCACGATCGCCACGTACATCAACCTCCCCACGACGAGCCCAACGTTCGCGCGCCTACTCTTGCCTGTACTGCGCGTAATCGCCCAGCGCGCACCATGGGCCAACAGCAAGAACAAGAAGAACACCGCAATCCCGGCGGAGATTTCCGGCAAGCGGCGGATCACATCCGCAGCCAAACCCTGAACGGAGGTGCTCACCAGCCCCACCGGATCGCGCGCATTCGACGGAGCGCCTGCATCAATGAACCTCGCGCTCGCCGAATTCGTCACCGTCAGTGCGCTGCAAGATCCGAACCGCCAGTGCGCTCAATCGAGGCTCCTCCCGTTTTCCATCACTGAGACGAGACCCGCCGAGCTCGAGTGCATGCGCGCGACATCCTTGCGCGGTGCACCGCCCTAGCGCGCAGCCGGTGCAGATTGGACCCGAGTTCGGCGGGATCTGACCAGCGGTCAGAGCGTGTCCGGTCAATCGAGCGCGCCAGGTGCTCGATGCTGCGCTCGGCGAGCTCGTTGGCTTCGGGGAAGTCGGTTGCGGGGCAGGGGCAGCCGCCATTTCGCCCTCGTGCTGCCATCCGCACCACTTCGGCACGGTTGGTCGCCTCGAGCGGCATCGGCAGCCCCGACGAGGCCCCGCATTCAGCGCGACCTGATAACCGCCAACTACACTTGTCTCTGGCTGTGTCTGTTTTGGCCCCGGGCGCTACGGTCACGGTTGTCGGTTGGACCCCATCTTTCGGCTTGCCTCGTCCAAATCGACGCGACGGTCGAGCTGCCAGGAGCTCTCATCGGTGCCGGTCGCATCCGTTTCGCCGCGGGATTGCACGTCGATTCGCGCTGCAGGCACACCGCGACTGACTAGGTATTCCTGAGCGGCACTAGACCGACGCATTCCGAGCTCCTGGTTATACGCTTCACTGCCCCGCGGGTCGGCATGCCCCGTCACCACCAATTGCTCGTCTTTCATCGGCCCTGTCAGCATGCATGCCGCCACACCGTCGAGAATGCTCTCACCGCGGCTGCGCAGAGCCGCTTCGTCGAAGTCGAACTGCGGCCCCTGCTTGGGCGTCTCGGGCAGTTTGCACATCTCTTTGATCTGCTGGCTGACCACGATGGCTTCCCGGTGAACCGCAGGCGGCGCCTTCGCTCGTGGCGCTCGAGCCGTCGATGCGGGCCCAGAGCTCGGGGTTACCGGCTGCTTCTGATCGTGGCTGCAAGCCGTCGCCACCCACAGCGACGCTGCGCCGAGATACACACTCGTGCATCTCCGAGCTGTTCGATGAGGGGACTGCTGACCTTTTGCGATTTGGTTCATGTCTACTTTCCTTTCTGAAAGATGAATCGCCGCAAAGCAACGCCCATGCATACTGACCGATGTCACACCCCGGGCGGATTGGGCACGGCGTGTTCGACGGGGGGATTGCGAGCTCGCGTGATCGACCTTACCGATCCTGAGTCGGATATCTACGTCTCTCACGCCCGCCACGGAGTCAGCGAGGCGTTCGGCGATCCGTTTTTCGTAACGAGTTTCGACCGTTCCCAGCAAGCTCACTTCGCCATTTGCGACCCGAACCTCGGGTTCAGTCGGATCGATCTCGTCGCTCAGCATCAGGCGGTCATTGACGTCCTCCGTGATACGTTCGTCCGACCGCCGAAGTTTCGCGGCCCTCGGTTTCGGTAGTGCGGCTTCCGCGTCAATGGCAGCGGAGCGTCGTCCCAGTAAGGGTCTCGAACGGAGCGTTCACGCGTGCCGTAGTATCGGCGGCTACTGGTCCAGCCGAGCGTAGCCCAAATCAGCAAAACCATGGGAATCACCCAAGCGAACCACCACCAGCCCGTCCATGTGTAATGCATCTTCTTGCTCCTTCGTGTTGGCGCAAAAGCACCGAGTCAATGCGCATCATTCGAAAAGCAAAAGAGTAGGGAAGTCTCAGAGCGCCGCGCGACTGGCGACGACACTCAAACGATTGTCGACCTCGAGCGCTCCACCCCTCAGCGCGGCTTGAGTCGCGAGGCCGCGCTCCGCGTCTGTGGCGACATCGCCCGTCAAGACGGCGCGACCGCCGGTAACCGAAACCGAGATGGTCGAGTCATCCAATATGGGGCTCCACCGGAGCTGCTGACGAATCGTGGCGGCGATCTCGGCATCGGTGTGCGCGGTCTGCAGCGGCGCAGCTTGGCCTCCAGCGCAACAAGGAGCGTACGGATCGGCGTAAGGCTTGTAAACGTCGCGGCTCTCTCCGTGAGACACGCGGAGCTGATTGTCCAAAGCTCGAATCCCCGCAATCGCTGACACGATGTCCGTGGCGCGCTGACGGTCGTAGGCAGTCGTGGCGATACCGGTGATCGTGACGAGGCCGTCGTGCGCGGTCACCTCAATGCCCTGGGCCCCGATTTCCGGATCCCAGAGTAACGCGGCACGGGCGCGTTGAGAAAGCACTTCGTCGTCGGCTATCTTGGCGGGCTGCACCTCGAGCTCGTTCTTGACCAGTAATGCTCCGACGGTGTTCCGGGCGAGCTCCCCCACCGCCAGCTTCGCGCTGAGCGAGGGAACGGCTCCGGACACGGTCGCCACGCCTTGGGGAACGTTTACCGACAGCGCGGCACCGCGAACGCGCGGATCGTTCGTGACCGCCGCCAGCAGCGCGCCGCCGATCTCCGAGTCGGACGTGCCGAGCAGTTTGTTGCGGTGCAGGTGATGCTTGGTGAGTACCACCTGATTGATGGACGGATCGCTGAGGCGCGGTGGCAGCTTTTTCATTGCCGCAGAAGGGGTAGGGCGAGCGTCACCGACTGGTTTTTCCCGTTCACAACCGAGCTGCAGGAGCCCAATCATCAGGATGAGGAGGGACGAGTTTGCGACATGGGCCGGCAGCATCGGAGACCTCCGTCGGGTGATCGGCAGCGCACCGAATACGCGCTGAGAGAAGGCTGCAACCGTCGTGCCAGGTGACACGACACGGATACTGGCGAGCTCTCGCGTTTGCTGGGGCAAATCCTGCTCGGCGTGTAATACCGACACGGAAGGCGAGCCTCACAAGGCGTGGAACCGCAAGAGCACCTCAGCAGTTCCCACTTCGTTCCACGATTGCGATCACGGACTACGTCTGCGCCCGGAGGACCTTTGGTCACTCGTGGCGGGCTCGCTCTTCGACTCGGGAAAGTTCGTTCGCCTCGGACGAGGATAGTCCCCGGCCATGGTGGCGCGCATATACTTGCGTAAATTCGGCCCCGAACAGGAACATCTGTGCGGAGAAGTAGAGCCACAGAAGTACAACGACCGCAGATCCAGCTGCTCCGTAAGCCTGCGTAACGGTGGCTCGGCCGAGGTACAATCCGACTAGCCAATTGCCCGTGTTGAATAGTAGCGAGGTGAGCAGACCGCCGCGTGAGACCGCGAGCCAACCAATCCGAGTGTCAGGCACATACTTGAAGACCACGGCCGAGATCGCGGCGACGACGATCAAGGAAAAGACGATCTGGCTCAGCTGTGCAAGTACGCCGGCGACTGGGGTGGCCGCGAACAGCACGTTGTACAAGCCGCTCAGGGCCGCTCTAGACGCAAAGACCACGAGCAGCGCCGGGCCCGAAGCCAGCACGAGCACGAACGCGAACAGACGCCGCTTCAGGTAGTGGCTGACCGTCGCCTTGAAGCCTTCTGCCAAGTGTTCATCGACGTTCCAAACCTGGTTTAACGCGACACGCAGCTGTGCGCCCAGGCGCGAGGCGGTGTACAGCACTAACAGAAAGCCGACAATCGAAGCCAGGCCGCCAGACTCCGACGCCTGTCGCACCCATTCCAACACGGTATTTGCGGCCGTCTCACCCATGCTGCTCCGCACGAGGCGAAGCGCTTCATGCTGCGCCGCCCCCTGCCCGAGGACGGCGCCAGCGATGGCTACGGCGATGATAATCAACGGCGCCATCGACAAAAGCGTGTAGAAGGCCAATCCTGCGGCTGCCAAGTCACCGCGGTCTTTCGTGTATTCGTCGAATGTTTCGTCGAATAGGGCGTAGCCGCGGCGTGCCCAGCGAAAGTCGTCGACCCCGGTTGAAAACCATCGCCGCTTCGCCTGTAGACGCTTCATTGCTGAATCGACCCCTTCTGCCTCTGGGAAGCACGACTACTTTCGACTGCTGCGGGTGAGTACAGGCGAGCCTACACCCCCGCGCCAACACCGGCGCGAGGGCAATTCGAGCTCGCAGCAGACGCATCACTGTTCTAGCTCCTGTCCGAATGGTGCCGAGAACTGCAAGGCCCGGGCCAGTGTTTCAGCGCGGAGGGTGGACGCAACTTCGCGGCGACGAGAAACCTCGCAGCGCCGCGAACGTGTAACCGAACACGCCGGGTTTTTCCGACACGCCACACCTTTGGTTGCGCCCCGTCGCCCCGTGCGATTCGACGGCCTGGGTCCAGCCGACTTCGCATTCACGAGCGAGAGATTCTTCCGCTTGAACGCACAGCCATTATGCACACGCCCTGGAGAGTTGAGCGTGCGGCAGAATCCCTCGCGCGCAACACGGTAGCTGTGCGCGGCGTCGAGAACCGACTCGTCGCCAAGAGCCAGCAGCCGTTTTCGGACCAACTGCTGCAAAACCGCATTGTGGAGGCGCTAGTCTTCGATCCGCTGACAGACGCTCGTGACATCCACTTGGCGGTCAAAGGACGGTCAGATCACGCTCGCGGGCTCTGTCGGCGCGTTCTTCGATCGCGCAGAAGCTTTCGACGTCGCGAGTCGAATTGCCGGCGTGACGAATATCGTCGATCAATTGCAGGTACGCGATCAAGTCATCCCTTACGTCTATTCCGTGTGGCTCGATCCTTACGATCCGTTCGTGGAGGATTGGTATCTTCGAACCCCGCGCTCGGACGCAGCGATGAACGCGGCGCTGGCAGTGGCCAGTCGTCGCAGCTATACGAACCCGGCTTCGAGTGTTCCTTGGAGGGGCACCGGTCGCCCCCGGGATACACTTGGGGGGGGCCTTCAGAGCGACGCCGCGGCGCGAGGGAATCATTCAGACACAGGTGCACCCCTGATTTCCTACCGTTCATGCAACTGAGGAGCCTAGTCAATCGTTTGGTTGCGATGCCTTCACGAAGATGCGCATCGAAACGCTCTTGCTGCTTGAGAACCGTGTCACTCGAGTACGTTCAGGTCCGCAAGAGCGGCATGAATGATGCAGCGGTACGTGCACCATGAAAAGCGAGCATCACCATCTGGATCACACCACAGCAATCCGCGCCTCGGCTTTGGGAGGCACGCCGAACAACTGGCTCGGCGTCATAGCCACGGGACGGCTCCCGCGATTGGGCACTTGGCTATTCGCCGGAGGTGCGCTCATGGTGGCGATGGCGCGCGCGCGCGCGAGGGCGCGTCGCAAGCATGTGAGCGTCGCCAGCACTGTGATGAAGGGCGTCCTGGGTGCAGCGTTCAGAACCGCGCCGAAATTGCTGCTATTGCGGCTAGCTCGCAGAGTCCTAAACCGCAAACCACCGGCGCGCTCCGCGCTCCCTACCTCGCACCCGGAAGGCGCCCCGATTGTCGAGCCCTCAGCTAGGAGCTCAGTGTGAAGGCTCTTCGTTGTTTTCGCTCCCAAAGACCTCGAGGCCGTCCAGCTGCTCGAACAGCGCGTCGAGGTCGTGGAGTAGGGAACGCTGCAGGCAATTGCGGATCTTTGGTAGCGGTACGGCGGTCTTGAGCTCCGGACCGAGCCGTGCTCAATCCTCGGTGTCAGTTTCGAGCTCTAAAGCGAGCTTCTTCAGCACCTCTTCGACGATCCGGAGCTTCTCCGCCGTGACCGTGGAGAGTACCCGCTGTACCGAGGCCTCCACGGTGCCCGCACGCCGAGCGTTGATTTGCCGACCTATTGGGCTGAGGGCCAGCGTGGCGCGGCGACCGTCGTCCGGATCTCGTTCGCGGCGCAGGAGTTTGGCGTCTGCGAGGCGTTGCAGCACCCCGGTCAGGGAGCTTGGATGCACGTGCATGACGCGCGCCAGATCGCCTGGAGAGATGTTGGGGTTTTGACCAACGATCCGCAGCACTAGCCGTTGCGGGCCGGTCACCCCCAACACCGCCAACATGCGCTTGGAGGTGGACTCCAGCCCGTGCGTTACCGCCCAGAGCAAGCGCATGAAGCTCAACACCTGTCCGAGAGGTGCGACTTGGGCCGCCGTTGCATCGAGCGTGGGTTTGCTGCGGTTCAAGAGGATCGAGCTTTGCCGATGTCCGGGTCGAGAAGCAACCGCCAGATTCAGGCATAGGTCGACCTGTGGTGAGTGGGCCCTATTGGTCGCGGTTTCTACGCTCGCGGGTAGGTCCGGGAAGGGTCGGGGAGGGTCGGGGAGGGTCGGGGAGGCGCTCGCGGCGACGGCGCTGCCTTCGCGTTGCTGCGCGACGACGTGCAGCTTAACTCAAGACGCCCTCGCGCAGGTGGAGCGACTTTGCACCAGACGCGACCACACCTGACGCCGAGTCGCTTTGACACGGGCGTAGCGAGACGACACAAGCCATCTGATCGGTCCCCGTGCTGTACACCGAAATTTCGCAAGCGGTCGGCCACATGCACTGCAGAGTTCGCCCGGTCGAGGATAGATGGGCCCGAGATCAGCAAGGATCGACCGACGAGGTTACCCGCAGCAAACGGGGTTCACCGTGGCACTCCTTGTGCACGAATCGTTCGCATGAGAGTGCTCCAGCGTCCGTGCGAAATCGAAAGCCGGAACGCGTTTGCGCGTCCGCTTGCCCCGGGGATTCGACGACACCGGCCAGGGGATGAGCACTGTGGCGTGTCAAAAGTAAACAACATGTCTGCACGCTCTGGACGTACCTTCCTGCGGAGGTCAGACCACTGTTTCGCTCGTGTGCGACAATGCCGCTCGGTTGTAGTTGGTTTGAGCTCAAACGAAATGGTGTTATGATTAGGGCAATGCTGCGCGTCTCTGTGACTAGCGGTGGTCTTTCCGGGCTGGCTCAGCCTGCAAGATGCGCGCGCCTACTTAGCTCTGCAGCACGCGCCATCCACATCGCTGACGGCGGGACTAACGCAGGTGCGTTGGTCCTCCCTCCCGAGCTATTTCTTTTTCTGCTCACGTTCCGAACGAGGAAACCGACGTGCTTGCTCTAGGTGTCGTTGGTCGTATCCCGGTTGTTGGGCTGTTTCTGGCTCTCACGCTACTCATTTCGGTGAATGCGAGCGCGAGCGTCGACACGGTGTACTTTCAGCATGAGGACGAGCGTTATTTGTACCCGTCTCAACACCATGGTGGAGCGGCGCTCGTGTCCCCCGGCACACACGGAATGCACTTGCCCTTGTTGGTGTTCCTGCATGGAACCAATCCCGCTCGGGCGCTGCACTTTTGGATGGGCGGGGGCGGGCGTGACTTGCGTCCGGTGGCCGCGGCCATGTTCGCCAGCAAGCGGGTCAAGCCATTCATTTTCGCTGGACCGAGCCAGGCGCGGGCCGCGGAACACGGCCGAAACCTATGGACACACTTCGATCTCGACCGCTTTGTCGGCGATGTCGATCGCGCGCTGGATGGCCGCGCGACAGTCGATACAGAGTCAGTGATCGTAATTGGGCACAGCGGCGCGGGCTGCAACCTGAGTGGCGGCCTTGCCGCAGATTTCTGGGCCCGCGGGCGCGTTGCACCCCGAGCGCTCGTTTCTATCGATCCGTGCTTGGACGCGGATCTGGGCCAAGCGTTCGCACGCCGTCCCGCCGAGGTGCCGCTGTGGGTGATGTGGCAATCTCGAGCGTGGCCGCGTCAGCCGGCGGAATTCGAACGAGCGCTCACGACCGGCGCAGCCCCGAGCCGCGTCGACCGAATCGAACGCTTGAACGTCACTGGCCCGGATCCTCACCAGACGATCTTGCCGCTGGCTCTACAACGGGCCGTACGCGAGCTTCTGGAGGTTCCTCGCGACCAAGGTGCGGCATCGTGAGCTCGAAGCGGGCTCCGCTGTGACGACGCTTCGGGCATTCTTCGGCCATCGGTACTGGGGTGCGTCGATTCAAGACTGGTCGATTGCTGTCGCTCTAGCTGTGGCCGTCTCCACGCTGTTGATTGTCACCCGAGGTCTGGTGATGAAGCGGGCGCGCGCTTGGTCGGAACGGTCACCCTCGCGTATCGACGATTTCTTCGTGAGTCTCCTCGCTAGCGTGAGGTCACTGTTCTTCGTGGCGATCGGACTGTGGGTTGCCGCTGAATACGTGCATATCTCAGCAAACGTTCAGCGTAGTGTCCGAACCATACTGACACTCTTGGCCCTGGTCCAAGTGGGCTTGAGTTTGCAGGCCGCCGTACGAGCGCTTTCGCGTGACTGGGCCGGTTCGACTGACGCAGGTGAGACCAAGATGGCCGCGTCGGCCTCGGCCTTCTTGGCAAGCCTAGCAATTTGGGCCGTGCTCATCGTTTCGGGGCTGTCGGTACTGGGCTTCGAGATCAGTGCTCTGCTGGCTGGCTTGGGAGTCGGGGGAGTGGCGGCTGCTTTGGCAGTCCAGAACATTCTGGGCGACGTGTTCGCGTCACTGTCGATCTACTTCGATCGACCGTTCCAGATCGGTGATTTCATCATCACTGGCGACGAGATGGGCACTGTCGAACGGATCGGGCTCCGCACCACGCGAGTGCGTTCACTGGGCGGTGAGGAGATCGTCTTTGCGAACGGTGATCTGACGAAAAGCCGGATCCGCAACTACAAGCGAATGGCGGAACGACGAGTGGTATTTGGCTTTGGGGTAGAATACGGCACCTCGCTCGAGAACTTGAAGACCATTCCCGGGCTCGTGAGAGCGATCGTGGGCGCGTGCCCGAATCTTCGCCACGACCGCGCGCACTTCAAAGAATACGGCGACTTTGCACTCAACTTCGAGGTCGTCTACTACGTGCTCTCGCCAGATTACAATACTTACATGGATCACCAACAGGCCATCAATCTGGCGCTGTTTCGTGAGTTCGGCGAGCGTGGCATCGACTTCGCATTTCCGACGCAGAAGGTGCTCCTGTCGCATCAGGCGTTGGTGCCCACCCCTACGGGAACGGTGCGCGCTGATCATGGGTGAACCAAAGCGTCGAATTCGACCGGAACAGCAGGGCACGGCGCACGTATTGAGCAACCGGCTCAGTGATTACCGATCGGGGCTGCGCTGGCTGATCATCAGATCTCCCAGAACACGAGCCCATCCGCCTGCTCGCGGCGTTTCACAAAACCACGGGCAACCATCGTATCCACCAGGAGTTCTGCCTCCAGCTCGGAGCAGTTCAAATGGAGGACTAGTTGATCGCGCATGCGCGTTCTTCCCACGGCCGCGCCGGGCAAAACGGGGCCGCAGCTCGCGCGAAGACCCTTCACCAGCTCAGCCAGATCAATCGATTCAGGATCGAGTCGTTCCGTCATGGTCAGATCGCCGTATCACGCGCTCCGACTCCGAGCAAATAGGCAAACGTTTCGGAGATTGCGAGCACGTCGGGCGAGCGCACGGATGCCTCGACGCCGCTCGAACCACTTGCCTTTGGGGCGGCACTTGCGCCTCGCTGCACGGTGATTCACTCGGGCTCTCGATCGCTTCGTAGATGCTAATCGTTTGACTTCAAACTATTTGGCATTCAAACTTGCTTCGCCGGGTTGCTGTGCTCGCTGTCCGGCTCGTCGTCGCGGTGACTATGGACAGTATTCAAATCAATTTTGTCGCAAGGCGACGCTGTGTCTTCGCCTTCGTGTTGTTGGGGTCATTCATGCTTGCCGAACGTCCTTGCAGGGCTGCAGACCCGATTGTCGACTCGACCGCGCCGGCCCTGCGCGACTGCCTCCGCCGCCTGGTGCGGAGCGCTCGGGAGCACGCGCCAGAGGTGACCCGCTCCCGAGCCGCCTTCATGGCCAGCAAGTCGGCGTTCGTTCGTGGCGGCCTGGCGCCGTTCGGCAATCCCCGTTTGGAAGTCACCGCCGAGGGGTCCAACAAGGACGTGATCAAGGACGTCGCAGTGCGTGGCTCGCTCTGGCTTCCAGTCGAAGTTTCTGCTCAGCGCTCGAGTCGCCTGCGAGAGGCCGAAGACTTCGTCGCGCTGCATTCGGCTGGTATCGAGGTCGCGCGGGCAAGCGCCGCTGCGCGAGCAGTGAGGGCCTACGGTCGGGCGGTGGTTGCGGTCGAGCGCTCGAACGTGTTGGCGCAGTTGCTGGCCAACGCCCGCGCCGAATCGCGAATGCTCAGCGAACGCATGGCCAGCGGCGACGCCGTCCGGAGTGATGCTTCGCTCGCAGCCGCAGAGGCTGCACGTCACGAGATCATGATGACGGAGAACGAAGCCGAACTCGTCAGTGCACGTGGTGAGCTCGCTGAGCTGGTTGGCGAAGGAGCGGCGCCGCCGCTCGAGCCGGCGGTGCCTCCCGTGCTGGCCGGCAAGGCAACGCCCCAGACAAATTCCCCGGCGCTGCCCCGGTCTCGCGCGTTTCTTGCAGAAGCTCGCTACCATGACGCGGCGGCCGAGCGAGCGCGACGCGAGGGAAGGAGCCTGCTCAGCGTCGGCGTCGTTGCGGGTCGCGGTGACTACGGCGAAACCCGCATCGGCGGCGGACTCGCCTACGCTTTTCCAACGTTCCGCAGCAATCAAGTCGAGACAGCTCGGAACGAAGCAGAGAGTCAACGTGCGCGCACGGAGCGGCGGCTGTTTGGCGAGTTGGCCAGCCGCCGCTTGCTGGTTCTTCGCAACGAGCAGCAGAAACTATTGCGCGCGCTCTCCGTTTTGAGCGAGGTCGCGCTGCCCGCCGCGAGGGCAGCCGTCAGCGCCGTGCAGGAGACTTACGAAGCTGGCAAGGCTGAACTGCTCTCGGTTTTGCTCACGCGACGCGAGCTCTCGACGCTTTCGCTACGCCGTCTCGCGCTGTTCGAACGCAGTTGGATCCTAGTTGCTGATTATGTCGAGATCACCGGAGACTTGCCGTGACCGCGCAGCCGAGCGATGTCCCACGCGCCGACCCATCCGACGCGCCGGTGCCGACGAAGGCCCGCGGACCCGGCCGCGCCTGGAAGGCACGCATGGCCGTCCTAGCGGCGGTGCTACTCGCTGTTGTCGCGGGGACACTCACTTGGCGGAATCGGGGCGCTACGGCGGCTCACGCAGAACCGGCCCCGGATGTGCCACGCATACATGGGGACCAGATCGAATTTTCACCCGTGTTCGCTGCGAAAATTGGGCTGCACTCCGAGCCGGTGCGCGTCGAAGAGTTGGTGCCCGTGATCGCGGCGGTCGGCACTGCCGAGCTCAACGCCGAGCACGTGGCCGCAGTCGGGGCGCGCTTGCGAGGCCTGATCAGTCGAGTCAACAAGTTCGAAGGCGACGCCGTAGACGTCGGCACGGTGCTCGCAAGAATCGAGAGCCCCGAACTCGGCGAAGCGCAGGCGGCAGCGAGCATGTTTGACGCACAAGGCAAGGCTGCCCGCCTGAACGCAGAGCGTGAGCTCAACCTCGCCGAGCGGCAATTGACCACGACCAAGGAAGTGGAAACCGCGACGGTCGAGGCTCGAAGAGCGGGTTTGATGCTGCAGGCCGCCAAGCAGAAGGTGGCTGCGTTGGGTGGCGGCGTGGCTGCTTCGGGAACGTCCTCTTTCGGTACGCGCGAGATGCGGTCACCGATAAAGGGCACCATCGTGGAGCGCAACGTTGCTCCAGGGCAGTTCGTCCACAGTGACATCGTTGCTTTCCAGATAGCAAACCTCGACCACCTGTGGATCGAGCTGGACGTGTTCGAGCGCAGCTTGGGCCAAGTCCGCATCGGTGATCAGGCAGAGATCAAGCCACTGGCTGGAGGCTCGAATGCGCTTACCGGTCGCGTGGCAAAGATTGCAGCCAAGATCGATCCAGAGACGCACAGCGCCAAGGTGCGCATCGAGGTCGAGAACCGCGAACATCAGTGGCGTGTTGGTCAGGCTGTAAAGGCGTTTATTCATTCGAGCGGGGGGGCGGCCGCGTTGCGATCGACCGTCCGCACCGAGGCAATCACCTTCGTCGACGGTAAGCCGACCGTTTTCGTCATGGCTGGACCGAACGCCGTGCGCATCGTGAACGTTCACTTGGGCGCTCACGACGACCATAGTACCGAGGTGCTCGACGGAATCGCCGCGAGCGATCGCGTCGTCACCGACGGCGCCTTCGCGCTCAAAAGTGAGCTTTTTCGCTAATGCTCGCGTATTTGGTCTCGGCGTCGATTCGGGCTCGCGGCGCGGTGATCGCGGTGATGTGCCTGCTGCTCCTGGTCGGGGTTTGGACAGCGCGGACCTTGCCCATCGACGCTCTCCCGGACGTGTCGCCCGTGCAGGTCTCGGTGCTTACGACCGCCACTGGGTTGTCGCCAGTCGAGATCGAGCGCACCGTTACCATGCCGATCGAAAACGCGCTGAATGGCGTGCCTGGCGCATCGAGCCAACGCAGCGTCTCTCGCGGGGGCCTTTCCGCGGTCACCGTGATCTTCCGAGACGGCACTGATGTGTGGTTCGCTCGGCAGCTCGTGTTGGAGCGGCTGCGCGGACTCGAGTTGCCTGCGTCGGCATCTTCGCCGGAGCTTGCTCCCGTATCATCAGGACTGGGTGAGATTTTCCAGTTCGTCGTGCGTAGCAAGCAGCATTCGCCCATGCAGCTGCGAACGTTGCTCGACTGGGATATCGTTCCGCGCCTACGCAGCGTGCCTGGCGTCGTCGAAGTCAACACCATGGGCGGCGAGCTGAAGCAGTTTCAGGTCGTGCTCGATCGCTCACGCCTGAAGGCGCACGGACTCTCGATCGGTGACGTCGCGGATGCACTTCGTTCGGCCAACGTGAACGCGGGTGGGGGCTATATCAATCGCCGCGACGAATCGTTCACGGTTCGAGGCCAGGGCATGCTGACCAACGCCGACGAAATTGGTCGGGTAATGATTCGAACCTCGGCGAGCAACACACCGATATTGGTTCGGCACGTCGCCGATGTAAGCGTCGGCCCCGCATTGCGCCAAGGTATCATCACCCGGAGCGGGCAGGGTGAGGCGGTCACCGGAATCGTGATGATGCTGCTCGGCGAAAACAGCCGAGAGGTCGTGACGGCCGTCGCCGTGCGCGCGGCAGAGATCCAACGTGTGCTCCCCCCGGGGGTGAAACTCGACGTCATCTACGATCGCAGTGATTTCGTGAGCCGAACGCTGCACACGGTAATGGCGAACCTACTCGAGGGGGTGCTGATCGTTACACTCGTATTGTGCTTGTTCATGGGCAGCATCCGCGGTGCCGTGGCTGTAGTGCTCGGTATCCCAGTGGCGATGACCGTGGCGTTGATGGGGATGCACGTATTCGGTGTCACGGGCGATCTAATGTCGCTCGGCGCGATCGACTTCGGGTTTTTGGTCGACGGTCCGATCGTCATCCTGGAGTCCGTGATTGCTGCCACGGCCGGGCAGCGCTTGCTGGGTGCGGCGCGCTCGGCGCGCTATTGCGAGATAGCCGGTACCGTGGCTCGCCCGGTGGCGTTCGCGGTAGCCATCATCATGCTCGTTTACGTGCCGTTGCTCGCCCTTCAAGGGGTCGAGGGCAAAATGTTCCGGCCGATGGCGGTGACCATGGCCTGCGCACTATTCGGCGCGCTCGTGTACGCCATTGCTTTCTTCCCAGCGGTGCTCGTGACGTTGGTGCCTCCGGCGAAAGGACATGGGCCGCGTTGGCTGGGATATCTCGCCGCCCGATATCAGAGGGCCCTGCCGGGCATCGTTCGCTTTCGCTTGGCTTGGCTCGCGGGAGCCTGCGCTTTGCTCGGCGTTACCGCTTGGATCTTTGCGGGTCAGGGTGCAGAGTTCGTTCCGCGTATCTTCGAGGGCGATGCCGTAGTGACGATTCGCCGGGCGCCCAGCATTTCCCTTGATGCCGCGCGGGGGCTCGACCTCGCCGCCGAGCGCGTGCTGCACGAGTTTCCCGAAGTGATGACTACTCTGGGCATGACCGGCCGAGCTGAGGTAGCCATCGATCCGGTTGGTAACGACAACACGGATATTCTGGTCCGCCTGCAGCCGCCCGAACGGTGGACGTCGGCGTCCGACTTCGATGCCCTCTCCGAGCAATTCAAGAATCGGATCGAGGCGCGTGTGCCCGGCACCTTCGTCTCGGTTTCCCAACCGATTGAGGACAAGACGAACGAGCTCATCAGCGGTTCTCGGGCGGATGTCCAAATCCAAATATTTGGCACGGACCTCAATCGATTGACGGACCTTGCAGGACAAGTTGCGGCGCGGGTTCGACACATTCGTGGCACGGGTGACGTGCGCGTCGAGCGCGTCTTGGGAGCCCCGACGATTACCGCCGCTGTCGATCGCGGTCGGCTGGCCCGCTATGGCGTGCGAGTCGAGGATGCCTTCGATGCCATCAATGCATCCAGGGAAGGCCTGCCCGTCGGTTACTTGTACGAGCAGGAGCGGCGCTTCGAAATACGAGTGCTCGCGCCGCCCGCGACACCAACCAGCGACGGGATTGGTGATCTGTTCGTAGAGACCCTGCGCGGTGAAGATATTCCCCTGCGAGAGGTCGTGGACTTGACAGAAAGCGAAGGGCCGACGGCGATTCGCCGCGAGAATCGCACGCGGGCGATCCGTGTAGACGTCAACTTGCGTGGTCGGGATCTGGTGTCTTGGGTGAGCGAGGCGCAGCGCAGCGTTGCTGCAGCGGTGCCACTCCCGACCGGGTACCGCAGCGAATGGGGAGGTCAATTCGAAAACTTCTCTCGCGCAAAAGCGCGACTCGCCATCGTGCTGCCAATCGTCGTGCTGCTGATTCTGGGTATGTTGCTCGGCATGTTTCAGAACCTGCGTTTGGCCTTCGCTGTTTTCGCGATTGTGCCGTTGTCACTCGCAGGCGGCATGATGGGCCTGTCGCTGCGGGGAATGCCGTTTAGTTTGCCCGCAGCCGTCGGGTTCATTGCGCTGGGTGGCATCGCCGTCTTGAATGGCGCGGTGATGGCGAGCGAGGTCCGCCAGCGTTTGGATGCCGGGCATCCCCTGGAGCCGGCCATCATTGGTGGCTGTGGTCACGTGCTCCGGGCCGTGCTCACCACGGCGGTCGTTGCCGCCTTCGGCTTCCTGCCCATGGCGCTCGCCTCGAGCGCGGGCGCGGAGGTGCAGAGGCCGTTGGCGACGGCGGTCGTGATGGGCATGCTCGTTTGCACGTTCCTGACGCTGACGGTGCTGCCGGGTGTGCTACGGTTGACCCTCGCAGGGTATCGGCCGCCTGAGCGCGATGTCGCTTCGACGTCGCCGCCTGCGGACGTCGAACTGGCGCAAGCCTCCGTGAGTTAACCCAGAGCGTTGGCCGGCCATCGATGGCGGGCTAACCCGTTCACCGGGGCCTCCGCGTTCGCGGTAGGTCCGGGAAGGCACGGGCAACGGAAGATCGCAGACGTTGTACGGCGTTTTCACTCATTGCGCGAATCACGCTCACTGGTGACGAATGATAGGCCCGGTCTAGTGCGAGCGCTCCGCGCGCGAGCGAATCGGCTGCCGGTGCAAATCGGAACGCCTTACCGTCTGTGCTGCGTTCAGCGAGGCGACGCTCAAAAAGTCTTTCCAGAGCAAGCAGACAAACAGCCTCGGGGATGCCAACATCGCTAGCAAGGTGCGACGGCTGCAACTCCTCGTCGCGTCGTCGCAGCAAGCACAACAACACCTCTAGTTCGTCGTACGTAGCAATGTACTCAGCTAGAAATTGTCGTGCTTCGTCCAGTGATGCCGATTCACTCAAATTGACTCCGGTCGTCTCCGCGATGGGCCCGAGTCGGTGCGGGAAGCGAAAACTTTAACACGATTTTAGTTTGGGCTCAAACTAGTTAGCGGGCGGCGCCGCGACCGCTGACTGTGGTCAAAACGACACGCCTCGAGCGTCGCGATCTTTGTCTGGCAAACGAAACACTGGCCAAACGGAACGCTCTCGCGTTTCTCTCCTGAGAGCCAGTCCTGACTCTGGTCGCAAGCTGGCCGATGCTTTGCCGTCCAGCGCTCGCGCCTCCTCGACGTCCTTTCTACCCTTCGGGTATCGCGAAGCGCCTCAGGTAGCCCTCGTTGCCGCGCCATGGCGAGCTCAGCTCGTGATTGCGGGCTCTGTCGGGAGGGGCCAGGATTGGCTCTTAGCGCTATCGACGATAGTGGTGGCCGCTGGCCCGTTCAACCGATGTTTCTCAATTTGGGGGATCGACGTCTCTGGCGCCGAGCGCCGAATATCGATCCAACGCTGAACGGTTGTCGACCACGAGCACCGAACAGGGAGCATGCCGCAAGACCGCGTTGGTGGCCTCGAGGGATCGCTTGCCGTGTCCAGAGCCGATTACGATCAGCCGAGGACGAGTCCGACGTGCGACGTCCGAGATCAACGAATGGACGGCGCCCTCGAATAACCAAATCTCTGCCCTGATCCGGCGTCGCGTGAACTCCGCTTGCAGCGCGTGCCGTGCCTCCGGGATGACAGCTTTCAGGCCCAAAGGACGCCTCGCGTAGGCGCCACCGTTGATCAGATCCGCGGCGCGCGTATGGAGCAGTCCAGTATCCACGCAACGCAATACGGCGAGATCGGATCCCGTCGCTCGGGCCTCCTGGATTGCCGCATCGAGCGACTCCGAGAATTCGAATGGCGGCTCTACAGCCACGAGTACCGCTCCAGACTCGCCGCCCGGTTTGGTCACCAGGACGGGACCGCGCGCTCGTTCGACCACTCGCTCGCTCACATCCTTGAGCAGTGCATGCCCCAGACCATGGTGCCTGTGAGCGCCGACTACCAGCAGCGCGTCGTTGGCGGCCGCCAGACGTGCAAGGACCGCGTGCGGAAGACCTCGTTCGATGACTACATGGTAGGCGTTCCGGGGACGACCGGTGATCGCAGTAGTGCGTTGCTCGACTTGCTCGCGCAAACGGGCAAAGTGCTCGGCGTGCTCGCCAACAGCCAAGAGCAAGGGAGAGACGGCGTGTGCCACAGTGAGCTCTACCGAGTCGCGGGTGGCGAGCGCTTCGGCCCGCAGGAGTGCATCGTCCGACGCTACGGTCATGTCAGTACCGACGATGATGGGGTGCTTCATGAGTGCCTCTTATCGCTCTCAGTGAATCGTCGACGGAGTAGGGAACGAACCAACGCCCGCAATGCCGCCATTTTGAAAGGTTTCTCGAGCAGCTCGGCGCCTAAAGCGACAGCTTCGTCGCGAGTCTCGCTGTTGCCGAAAGCCGTAATTATTACCCCCGGAACGTCAATCCCGGCCCCGCGCAAGCTCCGGACGACATGCAGGCCAGTGTGCGCAGGCATGCGAATATCCGTTACGAACAAGTCAATTGGAGGTGTCCGGTCCAGAAAAAATGCATCTTCGAGCCGAACCATTAGTTCGGCGCCGTCTGCCACCTCATGGACCTCATACCCATCCTGGCGCAAGGAGTCGGCCACCAGGCGACGCATCTCGCGGTCATCTTCTGCAACGACGATTCGTGCTGGGCGGTCGACATTTGAGAATGCTGAGCCTATCGAAGCCGCCATAGTGGCTAAATGTTGCACGTGGCATGCCAGCTGTGGCTAAGGGCCCGCGAATGGCTAAGTCGATCGTTCTCGCGGCCGATGCATCCCTGCTGCCTTCGTTGCTCCTCAGTTACATACCAGCAGTATGCGCCTTCGTCGCGCCTCGCCAGCCGGGCGCCTCGACCCCGAGCATCGAGCGACTTAACCATTCGCGGGCCCTAAGCGCGATAGTCGTCCGATCGGGACGCAGCGGGAAAGGGGATGTGTCGAGATGACACGCGCGAGTCAGCGCGACTCATCTCCACCCGCTCCGCTCGCGCGGTCCTCCTCTTGGAAGTGCCCAAGCTTCCGATACAGCGTCTTTCGCTCGATACCCAGGATCCTCGCAGCGGCAGTCTTGTTCCCCTGAACCGCGTCGAGCACGTGCATGATATAGCGGCGTTCAACTTCTTCCATACGCAGGAGCTCGCTCGGATCACCTCCCGCAACGACCACATCGGAGCTCCTATGAACTCGCACTCGCTCAGGCAGATCGTCGATGCGGAGCTCACTGAAGCGGGCCAACGCGACGCCTCGTTCCATGCAATTCTGAAGCTCGCGAACATTTCCGGGCCATTGGTACGACAAAAGCCGCTCCGCAACCGCAGGTGAAATGGCGATAACGTCCTTTCTTGCGGCTTCGGCAAAGCGCCGAACGAAGTGCTGCGCCAGTGGCAGAATGTCTGCGGGTCGCGCCCGCAAAGGAGGAAGCTCTACTCGGATGACATTGAGTCGAAAGAACAAATCTTCTCGAAAGCGCTTTTCCTCGACGGCAGACTCGATATCGAGGTTCGTCGCGGAAATGAAGCGCACATCGATCGCGATCTCCGTCGAGGCACCGATGGGCCGCACGCAGCGCTCCTGGAGCACGCGCAGTAGCTTCGGCTGCAAGCCGAGCGGCATGTCGCCGATCTCATCCAAGAAGACGCTGCCGCCATGTGCCTGCGCGAGGAGCCCAACGTGAGCTTGCCGAGCATCGGTGAACGCACCTCGAGCGTGGCCAAACAGCTCGCTCTCCAGCAAAGCCTCTGGCATTGCAGCGCAATTGATGGCGATAAATGCTTGCTCGCTCCGCTGACTCTGGCGGTGTAAAGCGCGGGCGGCCACCTCTTTACCGGTTCCGCTCTCCCCGGTGATCAAAACCGAGGCTTCGGAGGCTGCTACCCGCTCGATCATATCGCGCACCTTTTCGAGTGCGGGACTCGAACCGACTAGCTCGTTCGTCCCACTTCGGTTGACGCGTTCGGAACGCAACCGTTTCACTTCTTGGTGCAGCGCGCGGTGTTGAGCTGCGCGTTCAATGGCGATCCCGAGCACGTCCAGCTGGACGGGCTTGCTGATGAAGTCGTACGCTCCTGCGCGGATTGCCGCGACTGCAGTGTCGTAGCTTCCGAACGCGGTGAGCACGATGGTCGGAATGTCTCGGTGTTGTGCCGCCATGCCGCTGCACAGGTCGATCCCGCTACCACCCTTCATATTGAGATCCGTGATCACGACGTCCACGTCGTTGAGCTCGAGCCACGCGAGCGCCTCGGACACATTGCTAGAGCAGGTCGTCGGGTATCCGCGGCGGACGAGGCCTAGTCGCAGTGTCTCGGTCAAGGAAGTATCGTCATCGACCAGCAGGAGGGTTGGCACTACTCGGTCCCCTTTCGCAAAAACACGCGAAACGTCGCTCCTTTTTGAGGCTCGGACCGAACTTCGATCCAGCCCCCATGGTCTCGAACGATGCCGTACACGACGGCCAAGCCGAGACCGGTGCCGCTGCCAACGTCCTTGGTCGTGAAGAAGGGCTCGAAGACGTGCGGCAAGTGCTGTGGCGCAATCCCGGATCCATCGTCACGTACCTCGATGCACACGAATTCCTCCTCGGGTCCACCGATGTCGGCTGGTGGCTCTGCACGTACCAGCGCGACGCTGGACTCGACGGTTCCAGGTCGCTGCAGCGCTTGAATCCCGTTCACGAGTAGGTTGGTGAGGACCTGTTGAAGTTGGTCTGGATCGATGAAAGCGTAGATCCCCGGAGCCTCTTCGCGGCCGATCAAGGCGACCTGCTTTCGGGCCGCTAGAGGGGAGAGCATCTCTACCGTCTTCGCCACGAGTTCGAAGACGCGGTGCGGTGCCGGTGTTGCTCGCCGCGGGCGAGCGAAGTCGAGCAGCTGGCGAATCAGTCCCGTCATCCGTTCGCTGGCCGCGCGAATCACGCGCGCGTAATCCCTCGATTCCGCGGGTGAAGTCTCGCCGGACGCAATCATGTCGGCGCGCGCCTCAATGACGTTCAATGGAGTTCCGAGCTCATGTGCCAGCCCGGATGCAAGCTTGCCAACCGTCGTCAGTCGATCGGCGTGTCTCAGCTGATCGACTGCAGCAATGCGCCTCGCAGTCTCCTGCGCGACCCGACTGGCTGCCGACTCCAATTGCTCGCACATCGCGTTCATATCGCGTGCCAACGCCGACAGTTCGTCCTTGCGACGCAGGCGTAGCGGTGTGGAGAAGTCGCCGGCACCGATGCGCCGCGCCTTTTCCGACAGCGCTGCTACCGGAGTGCCGACCAACCAAACTCCCAAGATGCCCGAGAGCAGCGCGCACACCGCAGCCAACGTGGCGCTAGTAAACACGGTTTCGGTCACCGTCTTGCGCACGTACGCGTCTTGCGCGGCGAACGATTCACACATCGAAATCGCTCCAGGCGAGGGCATCCCGTCGCTGGCGAGTTTCGTGTACAGGCAGCGTTCCCTCCCGTCGGGATGGGCGCGATTGGTGACCGTAAGTGTCTGTCCTGGCGGAAGCTTGCGCAGCGCGCCGTCCAGTTCGGGGTCTCGGTCGTTCGTGCCGTTCGTCAATGACAGCCAACGAATCTCGAATTTGGTCGAATGGGAATCGAGTTCGTTCACCATCGCCACGGCGCGCTCGGAACCATCGGCCTTCCAAACTGCCAACGCCGCGCGTGCTATTACGCGATTCAGCAATTGGTGGTCGCGCACGCGGTCCGATTCAAACAGCCCGACCTCGCGACGGACGCGCAGAAAGCCGTTGACCGCCAGTACTGCGGAGGTACTGAGGATGAACATCAGCGTCAATTTGGGGACTAGTTTCATCGGCTTTCCGCACTCAGCTGCAGCGTAGAACAGGCACGGGGCAAGCGCGAGCGGGGCCGCCACCCAGCCGAGCGGTGGACGACACGTATCATTTGGACACGCCGTGTCGATCTGACTCGCGCAGGGCAATTCAAGGCGTCCTCTTGGTCCGAAAGAACTGCTTTGCCACACTTGGCATGGGGTCTGCATCACGACGACGACGGGGATGCAAATCTGGATCTCTAATACTCGCAGCGGTCAGGCGTATGACCGCGAATTATTTGCCGTCATTTGTGACAGCCTGATTTTGCGTAGGGGGTCTCCGCGCGTCACCGAGGATTTTCCATTGCTCCTAGCGCTCGCATTTCTTCCCTGGCTCGATCAGCCGCTATTTCTCGAGCCCGCTCGGTTGATCTCCGAGATCCACGACGCATGGGGCGAGCTCTGGACGCTGCCTGCGAAAGATGTGTGTGTCGGGTCGCGTGTGGAGGGGGGAATGCGCATTGCGCTCGAAGCATCGGATGGTGCGCAGACCCTCGGACGTTATCTGGCTCGACCGCTCCACGAATTAGCCGCCTTCGCCGCCTCGGCCGGACGAGGGGCTCAATTGCGGGTCGGAACGCATCGGCAGCTGATTGTCGACCCTCAACGCCGGGAGGGTTGGCGCGTTCTTCGTGGAGGCGCCGCGCGCTGACGAGTCCCGGTGAGAACAGAAGCATTTCTCGCATGGACGGCCAAAAGGCGGCAACATCATCAGATGTCCCGCAGGTTTGCCTTCGTCGGGTTGGCACTCACGCTCGGCGTGAGCTCACTCGTTGCCGCAGCAAAAGCTCCACCCTCTTCACTTCAGAATCCCGGGGCGGTGCTTCGATTCAGTCACTCCCATGAACGCGTACTGAGCTGCAAATTCCAGCCGTCAACACGGACTTGTGTGGAGCGTCGGGGGCCAGCTGCAGCCGGCGCGACGCTATCGTTGTCACCCGTGGAAGGCCGCCTGGTTTCGCAGCCACACCACGAACGCGCGCCGGCGACGATCTCGCTCCCGAACCGAGAAGGCCAGAGCGCTCAGGACGTCCGCGTTGAGAGCGGGGCGTGGAGCCTTTCGTGGCTTGACCAGCGACTGGCGTTGCGGGTGGAGTCTCAACGTAACTTTGGCGTACAGCTCAGGACCACATCGGGAGCCTGCGTCGTCGAGGGTGGGCTCTGCACACGCCATGACGAAGCGGTTGTTCGGACTGTCGCTGTCCCGGCGGCATTCCTTGGCGCCCACTGACGACACCGGGCTGCGGATCGTACAACGGACGGGCCCGCACCACGGGCGTACCGGGGTACTATTCAGGACGCTGAGCCGCGCGCAGATAGACCTCAGCAATCTTGGATTCATCGAGCATGCCCCCCCTCAGCGCGCTCGTCTTGGTCTGCGAGCTCGCCGGAAAACTACGACCTGCTCGTGCCGTTCGAGCGGGGGCGGAAGGCGATTCCATCGTCTGCCCGGTGCGACGCATTTCCAGTGGCGTTCGCGTGCGGCTTAAATCGAGTCGTGACTCGTGATCGCTTCGAGCGACCTACCTTCGCTCGCTACGCACAAGCGGCGAGCCACCGCAGCGGCGCCCAGCATCGACAACGAAGCGAAGGCATAGCCGGCGAAAGGCCGACCCGGTGAGCCGTCGTCGACTATCTGGCCGAAGAGCGATGGCGCTACGGCGCCTGCCGCAGTTCCGAGCGCGTAGAATAGTGCAATCGCGATGCCGCGCACCTCGACCGGAAAGAGTTCGCTCACGGTCAGATAGGCCGAACTCGCAGCACAGTGTCTGCGTCCAGGCGTCGAGCAGCCCTCCGTTCGGCGTCCCCAGCGATCGAAGAGCCGCCCAAGCAGCAATGGCCCAGGAAGTTTCCGAGCGCAAACGGCAAAACGTAGTAGCCGACATGATCCGCGCGAACGCCAGATCTGGCTGCCCAATCAGCAGTGGGTTGGCGCGATTCAACATGCGTACTGTCCCGCGCAAGCGCGCGGCGTCGGTGCTCTTCGGGTCTGCGAGCTCAAGCAGGCTCGCATCGAGGAAACCACCATCGAAAGGGATGAAGGCCGGTCGTTCAAGTACCGCGGCGTCCTGGGCCAGGGTCAAGCGAGCGCCGCTAAGCTCTTGCTTCAGCAGATCGGGAGCTCAAGGCGGTTTGCTCGCCAGTACCGGTCGACGATCTCGATGCGTCGCTCAGCGCGCCTGGTAACTTGATCTTCACGGCTTCGAGCCGAGGCGCGCTATCACGACGTCGAAGTCGACCAAGTTTCCGGCCGCTTCGTCGGTCGCGGAGGCATCGAGCTCGTCCAGCAGCTCAGCATCGTGCTCGTGGTCGTGCACTACGGCGAGCTCGACCTCGGCGCCCTCGGGCAGATCGGTAGCTTCATTCAGGATGAGCCGTCCGTTCTTTACGACTGCCTTGAGCGCTTCCATCGGCGACAAGATGCCACACCTCGCGTTGGAGGCGAGGCGGGCCACGATTTCCCGAGCCCGCCTATGGGACGAGTGGTGCTCGAGCCGTGGAAGGATGGTTCTTCGCTCGGCGCAGACCCGCCTCCGGAGACTCGTGCGACAAGACCAGTGTCGAACGCTTCACCCGCGGCGACGCAGGGCTCGGAGCTGGTACCTCCGGGCCCATTCTTTTGGCGGCTGCTCAGAAGCTCGTCCTCAATCCCGCGGCCAGCGCTCTGGGGTTAGGAAAGGTTAGCGAGCCATGCGCAAGATCGACGTCAGCGAGAGCATTGCCGGATGGTCCTCGCCGGTTCGGGGAGCCTCCGCTGAACGCCACCCGTTGCACGTGCCCTTGCCCCGCTTCACCGGCGCCGAAATGAAAAAGCGCCGGCTCACTGGCCCGCGCTTCGCCGAGCTCGTGGAGACATGCGATCGCGCAGCCGCTGACAGGCGAGTCGCCGATCGTGAAATGCATTTGGCTGTCGGTGACAATGTGCGGGCCGCACGCGACAAGATTGAGCTCGCCGACGCCGGGCAGCGCCACGCCAGCGTCGAGATCTACGCCGTGTCCGAATCGATCGTTTATCCCACGCAGCCCGATCAAAAGATCATCGCGGATGCGATGCACAACACCGAACAGCTCTCGAGCCTAAGCGCGACGAAGCCAAGCGCAAGATCGATGCAGCGCGCTCGACGTTGGGCTCGTCGCCCCGCGCGCCGAAGCGAAGCCAAGCTTTGGATTTACGACGAACGCGACGAGCCGCACATGCTGATCGATCTAAGGCGGCGCGCTTTCGAGGAGAGGGACTAACGCACATGAATTTTGACCTTAGGCGAGCCCGAAGCCGCGCTTGCCTCCGCTAGGTAGGGCGTGAACAAGTGACAGCTTCGAGGCAAAGCCGTGCGGCTCGCCACTGCGCTCGATGCCAGCGACAGTCATGGGGTCGGCGAGCGGCTTTGACACGAGCAGGTACGCCTGGATGACTTCAGCCGTATTGTGCTGTGCCTGGCTCGGGATCGGGTCCCGCTTCAAGATGATGCCGCCGACCCAATCGGCGCGGCCGGTCACCTTGATCGTGTCGCGCAGTTTGCCGTTGAATCCTCTTCTTGCTGACGAGTTTGCCTCTGAGGAAGCTCGAACAGCTGACGGTCTCCACACCGGCGTCAAGAGCCCAGCAGGCCAAAGATGGCGACCGCGACCAACAGGCTCTGCCCGGAAAGGCCGTCACGGCTGGGCAAGGCACCTGGGGCGCCAGGCGTCTTCGGGGACGTACTCGGCGACGATGGCGGCAAGACCCGGGTCGTAGGCTTTGAGTTCGGCGCGGGTATTGATTGCGTTGTGTAGGCCGTCAGGTGCAGGCAAGGCCTCGCGGTTCGCGTCGAACCAGTCTTGGACTCCTTCGGCCCAGTACTGCTCGGCGCTTCGTCCAGCGTGGGTGTCAGACCAGAGCCCCGCCGCCATTGCGTGGTCGTATGCGGCCCGCACGCGAGCCTCGAACTGTGGTTCGACGTCCACGATGCCGAGCGCGCGCAATGCGTGGCCGAGTGCAAAGACGAGCAGAGTTTCACCTCTGAAGAGATCGTCGCTCGAGCAGAGCAGATTTTCCTCGCCGGCCGATGCGATCGGTATGCCGCCGCGAGCTGGGCCAGTGCCTCGCGCTTCTTTGTCCCAGTCGAGGTTCGGAGCCAGGGTGTAGAGATCCCGATACTCGGGGATATCCGTCATCACCTCATCCCGCGCGATGACGACGACGCGCAGGTCGTTCGCGACCATGCGCGCGCGCACGTCTGCTCGCTCCGCCAACACGTGAATGCTGATGTCGCACGCTCGTTCGAGCGCCAGATCGGATACGCCCGCCGAGCCGACGACGGGGATGCCACGAGCATCGATGTACTTCTCGTAGAACGGAGCGAGCTGGAGCGTGGGGGGCATTGGCTCTGGCTTCGCACAGTCAGCTGCGGGGCTGACGCCAGTGCCGGCATGCGAGCCGATGTATTGGGTGCCGTCGCTGCATGCGGCGCTGCCCATCAGACTGGCAAGGAGAGCAGCGAGCTGCCCGCGACGGCTCATCGCCCCCCCACGCACGACTTTGCAATCCGCGGGGCATGCGGCGAGTGCTGCGACTTGGCGTAAAAGCGCTGCGCCGAAGCTCGCGCCTCTGCCTTTCGCCCTGCCGCGCAGAGCGCCAAGATGGAGGCGGCTGCACGTTCTTCGCCTAGAAGGCCTGGGCGAAACTCGCGATCGTATTCAGCTAGGAGCTCGAGCGCCTTCGCGCCGTTGCCGCCGTTGACGGCCGCATTCACGCGCGCGAGCAGCGCTATTTCTGCAGCGAGCTTTTGCGAACGAGTAGGCGGCGTGCGAGGCACGCGCTCTGCGGTCGAGCTTCGCGCAGGTTCGCTCGTCGGCGGCGGCGCAGAGCTGGCAATCGGTTCGCTCGAGGCTGCGGGCACGGCCGGATCGACGCTGTTCGAGGTTTCGGGCGGTGTGCTGGGAGCTGCAACGACTGGCGCTCGCGCCCGCAACGTGACGCTCGCCGTGTTTCCTGCGGGCGCGGCTTGCTGCCCGCTGCGCACTAGCTCCGCCGCATAGAGCACCCCCGCCAGGGTTGCCACGCCGAAGGCGGCGAACAACGGAGCCGCGCGCTTGCTCGAGCGGACCTGCGGCGCGGAGCTGTGCAGCGCGCCGTCCACCGCACGTCGGATCCGCGCGGCAATCAAAGCGTCCGGAGGGACGCCGTCCCGGCCCGCTTCAATCAACTGCCGCGCAGCGCGATCCAGCTCTTCACTCATGATGGCCTCTTCCACGCTGTCGTTCACTCTCGTGCAGGCGATTCACGGCGTCCTGAAAACAGCGACGCGCCGCACGCAAGCGCGTGTATGCGGTGTTCAGATTGATGCCGAGGAGCGCAGATGCCTGCGGCACCGTGACCTGCTCCACATCGACCAAGACCAGGATCTCGCGCTGGTGGTCGGCAAGCTCGTGGAGGATACGGTCCAGCAGCAGCGCTGCTTGCCGCTTGGCCACGATTTCGGCAGGGCCGTCGAGGTCGCTCGAGATCTCCTGAAGGGCATTGCCGAGGAGCCAGGGGACGATGCGCGCGAGGCGCCTCCGGAGTGTCCGCCGGTGATAGTGCGCCACGCGGATGACGATGCCCAGGAGCCACGTCTGAACCGAAGACGCATCTGGCTGGTAGCTGTCCCAGCGCCGATGAACGGTCACGAACACGTCTTGGGTCGCGTCTTCGAGGAGCTCGTCGGCCACGCCCAGGCGACGAAGATTTCTCCAAACCAGCTGCAAGTGCGTCTCGTACAGCGCCGCGGGGCTCGCCGGCAGAGCCACGTCGGCCTGGAAAGGCGCGGGGAGCTTGCGGGCTGCTGACATAGGCCCTGAATGAATGACCGGTGCACGCGCTTTCCGTTGCGCCTCCTGCTCTTGCTGGTTCGACCCAGCTAGAACCCGGCTCAAAAGGCCAGCTCCACCCCCATTGCAACTCGCGCGCCCGCCGCGCTCGGGCGATGAATGTCATCGGCCTCGCGGATCGCGAAGGTTGGCCGGCGGAAGGGCACTACCGCCCCCAAACCCAAGCGCAGTGAGGTTCGGGAGGAGACCGCCACGACGAATGCCGCCTCGGCCGTGGCGGCGGCCAGCAGCGCCGTGTCGGCCCCGGGTGTTTGCACGCCATAGGCGCTGCCCGAAAGCGACAGCAGTAGCGGACCCGCACACATTCGCATTGACTGAGCTTTCCACTGCGCGAGCCGCAGGCAACCCAATACGCCCGCGTCGAGCAACATGAATTCGCCGCCCGCTCCAGAGACGCTGGAGCTTTCCGCGCTCCTCGGCAACCACGCCGCAGCGCGCGCTTCGATGGACCAATTTGAGAACACCACGCCCGTGCGCAGCTCACCGCCGAAGCCGAGAGACGGCAGCGTGCCGGTCTCAGCGGCGATCAGAACGCTAGCGATCCAGCGCGCATCAGCGGCTCGTCGGTCGAGCGATCGCGCCGTATTCGATGGATCCGGCTCGACTTTCGCGGGCGGCACCGGTGGTACGACGCGGGCGCTGGGTGGGGCCTGCTCGCTCGGTGGTTGCGGCTGCGCGCGTGGGTCGATCAGAAACGCAAGCAAGAACGCAACCACCTGCTGTGTTTCATCGCAGGTGTTCAGGCGAAGCTCGCGCTCGCGAACCTCGTTGCCGCTCGTGGTGCGCACGCGCACCTGCAGGGTTCCGTCGGGATTCTGCCGAACCGACACTAGGGCGACGACTTTCGGCAGCGAGTCGGGGAGCACAGCGTCGCCCAGCAACTGGCGAACGTCGCGCTGAATATCGCTACTTTTCGGGCAGCTTGCGGGAGCTTCCCAGCTGAGTTCGATGGGCAGCCGGCTTGCCGCGGTCGAGGCGGCTCCGCTGGCAGGGAGCGCTGAGCCGACCATCACCGCGGCGGTCAACATGCCACGCGCATACATCCGCAACGGACTGGAGCGCGCTCGGTCATTCACAGGAGGCGCTGTCGGAGCGCGTGCTCGTCATGGGCTCGCTGCAACCGGTAGCGGCAGAGTCCTCCGAAATCAACCGTGTTCCTAAGTGGAGACCCGCGCTTGAAAGATATATCGCCCTCGGAACGTTCCCTGCCGAATCGAATGCTCTCGGCCCGGTGCTGGTCCCTGGCCCCGTATGCCGTGCTCGGTGCTGTGGCTTTCGGCTGCGCCAGCGACCGCGAAGTGGATATGACGGTGGACAGCCCCCGACAGCTCGAGGGACGGCTCGAGGTCATCATCGCCGAGGGACCGCAGGGAGGCACGCGCTACTTTCTGGTGCCGGACGCGGCAGCGGCGGATGTGGTGGAACTCGCCTTCGAACGAGAGCCCGATTCGAGCTCGGGAACGCGCATCGGCGTCAATGGCTATCACGACGGCGAAAAATTCGTCGTGAGCGATCTCGAGCGACGCGAGGTCGGGCACGAGCGCGGGCGCCTTTCACAGGGGCTTTCGGGAGTCACTCCCGAGCGCACGCGCACGATCGCGTTCGTGATGGTGGACTACGGCCTGGGAGTCAACCTGACTGAACCAGCGATCCAGCAGTTCATGTTCGGCACCGCGAACCCCGGACCAACGCTCGGGCTCGGTGCGAAAGATAAGTCGACGCTGCAGTTCTACGACGAAACCAGCTACGGCTTCTACGGGATTTCCGGAGACGTCGAAGGCCCACTCTCCTGGTCCGGTGCGGCGGCCTGCAACGGTCCCGGCGGTAGCCAGCTCGCGCGCCAGCTCCAAGCTCAGATCACGAAACAGTACGGGCACTACGTCTGGTACTACGGCTCCAGGCAGTCCGCTTGCGAGTATGGCTGGGGCAGCCTAGGCACCTGGAGCACGCCCTCCAGCCACGTGTGGTTCAATGGCGACCTCTTCGACGGCGCGGTCACGCACGAAATCGGTCACAATCTGGGCTACCAACACGCCTCGTCGATTCGCTGCAATGGCGCTCCGTTGGCCAACGATCCGCTGACCTGTACGACCACCGAATACGGCAGCGAGGTGTCGATCATGGGCAACCTCGCCAACGGCCACATGATGGCGATCGAGAAGTGGTACGCGGGCTGGTTCGAGGGCTGTAACGCCGTTCGCGTGCGATCGAGCGGGAGCTTCAATTTGCTGCCGATTGAAACCCCATGCGGAGGTGTTCAGGCACTACAGATCGCTATGCCTGTGACGACACGCACGTTCGATACGCAGCAATCGAGAAACCCTAGCCCAGCGCGCTACTACTATCTCGAGTATCGAAATGGCACCGGGCTCGACACCGGCATGACTCCCTCCGTGGTAGTCGTCGCATCGGACGAGATCGCGCCGCCGAGCCGCACTTGTGCGCGCAGCGTACAGCTCGACATGAACCCGGCGACGAGGCGCCTCGATGGCATGCTCACCGGCCAGACGTACACCGATCCAGCGGGCGGCGTGACCTTCACCGTCACGAGTCTGACGCCCGCGCTTGCCACCGTCAGCGTCACCCTGAGTGCTGCTGCTATGCCGAACACTTGCATGGACGGAGCCATGCTGTCGGGCTCCGGTCCCAGCACTTGCGAGCGCGCAGGCGCCGGAAGTGGCGGCAGCTCAGCAAGCGGCGGCGCTAGCGGCTCAGGAAGCGCCGGGGCAAGTGGTCTGGGTGGTCGCTCAGCAAGCGGTGGCGCTAGCGCGACAGCGGAGGGAGGCGGGACAGCGGCAGGAAGCGCGGGCGCAGCAAGCGCAGGCTCAATGGCTGCGGGCGCAGGCTCTGGAGGTTGGCTCGGCGGTGGCGCCGGTGGAACTGCCGGTGCGATACTCAGTTCGGGCGCCGCGGGCATCCTGGGCAGCGCGGGCTCGGCGCGTAGCAATGGAGGTGCAGGCACCAGTTTGAGCGGAGGCAGTGGCGGCGCGCGCGCCTCCGCCACGGGATCAACCGGCGCTGCAGACGCAAGTGGCTGCGGCTGCCGGGTCGCCGGCGAAACGCGTCGAGGCTCCACAGCGCTGTGGTCGCTCGCGGCCGTAACAGCACTCATGATCCGACGGCGCGCTCCTCGAAGGCAAACTGCGGTTCGTCCAACTGCGTAGTGGAGTGAAAGACTATGTTCCAAAACGATCGAAGTTTCCCCGCCTGCGTCGCTTCGGATCCAAAGCTAGTAGCGTTACGCTGCTGCTCGGTTGCGGCGCATCCGGCCATCCACGAGCAGCAGGACAGGGAGGCATCCGCGCGCAGCGCGGACTGTTTCGAAATAACTACGCCATGGAAAACGCGCAGGAATACTGGGCTGAAGGCGTACAAGACTGGTACTACACCAGGCAGGCCACCAAGGCTTTCGAGACACGTACCGCAACAGCGGCGCGGTTCTCGACCGCATCAGTGCCCTTTTGAGCTCCGCTTCGAGCTGCGCCGTTCGCGTGCGGCTTAAATCGAGTCGTGACTCGTGATCGCTTCGAGCGACCTGCCTTCGCTCGCTACGCACAAGCGGCGAGCTACCGCAGCGGCGCCCAGCATCAACAACGAAGCGAAGGCATAGCCGGCGAAAAGCCGACCCGGTGAGCCGTCGTCGACGATCTGGCCGAAGAGCGATGGTGCTACGGCGCCTGCCGCAGTTCCGAGCGCGTAGAATAGTGCAATCGCGATGCCGCGCATCTCGACCGGAAAGAGTTCGCTCACGGTCAGATAGGCCGAACTTGCCGCGCTCGAAGCGAAAAAGAATACGCAGCACCAGCACAGTGTCTGCGTCCAGGCATCGAGCAGCCCTCCGTAGAACAGCCCGCCGCTTGCAAGCAGCAGGGCCCCGGATATCGCATACGTTGCCGAAATCATCGTTCGGCGTCCCCAGCGATCGAAGAGCCGCCCAAGGAGCAACGGCCCCAGGAAGTTTCCGAGCGCAAACGGCAAAACGTAGTAGCCGACATGGTCCGCCCGAACGCCGTGAAATCGCTGCAGTATCAACCCATAGCTAAAGAAGATGGCGTTGTAGAAGAATGCCTGCGTAACCATCAAGGCCATCCCGAGCACCGTGCGCCGTGGAAAACGGTAGAGGAGCGTGCGCACGATGTGAGACCAGCCCGCCGCACCGCTCACCGTTACATCACGGTTCTTCGGAGCAATCAGTTCAGGCGCGGGATTGTTGGCGCCGTGCACCCGAGCCTCGATTGCGGCCATGGTGACATTGGCTTCGCGCAGGTAGCCGTGCATCAACAGCCAGCGTGGGCTCTCGGGCACATCACGACGGACTAGCAAGATTACCAATCCAAGCAGCGCACCGAGGCCAAATACGAGCCGCCAACCGATTTCGATTGGCAAAAAGCGCGGATTGAGGAACAGCACGGAGAGCCCGGCGCCTGCAGCAACGCCGACCCAATAGCTGCCGTTGATCGCTAGGTCGACTTGACCGCGAATTCGCGCCGGGACGAGCTCGTCGATCGCCGAGTTGATGGCCGCGTACTCACCGCCGATGCCCGCGCCTGCGAGCACTCGAAATAGCGCAAAAACGCCAAAGCTCGAGGCAAGTCCGGTCGCGGCGGTGGCTCCCAAGTAGAGGCCTAACGTCACGAGAAACAACCTTTTCCGTCCGAAGCGGTCGGTGAGACGCCCGAACAGGATCGCTCCGCCGACCTGGCCCAGGAGATAGGCTGAGTTCGCGAGGCCAAGCTGTGCAGCACGCAAACCGAGCGTCCGAGGATCTCCGAGCGTGGGCGCCAGGTTTGCAATCAAGCTCGCTTCGAGGCCATCGAGGATCCAAGTAATGCCCAGCGCGATCACCAAGCGTCGATGCCAGCTCGACCACGCGAGCGCATCGAGCCGAGCCGGGATGTCCGACCGAATGACGGTGCCAGGGGGAACTTCAGGGTACATGCTGCCCGCTCGTGAGTCGTCAGTTTTTGACGTTCGTACTGGCGCTCACTGTTCGATGCAAGATCGCCGGAGGCCCAATGTCGTGTTCTCGGAATGCCTCCAAGACCCTAAAATGGACGTCGGTCTCGAACGGCTTCTCGAATTTACAGTCGTACACGTACGGGCGGGCTTTCAAATGGAATGCGACGTAATCCTGAATGATGACTTGCTTCGCCAACACCGGAATTGGCTGAGCCAAGAACACGTACGAGCTCGTCAGGCAGGCTTCACGAATGAGTTCCGCAGCCAGAACGGCATTCTGGTCGATGCCAATGTAGAAATCCATCGGCACCTGCATCTCGAGCGCGCCGTAGTTGCCGCTCGACGTGACGTCGGTGAAGACCTTGTTGTTCGGGATAGTGATGATGTTGTGATCGAGCGTGTTCATGCGCACGCTTCGAAGACCGATTTGGATGATGTCGCCGTACTCACCCCCGTAAGCAACGCGGTCGCCGACTTGAAAGGGGCGATCGAACATGATGGTGATGCCAGCGAGGAACGAGGCCACGAGATCGCGAAGGGCGAAGCCAACGGCGAATGCAAGTGCGCCGCCGATGACCGTAAGCGCGGTCGGGTCCAGGCGGACACTCAGGCTCAGCGTCACAGCGAACGTTAGGATATAGAGAATGAAGCGCGCCGAGGTTTGGACCTTCTGGATCGTTGGACGCCGGTTCGAGAACCGCGTGCTGAGCTTTTCCCCAGCGCTTTCGACCAGCCGAATCAAGAACATGGCGCCGATGATCAGCGGTACCGATACCGCGATCCCTCCCCAGCGGATGAATTCGGCGAGGCGGGCTACGTTTGGCGGATCCTGAGCATGAGCGGTAGCAGACACCGAAAGCGAGAGGAGCACGGATCCCAGGAAGGGCTGGGCCCGTCGCCTCGAAGGAAATGCATTCATTGGTTCACCAAGAGATGTCGGCGTTCGAGCAGGACCACGATCGAGCGAAGCCAGGCCCAGGCCACTCGAACGGCTTCGCCTTCCTCGTCCAGATAGCCGCGCTGCACCCCGAACGTCACTGCATTGAGCACGTGCGCTTCGGTAATCCGAGTTGATTTCGAAATCTGGGAGACCGTCGCGGGTTCCAGCTGCAGAACGGCTCTTAGAATGAACAAGGCCGAATCGGGCAAGCCGTCTAGCTCACTGGAATCCGGAACGGCCAATGAACGCACGCGCGCGACACCGGACTTGTCTTCGCTCAGCGATGATCGCCAGACCTCGAGCGCCATGGCAGGGTTCCCTCGCGTGTAGTCCCAAACCATCCGAAAGTAACCGGTGCTCCGCGCGGCGATCGCCTCCTGCCGGTCGATCTCGTCAGCGCTGGCGGGCAGCCTTTCCAGCAAATCTTCGAAGTTCGGTGTGAGCTCAGCCTCGGCGCTGCGCAGCGAGAGAAGTTCCCCAATCTGTTCGTCGGTCCACGGAGGCAGGTGGATGATTTCTTCGAACAGCGGCCGTGAATCGCACGCTCGCCTCAAAAACGGCCAAACAACCGCGTCGATCGCGAACACCCAAAGGGTATGCTCACTTCGACTACGGGTGAACGAGAGCGCCTCCTCGAACAGGCGCAGTCCCCCACGGAGCGGTCTGATCAGTCGCTCGGCATCGTCGAGCAAGACGAGCGATGGCGCGCGCGGCTCCCCGGCAACTCCTTCCGAGGGGAACAGCCCCTGCAATTGCCCGTCGCCGTTCCCCTGACACTCTACCATCGCTGCCGAGTCGACTCGCGCTTCCAGCCGACGTAGCAGGCTCGTTTTGCCGATCCCCCGCTCGCCAACGATGGCGACGACGCCTCCGCGGCCCTCGCGAACTCGCGCCGCCAAGGCATCGATATGAACGTCGGCCAGGCATGACACCCAGCCCTTGGGCGGATTGGCTGGTGAAAGGATCGCCGATGCTTTGGCGCTGAGCGGCACCGACTCTACCGACGGCTGTTCGCTTTTGAGGCGCGCCAGCTCGCGTCTGAACAAATAAGCGTGCGCCCTCCGAGCCAGGTTGAAGCTCGTAATCCAGTTGCGCAGCGTCTTGTAGATACCGACCGCAAATAGCTGCACTGCGGCCACCATCGCCGCAAAGAAGCTCTTCCAGCCGCTGCGATTGGCCAGGATCCAGGCTTGTAGCTCGGACTTGCGACGAACCCGCTCGATCCGCTGGAACACGATCTCCCTCCACCAACGAACCAAGATCAAGAACACTGGGACAGCCGCGAACCAACACGTCGAATAGACCCAGCTATAGAGCGTGCCTTTGCCGACCAAACGATCACTCACCAGCAGAACCAGAGCGAAGGCCACGATCGTGCGGCCGACCAACTTGAGGGAGCGGAGCCTGAGCGCGGCGACGTCGTTGACGACGTGCCCCTCCGAGGTCGACGAACTCCCTGCTATCGCGTTGATCACGTTGACGATTAGAGCGCCGCCGAGGAACCCGCCGACGATCGCCTCTGCCAGCTGAAATTCGAGCAGGCTTTGAGCCGAAGGCGGGAGCAGCCAGACCGTCAACGCAAAGAACATCAACGACTCGAGCGGACGATGAAATCCCATGAGAAAGCGCGCGGCTTTGCGCAGCGGGCTGGGGGCGGGTCGTTGCTCGCGGCGTTCCAGTTCGGCCAAGCGCTCGTCGATGATCGTCAACCATCCTGGCGTGCGGCGTCTCAACCAGACGAATCCGACCACTCCCAGTAGCCAGGGCACCGCAACCGCAGCAATGCCCCAAAACGGTACTCCCTGAATGCGCTGAGGGTTGCGTACGTCACCCAACCCTAGCCAGCGCTGCGCGAAGTAGCGGTGATAGCGCAGTACCAGCAACAACTGCCGAGCTTCGGAACGCGATTGGTCGAGGCCAGCTTCGGTAAAGCCGGTGATGCCCGACCGCTTCGCGGTCGAAAGAGACGAGAGGAGACTCAGACGGGCGAAGTTCAGAGCATCGATCTCGGTCAGTAGGGTGGATGCGCGCAGCACGCGCATCGCGCGCTCCTCGCGGTGAGCCCTCGCGATCTGCGCTTCGACGGCCGTTCGCCGCTTGCTCACCTCTCCAATGGCGACAGTCGGTGGCACGTCCGTAAGCGGGTTCTGGCCCATCTCGGGGACTGTCGACTCAGCGGAGGCGACCTCATCGAGCGCACGATCGAGTTCCTCGCGGGAAGCTCGCAGTGTTCGACGCAGGGCATCATAGGTTTCGTCTGCCAGGTCGGTCGTCGCCCTGGCATCTTTGACGCGCTTTTGCCAACCCGGCAGGCTCTCCTCACGCGAGGCCAGCTCGACGCGGACATCCTCGAAATGGTCCACTCGCCTCGAAACGGTTTGCTCGATTCCAATCAGCCGCGCGAGCTCGTTGCTCACGAGCCGTTCGGCTTCGGTCCGCGCGACCTGCGCCGCCTGGAGCGCGCGTTTTCGTTCGTCCTCGGCCTCTCGTGCGTGACGCTCCTCGTCCGTCTCTTTGGGCTTCGCGGCCTCGACTCGAGCGCTTTGCGCACTTAGCAGGTCGTCTCTTTGCTGCTTGGACAGAGAGTAGTATTCGAGCCGCGCGTGGTCGAGTTGCTCGCGCGCTTGCCATTCCGGCGAGGACAAGAGCGCCGCGTCTGCGCTCCCTACTGGTTTCGATGCCGAGCCGTTTTGCCTGACCTTGGACTTCGCGGATGGAGCCGCCCCTGCATCGGCGCGCTCAGCCAGCACGCCGAGCAACGTCGCGAGTCGGAGCCGCTCGACCTGTTGCGCGGGCTCGTCCGCTATCGGTACAGAGAAGAGGCTCTGCGGTTCGATTTGAACGGGGAGCGTGCCGGCGATCAGCGAGCGGATCTGAGCAGCGCGTGGGTCGCCTTTCAGAGGAGTGCCGGCGTCGACATCGGCGCCGGGTGACGCACCGCCATCGTCGGGTCCGGCGTCGGCGCCCAGCGACCTCAGCGGGAAAGCCAGGACGACGAGCATCGCCAATCCCGCCGGGCCCCAGAACCGGCGACCAGCCGCGCTGAACTGCATCGACCGAGCGTACCGGTTGGAAGATAAGGTCACAACTCGAACCGTATGACTATCGAAGGCGCACGAGCAAAAGGGCTCGCTCGCTCACGCTTCCTAACGTCCCGCACTCACCAGCGAGGGGACACGGCAAAGGCGGCGTGAACCTCTACCAACCAAAAGTTGCACAGCGTGAATGCAACATCCGGCACTCCGAAACCGTCGTCGGTGCGATAGCGCTGCAACCAGCCATCGCGCTCCAAGTCGTGGCGAATCGCGGCTACGGTTGCCGGCATCCGCGGATCGTCGATGGCAGGAGCTGCAAGGTCACCACTTGCAGCAGCGCCGCGTCCACCTCCGTTCCCTCTAGTCGGCAAGCAAGCAGCCGCGCTCGGGATCGACGGCGTTGATCAGAATTTCGTCTCGAATGCGTGCGGCCGCGAGCGCGAATTCCTGAACCTCGTCAGGGCGATGCGCCGCCGCAATCCGGCTCATGCAGTCGGCCGCAGCCCAGCACATGAGCGAGCTGAATGTCTGCGGCCGCGTGGTGAGCGCGAACGGTTCGTCGTCGATATACGAGAGAGGCATGTCCGTCGTCAGGCGCAGCTCGATCGAATAGCCGTGAAACCACACGCGTGGTGCAAAGTCGAGCACACGAAATGCACCATCAGGTGTATCGAAACGAGTCTCCAGGACATTGGTGTTCGGAAGATAGCGTTGGACACCGGGGATCAGAGCAGAGGGTCCGATCGAGAACCGGCCGCCGTCCTGCTCGTCGAGCAAGGCACCGAACACCGGCGGCGAATCGAAGCGCGGCAAGCAGCACCACACGATCGCCCCATCGCGACGAACGTGGGCCGCTATCTGGCAGTTGCCGATCAAACCCAGGTCCGAAAGCATCCAGGCACGGTACCACGAGATCATTGGATATCCAACAATCTCATGTTACCGTGCCTGAATGCCGCGCTTGCTCAAATTCATCGCCGTGTTGCTGCTGGCCCTCGGCGTACTCGCCGGGCTGGGCTATTGGGCGCTGGCTCGAACCACGCAGAATTGGTTCGAGGCGGACCTCTCGCTCCGATCCAGGTTGGCGGTGGCGTCGGCTCGCGAGAGCCTCACCAACCACTGGCGCTCCGATCCGATTCGCTTGGCCCAGACGCTCGACGATATTACTAGGGACGAGCGTATCATGGCAGCGGCCGCCTGTTTTTCGGACGGCAGGCTGCTCGCGGCAACGCGGGCGTTTCCGGCGACGTTGTCGTGCGGCGCGTTGCTCGGTCCTGGAGGTCACGAGGAGCAGGACGGGGAGGCATCGGGCACTCGAGCGGTGGTTCCGTCTGGGCCGGTGCACGTCAGCGTCGTGCCCTTGAGCAATGGAACGCTCCCGCTGGGGGCGGTCGTGTTGGTGCATGACCTGAGCTTTCTCGAGCACCGCGAGGCCACCGCGAGGGACCTATTGCTCGTCGCGTTCTTCGTGCTCGCGCTGGTTGCCTCCCTCGTGACATTGCTCGCCGCACGGCTCGCCTGGCGCGGCTGGACTCTCGATCTGCGGCGTGCGCTGACAGGTCAAGCGAGCCGCCAATTTCAACCTCTCTTACGCGACGTGCGCGAGCTCGCAGGGCGACTCGCGGTCGAGCGGGGCCGGGACGTACGCGCTGGTGCTTGGAGCGCGGAACGGCTTCGAGCGACGCTGACCGAGCACCTACACGGTGAACGAATCGTGATCCTTGCAAACCGTGAGCCGTACGTGCACCAAAAGGTCGGCGCGGAAGTTCGCGTGCTGCATCCTGCAAGCGGACTAGTCACCGCGCTGGAACCAGTTCTGCGCGCGTGTTCGGGAGTCTGGGTAGGGCATGGCAGCGGTTCTGCAGATCGCGATACCGTCGATGCCAATGATCGAATTCTCGTTCCGCCCGGCGAAGAGTCTTACTCGATCCGCCGCGTCTGGCTCTCCGATGAGGAAGAGCAAGGCTACTACTACGGGTTCTCGAACGAGGGACTTTGGCCGCTGTGCCACGTCGCTCACACGCGGCCTGTGTTTCGGGCCGAAGATTGGCAACACTATGTGCACGTGAATCAAAAGTTTGCTGACGCGGTGTGCGACGAGGTCGACGCCGATGATCCCATCATTCTGGTCCAAGACTACCACTTCGCTTTGGCGCCGAAGCTCATCCGCGAGCGCTTGCCGCGCGCGACTATCATCGCGTTTTGGCATACACCATGGCCCAACGCCGAGCGCATTGGTATCTGCCCTTGGCGTGAAGAGCTGATTAGTGGCCTGCTCGGAGCGAGCGTGATCGGTTTCCACACTCAGCAGCACTGCAACAACTTCATCGATTCGGTCGATGCATTCATGGAAAGTCGTATCGATCGCGAATCGAACGCCATCATTCAGGGGCCGCGGCGAACCCTGGTACGACCGTACCCGATCTCGATCGAGTGGCCGGTGCATTGGCTGACCCTCGTTCCCCCGGCCGACGAGGCCCGATTGCTCGTTCGGCGCGAGCTTGGGCTCGCCCCAGACGCCCTGCTCGGCGTGGGCATCGACCGCCTGGATTACACGAAGGGGATCGAGGAGCGGCTCTCGGCCGTAGATGAGCTTCTGACTCGTCACCCAGAATTTCGTGGTCGATTCACGTTCGCTCAGCTGGCGGCGCCCAGCCGGACCAAGATCGCTCGCTATCAGGAACTGAACGACCGGGTCGAGGCCCTGAGCATTCAGATAAATGCCAAATGGGCAATCGGGCGCTACCGCCCGATCATCCTGCTTCGCGAGCATCACGAACCGACCACCGTATTTCGCTACTACCGCGCCGCCGACCTTTGCTATGTGAGCAGCCTGCACGACGGCATGAACCTGGTGGCCAAAGAATTCGTAGCCGCTCGCGATGACGAGCGCGGTGTGCTCGTGCTCAGCGAATTCACCGGTGCAGCGCGCGACCTAACCGAAGCGCTGATCGTCAACCCCTATGACTTGCGGGAGGCCAGTGATGCTCTGGCCGCGGCCTTGCGAATGCCCACGTTCGAACAAGGCGAGCGCATGCGTTCCATGCGGCGACTAGTGTCGGAGTTCAATGTTTATCGCTGGGCAGGTCGCATGCTGGTGGACGCCGCCGAGCTGCGGCGCAAAGAACGCTTGTCTGGGCGCTTTCAGAACACGCGAGCGACGCGGCGAGGCTCTCAAGCGTGAAGCGGCTCTTTGCAAAACAGAACTTGGAGTTGCTCGCTCAG
>DATEPG010000681.1:0-2371 GCA_035273265.1 Polyangiaceae bacterium
CGAGCGGTGGCAAGGAGCGTGGCACGCGCCCCACTACTTCCGTCACGTAGGCCTCGATTTGCTCGAGAAACTGCGGCAACTCGCCTTTGCCCCGCGCGATCGCTTGCAGTCGCGCTTCCCACGCGCCGGTCATGCCCGCACTCTTCACCTCGGCATCCACGACATCGATCAAGCCGACCCCCCGCTCGGTGGCCCGCAGCGCTTTGCCGTCACGGCTCACGTAGCCGCGGCTGATCAAAGTCTCGATGATGTTGGCGCGCGTCGCCGGCGTGCCCAGACCGCTGTCTTTCATGGCCTCCGACAATTCTTTTTCGTCCAGCGTCTTGCCCGCCGTCTCCATGGCGGTCAGCAACGTCGCGTCGTTCAAGGGTGGCGGCGGACGCGTGGTCTTGGGCAACGCTTTTGCGTCGACCACGCGCGGCGCTTGACCGCGCTCGAGCCCGGGCGGCAAAACGCCGTCATTGGCTTCGTGCTCGGCCGGGTTCGCGGCAAGCGCTGGGTCTTTCTTGTCACGCGGCGGCCTGAGCTCCCCCAGATCGAGCACTTTCCAACCCTGCTCTTCAATCGCAGTCCCTAGGCTGCGATAACTATCGATTGGTTCACCCAAGGCCAAGCGTGGATGGATCTCGGTGATCACTTCGGTCGCCGCCCAAACGAAGTCTTGGTGCCAAGCCTGCAACAGGCGCCGACAGACCAGGTCATAGACCTTTCGCTCGTCCGCGCTGAGCGAGTGTCCCGCGGCCGCGATCGCGGTTGGAATGACCGCGTGGTGATCGCGCACCTGGTTATCGTCGACGAAGCGGCGCGTCAGCGGCCGAACGCCCGTGCCTTCGGCCAGATGTGCTCGATATGGAGCCGAGATGGCGTTGACCACCTCCGGCAAACTCTTCGCGACCTCCGCTGACAGGTGCCGACTGTCGGTACGCGGATAGCTCAAGAGTTTGTGCTTTTCGTACAGAGACTGCGCTGCATCCAGCGTGCGCTGCGCGGAAAAGCCGTGCAGGCGATTCAGGTGCCGTTGCAACTCGGTCAAATCGTAGAGCAGCGGCGGGGGTAGCTTTTTGGTCTGCGAGTGTACGCTGGCGACGCGCGCCTGACCCGACAGCGCTCGGCTGACGACCTGCTTTGCTTCCGCGCCCGAGGCGGGCAAGCGCTGCGGGTGTGGAATCGTCTTCGCCGGGCCCGGTTTGAACCAGGTTCCGCGGTAAGTTTGTCCTTCACGTGGAGCAAACGTGGCCACGACTTCCAGGTAGTCCTCTGGCACGAAGTCGCGAATTTTCAGCTCGCGTTCGACGAGCATGGCCAACGTCGGCGTTTGGACACGACCGACCGATAGCGGCGCGTCCAGCGCTAGGCCGTAGGCGCGCGACAAATTCATGCCCACGAGCCAGTCTGCGCGACTCCGGCCGAGCGCGGCGTTCGCCAGAGCGTCGTAGTCGCGCGCGGGTCGCAGACGGCGCAGACCGTCGCGAATCGCGCTCTCCGTCAGGGATGAGATCCAGAGCCTTTGCACCGGGCGGCGACAGCCCGCGGCTTCGTAAATGAGTCGGAAGATCAGCTCGCCCTCGCGGCCGGCATCCGTGGCGCAGATGACGGACTCGACGTCGGGCGCGTTGATTACCTGACGTACGATTTCGAACTGCGGGCGCGTGGCTGCGAACACGTTGAGCGGCCAGCGCTCGGGCAGCATCGGCAGGTCTTCGCGACGCCAACGTTTCCATTCAGGGTGAATGCCCTCTGGTTCTGCCAACCCCACCAAGTGGCCGATCGCCCAGGTGACCACGTAGCCGTTGCCGGAGAGCGTGCCTTCAGCACGCCGGGTCGCGCCGAGGGCCTGCGCGAGATCACGCCCGACGGAGGGCTTCTCTGCGACGACGGCGATGGTCATTGGCCGAGCAGGTGTAGCGCATTCGCCAACGCCGGTCCCCGCAGCGCCAAACGGGCTGTCCCTGAGTTCAGGTCGGCCCGTGCCCGTGCCCGGAAGGCGGGAAATGGCTTTCCATTGGATGGCGCGTGTGCTCCATGGGAAATCGTTGGGTTTCGAGTCCAGCAACTCTTCATGATCTCACTGGCGAGAACCAGAAAATCCAACGCGAGGTCGTAAACATCCAAACGCTCGTGATCCAGATCCATCGCACCGTATCGGCCATCGGCCGTGCCCGTTGCCTCTTTCGACCCCAAACCGGCTCGAGGCGCGACGCCGAAGGCTGCGCCGGGCCGCGGCGCTACTCGGCTAGGTGGCCCCGGGGGATTGCTCCCCCAGGGCTCCCACGGACCCGGACGTGCGGATTTCCCGCATCCGGTTCGTCAGTTCATGGTTTCACTGAGAGATAGACCGAGTGCACGACACGAGCGGGTGGCAGAGGAAATA
>DATEPG010000682.1:0-7080 GCA_035273265.1 Polyangiaceae bacterium
CAGTGCAAGCACTCGTGAACTCGCTGCGCCGTCCGTAAGTCCGAGTCGATATTGGCAGTTCCGGCGGATGATTCCTCGAGCAGATCGACGACCATCGCGGCGACGAACTCGACCATCGCACTCTGAATTTCCAGTGCGCTAGGACCCGGACGAACCACTCGAAATACCTCGAGTAGCTTGTCTTTCAACGAGTCTGACATTTTCGTGAGTGGGCGGAGCTGCAGCTTGTTGGCAGGTAGCGGGTGCTCCGACAGGTATTCGTGAAAGACATCCCGGTCGATCGCCAGGAAATTTGCGGCTCCTGGCCTGATCACCCGACGAGTGAAGAAGACTTCGCCCGGGTGCGCAGAAAGGACCGTACTCGAGTCCATCAGCGCTTGTCGCCTTCGATGCCAGATCTCTCCGTGCCAGCTGATTGGCGCTAAAAATTCGAAGTCGGTGCTGTAGAAGCGGAACGCTCGGGCGGAGTTTTTCAGTGACCGGATCTCCACTCCTGCAAGCTCGCTGCGGCGATGAAATGACACACTCTCTCGAGCGTTTGCCGAGTCAGTCGAGTTGAGATCCAGTGTCTCGAGTCGTTCGTCATTGGCCATTTAAGCCAATGTTTCATACTCGTTCAACACTGAGCAGCTAGGGAGTGGGCATGACACCGGTGATCGTGCGTCACGAATCGGGTATCGAAAAAATGGCATCTGTGTCGAACAAAACGAGCCTGTGGCGGTTCTCGCCAGGCTCGTGCCAATGCCACATCCCGTGAAGCACTCGCAAAGGATTGGGGCAGCGAGTGCGCGCTCGGGCCTATGCCGCTCGCACGAGCGCGGATCCACGCCTACCCAGCGTGTCCCCCACGTTGTATTCGTGGGGAGACTGTCCGGGCGTGGTGGAGTGCAGGCGAATAACGCGACGCAGGGTCGGTACCACGCTCGGGACCACAGCCACACGACTTGGCTGCGGCGTATGCTGTGGCGCAGATTGGCTTGCTGCGGGGGACGCATGCCGTGGCGCAGATTGGCTTGCTGCGGAGTTGGACGCGCAGGGCACAGCGGTGCTGGCTACTGCCGCGCTGGACTTGGGCGCCCCGAACATGAAAACCCAAAGCGCGACTCCGAGCACCAGCACCACGCTGAGGATGAGCAATGGGGCCAGCAGATCGTCCGTGGCCTCGTGCTCAGTGCGGGCGAGCATCAGCAGTAGGGAAGAGGGCAGCAGCGCGGCCATGCCCAGCGCGTTTGCAAGTGTCGTTCCGCCCTTGTTTGCACCTACAAAAGCGCAGCTTTCACGAGCGAGGCAGCTCGCCGCGCTTTGCCCAGCGGTGCCTTTGGCCACAGCGTGGCATTGCTGACCAACGCAGCAGCACTGAATCAGCGAAAGTAGAGCTCGAGGCGGGGCGCCGAACCACCGGCAAAGCCGCTGCTGAAGGTCACGCCGGGGCCCTCGCTAGCGCTGGCGATCACGGCGACACCGAAGTCGCGTTCCGGGTTCTGGGCCGCGAAGCGCACGAGTTCGGTGATGTCGATGCGCAGATTTTGGGCGGGCGAAGCGCTGATGCGAGTGCGGGCGTAGGGCGGGGCGAGGCTGGGTTTGTCCGACCAATGTTGCAGCGTATGCGCTTGCCAATCGGCGCTGATGCGCCAAGCCTCGAGGGTCACGGTTGCGTCAGTGATCGCGCTGCTTTCGCGCGCGGAGAGCGTCAAGAATGCTTGCTCCGGGATGCCTCGGGCGCGCCATTGACTTGGGAATTTCAGATAGAGCGCGCTGCGACCGAGTGGGCCGCCAAAACGAAGACTGCCGGTCAGGCCGAGGATATCGCGTTCGGTCGACACGTAGGCCATGCTGCTCGGTGTGCTCACGAAGCGCTCACGCGCGAGCGGCGCGGCCCCGTCGCGGTTCGCGCGCGCGCAGCCGCTCGAGCCGAGCGCAAGCGCGAGCAGAGCGCAGACCGGCCACGAGTTCACTGCTTTCTCCCGCGGCGGCGCGAAAGTAAGATTTCGGCGGCGGTGGCTTGGCGCGCAGGCGGCCGGCTCGAGCGGCCAGCGGCTTGCGCCTCGTTCGCTCGAGCTGGCGTGGCCTCGGGGGGTGGTTGCGAAGCCCGAGCGAAATGCGGCGTAGCGTCGGGTACCGCGCGTGGCGCTGGGCGGTCTGCCTCGCTGCGGACCTTGGCTTGGCGAAGTGCTTCGAGACTCGGGCTCGGGCCGAGCTTCGCGCGGCTGGCTGGCGTTCGCTGCCGTCCAGCGACCAGCCAGTTGGAAACCGTGCTCGCTGCACCGAGCATGAAATCAGGTATGGCCAAACGTCGGCTGGCCACGCCCAGTAAGAGGCACCCTGCGCACAACACGAACAACCATTCCCTCAGATTTTGATAGGCGAAGCGCAGCGCGTCGCGATCGGTAAAAATGCCGGCCAGAGTGTCCCGTACCTTGCCGCCGGTGACGCGCGTGATCTGACGCAAGAGGCCGCGATCGGTGCCAGTGGGGCGCAGTTCTTCTCCGGCGGACAACGCGGCGGCGGTCGTGCCCAGCGCTTCGTTGGTCTGCTCGTCGACCGCGGTTGCGACGTACGCACCGGGGCGCGATAGGGGCAGGCTGCCGGCGTACGCGCCTGCGCCCGCGGCTTCCAGCGGCACCGTGGCCGAAAACCCGTCAGGGCCGGCCACGCGCACTTCGAGGCGCCGGAAATTTTCGGCGCGCCCGTGCTCATCGAGCACACTCGCGCGCAGGCGCAGCTCGCCTCCCAAGGTGTCCGCTTCGAGGCGCACGCGTGGGTTGTCGGCACGGCGTGAGAGATCGCGCCCGAGCTGTCCAAATAGGCGCTCCGCGCCGTCCCAGCCGGTCCAAGCCACGCCCCAGCGATCTTTGTAGTCGCTGCTGAAGACCGCCGCGCGGCCGATACCCGCTGACCAAGTGGCGAGGATCGGATCGCCTTCAGGGCCGCTCAAATGGACTTGTGCGCGGCCCTTGGGCAGCGTGACGACATAGCCCTTGAGCGGTGGCGCGCTGCTAAAGTCGATGCCACGCGTTGCCGGTCCCGGGCTCGCCACCTGCGGACGGAACGAGAGTTCGTTGATCGAGCTGCGCGCGGCGAGGATCGTCTCTTGGGCAAACACGGCCGGCAGGCGGCTGGCGTCCTCGATCAAGTAGAAGCGGCCGTCGCCGAGCTTGCTCATGTGCTCCAGCGCCGCCACATCCGAGCCCCTGCCCAACGCCACGACACTGGTGGTGATGCCTCGCGCTTTGCCGGAAGTGACCAGCGCAAACGCATTCGTTCGCTCTTCTGCGTCGTTGCCGTCCGAGAAAAGCAGCAGATGCTTGAGCTGCACGTGTTCTTTGGCCAGCGCCTTGAAGCCGGTCTCGAGCGCCAAATCCACGAAAATGCCGCCCCCGCCGGGGCCAACCGCGCGAATGGCGGCCTGGATTTGGGGTTTGTCGAGCACTGGGCCGAGCGGCACGGTCCACTGCACCGCAGTATCGACGTGCATCACGCCCAGGCGGTCACCGGCGCCGAGCAAATCAGCGCTGCGCGCCGCGGCTTCGTTGGCCAGCTCGAGCTTGGTCTTCGAGCCGGCGGTGATCGCCATCGAACCGGAATAGTCGACGGCGATCACCTCTGCCAAGCTGGCGCGGCGGCGCTCCTGTTTCAGGTCGAACGAGACTGGACTCACGGCTTCGACCGGGGTTTTGCCGAAGCCGCCCGGGCCGAGCGAGCGATCGCCCCCCATCAAGAGCAGACCGCCTCCGAGATCCCGCACGTACGAAGCAAGGGCGTCGAGCTGGGAGGCCGATAGCTCGCTGGCTGCGATGTCGCTCAGTACTACCAGATCGTAGGCGGCGAAGGCGGCGAGGTCCGCCGGCACCCCGCTCGAGCCCGCCACTTGCACCTTGAACGCGGCTGCTTCGAGCGAGCGCTGGAGCCCTTTTGCGAGCGGCGGGTCGCGTTCCAAGATCAGCGCCACGGCTTCACCGCGTACGCGTACGAACGCGGAGCCGGCATTGTCTTCGTGTGCCTGATCGAGCTGGGGGTCGAGTGCGCTGATCTCCACGTCGTAACGGTGAAATCCCGGATCTCCGGCCACTTCGCGCAAATGCAGCACGTCCTCGCCAGCGGCGATTTTTGCCTCGCCCTCGCGGATCAGCTGGCCGTCGCGGAGGATCCTGAGTTCGACGCTGGCGGCGGACGTGGACTCGGTGACGATGCGCAGATCGAGCGCTTCGCCCGCGTTGGCGCGCGGCGCGGTGCGCACGGAGGCGATGCGCACGTCGGGCACCTTGGCCTGATCGAGTGGCACGACGTCGACCGCGACGCCCGCGGCCACCGCTGCCGCCGCGGCGCTCAATGTGTCACCGCGCGTCGCCACGCCGTCGCTCAAGATCACGATTCGGGCGGCTGCATCGGCCGGCACTTCACCCAGGGCGCGCCGCAGGGCTGCCCCGATATCGGTGCCGTCCCGGCCAATTTCAGCCCGCTGCGGGGCGGGCAAGAGCGAACGCTCGCGCAACGGATCCTCGACCGCGGCGCTCGCACCGAAGGCCACCGTGCCGATCCGGTCGTGCTCGAGCATGCCGATTTCGGCCACGCGCAGTTCGCTAGCGATCCGGGCGTCTGCACCGGGTACCAAATCGATGCTACGGCTGCGATCGATGGCCACGATCACCGCTAGCCGATCCAATGGCCGGCCGAGCTCGACGCCGATCAGCCCGTAGGCTGCGCACAATGCAGCACCGCCGAGCAGGAGCGTTTGTAGGACGCGGCGTGCTCGGTGCTGGCGGGCGGACAGCCGCGCCAAACGAGCCACGACGAACCAAACCACCGCCGCGGCCGGCAGAGCCAAGAACGGTCGCTCGAAACGCAGGTAGGGCACGTAAAGCGCAGGCCAGCGGCCGAGCACGAACAGCACGAAGGGCAGCACGGCCAAGACGCGCAAAGCGTGACGCAGTGCCTTCACCGGTTGACCTCGAGAGGGCGATCCGGCCGGCGCGGCGGGGCCAACGAAGATTGGCGCGGCTTGCGCGTGACCCACCAGACATCGAGCGCAATCAGCAGCAGCGAAAGCGCTGCCAGTAGCCAAGACCAGTCCGTCACGGCGGACGCGAGTTCGCGCGCGCTGCGGGCCGGGAGCGGTTGACCCTGCCGTGTGGGCAGCTCGTGTGGGCGCAAATCGCTCTCGCGTTCGCTGGTGAGGTTGGCAGCAAACAGTGCGCTGCCCGGATTTTTCCCGGCATAGCTGGCGAAGTAGAAGCCCGCCCGCTGCAAGTTCGGTACGACGCACAGGCCGTCCCGCGCAGTCAGCTTCTGGTGGTTCCCGCCCGGGCTCTCCAAGTCGACTTCTGCGACCTCGAGTGGCACTCGTAAGCTGTACGCTTCGCCGACTCGGGCTGGCGCGGCAGCTCCGCGGACCCGATGGCTGCGGGCGAGCTCGACGACATTGCGCATAAACAGCACGAACGAGGCTTTCAGCGGCCAGTTGCTGTCGCCTACGTCAAAGCCGACCACGGTGATGCTGCGCCCGGGGCTGGAGGCATCCGCGACCAGTGTGCCTTCGCGACTCTGGACCAATGCGGCTTGCGGAGAGTCGGCCTCGAGCCGGTGCGCGCTGCGTAATTCGACGCCATCGAGCGATAGAAAGCGCAGCCGCGGGTCGACCTCGGCCCAAGAGGTGAGCACCGGGGCCTCGAGCTTCGGGCCGACCAGCGAGGTCCCGCATGGGCCGGGCGGAGGATCCAGGATCAACAGATCGCCGCCGGGCGCGTTCGACGGGCAAGCGCCGCTCACGACGATCAGCGCATCCGGGGCGACTCCGGCGCTGGCCAGCCCCGCAAGCGAGCTGCCGAGCAGCTCGACATTGGGATCCGAGGCCAAGGCGCGCGCCACCCAAGGGTTGCCCTTGGCCGGAGCCATCACTACGGGCAGTTTGGCGCTGCTCGGCACGCGGCCATAGGCGCGGTCATCGCTGGCCAGGGCGTCGTGTGGGGAAAGTTCGACGATTAGGCCGGCACCCACGTCGCCGGGCGCGGGTTCGAAACCCAAAACGACCGGGCTGCGTTCACCCGGCCCGAGGTCGATGCGACGTGAGGCCAACGGCTGGACGACGTTTCGCAGGCTCAGGGTGACGTACAGGCTACGCGGCTTCTGCCCGTAGTTCTGGACCATCGCGAACGCCTGGAGTTGCTCCCGGTGGGTCGTCTTGTCTTCGGCGCTGGCGATATCGAGGCGCACGATGGCCGCGTTGTCGACCGGACTGCCGACGCGGACCAACTCGAGGGGCAAATTGCTGGCCGCAAAAGCGTCTCGATCGGCGAGCGCGCCATCACTGACCACGACCAGCCGCGAGTTCCGCTCGTAGGGCCGCAATTGGCTGCTGGCCGTAGCGATCGCTTGGGTCATCCGGCCTTCGGCGTCAGAAGCTTCCAGTTTCGCCAGCGACGCTTCCAGGCGCCTCCGGTCGCTGTCCATGGGTGAAACCACATGGGCGTCGCGCCCAGCCTCGACAATCACCGCTTGCGCGCCGGGTGCCAGCGCCGCAATCACCGATGAGGCAGCGTCTCGGGCGTGCTCCAGTCGAGAACGGCCGTCGGGCTCGATGGTGGCCATCGACGCGCTGGTATCCAATACGATCGCGACGTGGTCACCGGCGATGTGCCCAGCGCGCGATGCGGGCCGCGCGAGCGCGAGCGCGAGCAGGCCCAAAGCAAGCAACTCGAGCAGCAATGGAACTTGTGCGACCAGCCGTTTGAACGGGCTTTTCGCGGCCAAGTCGCGAGCCGCTGCTGCCCAGAGCCAGGTCGACGAGACGGTCACGCGCTGCCGCCGAATCTTGAGCACGTACAAAATCAAGAGCGGCGCGAGCAAGCCCAGCAGCCACAGTCCGCTGGGTGCTTTGAGCTCGAGGGGCACTCCCGACAGCATAGGGGGACTAGCCGCGTGTATCTAGCCCGCCGCGCCCCAAACTCTCCCCCGTAAACGTGCCGTGCCCGTGCCCGTGCCCGATCTCGTCACGATCGCCGTTGATTGATGGTCACCAGCAGCCCCGCGTCGCACTCAGCCTTCGGCGTCCAAGCCCGGAACCCAGCGTAACGCTGGCTGCGC
>DATEPG010000683.1:0-2306 GCA_035273265.1 Polyangiaceae bacterium
ATGGCACCGGCGGAGGCGGCTAGTGCCGCAAAGCCGCCGCGCCCGCCGCGCAGCGCGCTCCAGCGACGTGAAGCGTGCGAGTTCAAGAAGGGCGCGATGCCCGAGCACACGTTGGACGCCGCGGATCCGATTGGGCAGCGCATTCCGATCGATCACTTCGTGATCGTGATGCAGGAGAATCGCTCGTTCGATCACTATTTTCATCAGTTGGCTCGCTTCGGGCAAGTCGACGCTGATGTAACTCCTAAGGGTTACGTCAATCCCGACCCGCGCGCCAAACGTGACGTTGCGCCTTACCACGCCACGCAGCTGTGCGGCAAAGACACGCGCCACGATTGGAACTCGGCGCACAAGCAGTACAATGACGGCAAGATGGATGGCTTCGTCGCCACCAGTAACCCGAAGGGCACGCGCGCTCTGGCTTATTACGACGCCAGCGATCTCGACTACTACTACACGCTCGCCAACACGTTCGCGATCGGCGATCGCTACTTTGCTTCCATGCTCGGTCCGACTTGGCCCAATCGGATGTTTTTCCATTCGGCCTCGAGCTTTGGCCACATCGGCAATACCGCTCCGCCGGCGCTGCCCGAAGAGCAGTCGCTGTTTCACCAGCTTTCGCGCAAGGGCATCGAGTGGGTCGTGTACTCGGAGGGCGTCACCTTCGAAGAGAAGATTTTTCGGCATTTGCACGACATCAAAGGTGACCATTTCAAGGATTTGGACGGCTTCTTCGCGGATGCCAAGCAGAACACGCTGCCGGCGTATGTCTGGATCGAGTCCAAATACGGCGGACCAGATGCCACGGACGAACACCCGCCGGCGGACGTGCAGCTCGGGCAGCGCTTCGTGGCGCGCGTGATCGACGCTTTGATGAAGAGCCCGGCCTGGGCGCACTCGGCGTTGTTCATCATGTACGACGAACCGGGCGGATTCTTCGACCATGTGCCGCCGCCCCCCGCGTGCGTGCCCGACCAGATCGAACCGATGCTGGAAAAGCGGCACGTACGCGCGCGCTTCGATCGCCTGGGCATGCGTACGCCGTTCATCGTGGTCTCGCCATTTGCGAAAGCCCACTACGTTTCGCACCAGGTATATAGTCATAGCTCGGTGCCGCGCTTGATTCAGGCCCGCTTCGAGCTGCCTGCAATGAGCGCGCGCGACGCCAATTCGACCGCGCCCTACGACCTGTTCGACTTCGAGCACCCGCCCTTTGCCACTCCGCCCGCGCTACCGCTGCCGTTCGTCGATGAAGCGGCCCGCGGCGTGTGCAACGCGCGCTACCGCAAGAAGAAACGGCCAGGGAGCACGGTTAGCGTGCCTGACTACGGCACGCCGGTCGCTCCCGTGCCTGATCCCGAGGGTCCGGCCGAGGAAGAGCCGGAGACGGCGCCTGACGGCACGCCAAACGAAGATTAGCGTGCTCCCGGGCGGGCAGGCGCACTCGTGCGGCGCCCTCAGTACTCGAATTCGAGCGGCGGCGGCTCGTTTTTGACCAGGTATTCGAGCTGCGCTTTGAAGTTTTCGGGGCTGGTCTTGGCCACGGTCGCATACTTCAGAATCTCGTCCGGATCCTCGAAGTCGTCTTTGCGCAGGCGCAGCATGTAGCGCCGGGCGATCTTGTAATACTCGGTGTCGATGTCGACCATCCGGACGCGGGTCCGCCCGGTTTCGGGGTCGAGCATGTCCGCGAACTTGATCGGCTTGAATTTGCCCTGTTGGATCGTGACCATCGCGCCCGAACCGCCGTCGAGTAGGTACTTGGCCGCGCAGTAACCCAAATCACGCGTGTACTCCATATCGAACGGGATCGGATCGGTACAGCGCAGCTCGTAGCCGATGTCCTTCGAGACGATCGTGACCTTGATGCCGAACTCTTTCAGTCGCTCACTGACGCGCGCCTTGATGATGCGACCAAAATCGATCTCGGCGATTCGGATGTGGTCATGCTCGTCGCGTTCGACGTCCGCGTATTGCGCGAGCTCTTCCAGATCGAGTCCTTCGACCAAGCCTTCGGCCAAGACCGCCACGCCGTCCGCGCGGCCATAGGCCAGGCGCTTGATGATGGCGCCCACCAAGGTGTCTACCATTTCACTGAGCGGCACCTGTTTCGAGCTGAATTCCTCGGGGATCAGCGTGAGCGTGGCGCCGGCGGCTTTGCCGATGCCGAGCGCCAGGTGGCCCGCTTTGCGGCCCATCGCGACCACGAAATACCAGCGCGACGTGGTCTGCGCGTCCACCAGCAAATCCCGGACGATGCCGGTGCCTACGTGACGCGCAGTTTGATAGCCGAAGGTCGGGATCCA
>DATEPG010000684.1:0-22442 GCA_035273265.1 Polyangiaceae bacterium
CTTCCAACTACTGCCCAGGCTACTCGTACGTCGTCGGTGACAAGGTGAAGGCCGTCTGCATGGTGAATACGTCGGGCTGCATCGCCAGCAAGAACTGGCTCTTTACCTGTACGGTTTCAGGTTGTGGCACGCACACACCCGGTACGACTGACGGTGAAGGCTATTGGTCGGTCGCCCAGTGCAACTAGTTCGTTGAGCGCGGGCTAACCAGCGGCGCCAGCTCCTCGCCCACGCCGTGCGGGCGGTGCTCAGCCGTTTCGTCGCTGTGAAGCCGCAGCCGCCGAAGCTCTCGTCACACGCACGAAATGGCTCTTCTTCATCGTTCTAGGCCTCCTGCGCCCGCTGCTCTTGCGACGCACCTGGAGCTTAGCCAGTTTCCCCTTAAATGAAACTGATAATCATATCCATTTTCAATTGAGCAGGATCCGATCGCTGAAGGGATCGGGAGCCAGTCGCCAATCCCCCTGTTTAATGCCACCTTGCCCGATTTCGGGCAAGTGATTTGACCGCGACGCCCAGCGCGTGACAGAGTGCGCTGGTGAGCATCGGGGTCGATGACGCTGAACGCCGCCTTCGCGCGCTACTTGGGCTTTCCGAGCAGCAAGCCTCACGCGCGGTCGATGAAGTGTTCGACGTGCTGCGGCTGGACGTCGATGAGTTCATTAGCGCTCGCCACGCACAGTTGCAGGCGCAAGGGGAGCAGAACCCGGTGATCTTCGAGCGCATTGCTGCCGAGCTCGCCGTGCTTCGATTTAGGGCCCCAGCGCTCAGCACGCGCCAAATCCGGCGTCGCATCTACGGTTGAGAAGGAAAATCAAATGTGCGGAATCATGGGTTACATCGGACGCGAGCCTGCCTGGGAGATCGTGATGAGCGGCTTACGCCGTCTCGAGTATCGCGGTTACGACTCGACCGGCATTGTGACGGTTTCGGACAAACGCTTGCGCGTCGCGCGCCGCGTCGGACACCTGAGCGCGCTGGCTGAGGCTCATCCCCAAGGGTTACCTGGCAATGTCGGTATCGGTCACACCCGATGGGCCACCCACGGTGGCGTCACCGAAGCCAATTGTCACCCGCATGCGGATTCGAAGCAACGCATCGCTGTCGTCCACAACGGCATCATCGACAACGTCGAAGCCTTGCGCGCGGAGTTCCTGGCCAAGGGCGTCACGTTCCGCTCGGAAACGGACACCGAGGTGCTTGCCGAGCTGATCGGCGAGGGGGTAGCCGCCGGGGCCAGCCTGCGTGATGCGGTGGTTGCTGCCATGAAGCGAGTGGAAGGCACGGCTGGCTTGGTCGCGCTCGATCAGCAGGATCCGGAGCGGCTGGTGGCAGCGCGCATGGGAAGCCCGGTCGTGGTTGGGTTGGGTGAGGGCGCGACCTGGGTCGCGTCCGACGCGATCGCCCTCGTGGCCTACACCGAGCGCATGATTGTGCTCGACGAGGGTGAGGTGGCGGAACTCACCGCGACCTCGATCAAGACGGTGGATCTCGAGCAGCGCGACCGGGAAAAACGCGTCGAAAAGATCTTGCACCGCGCCGACGACGCCGACCTCGGCAAGTACGATCACTTCATGATGAAAGAGATCTGTGAGCAGCCAGCGGCGCTCGACCGCTCGATGCGCGGGCGCCTGGACGCGGTGCTCGGTTCGTCGCGACTCGGTGGATTGCAGACGCACGAAGCGCGGCTGTTCGATATTCGCCAAGTGGTATTTTTGGCCTGCGGCACCAGCCTGTACAGCGCGCAAGTCGGCGCGTACCTGCTGAACCGCTACGCGCGCATGCCGGCCGTCGCCGAAGACGCGGCTGAGCTGTCGGTCAAGAACCCGATCGTCGATCGCCACACGCTGTACGTCGCTATCTCGCAGAGCGGTGAGACCGCCGACACGCTGGCGGCATTGCGCGAGATCCGCATGCGCGGAGGGCTGTGCGCGGGCATTACCAACGTGGTCGGCAGCTCGCTTTCGCGCGAGACTGATTTTGGCACCTACGTGCATGCGGGCCCGGAAATCAGCGTCTGTTCGACCAAAGCCTTCACCGCCCAGGTGCTGGCGACCGAGCTCTTGGCGCTGCGCTTCGCCCGCATGCGCGATCTATCCGCGACGGACGGGCGACTGTGGGTTTCGGCGCTGGAGTCGATTTCGGCGCAAGTAGGCTTGATGCTCGAGCAGGCCGAAAATTGCAAAATCCTCGCGCAGCGCTTTTACCAGGCGCGCTTTACCATGTTCGTGGGACGCGGCGTGAATGTGCCCGTCGCCTCGGAAGGCGCGCTCAAGCTGAAGGAGATTGCCTACCTGCCGGCGGAAGGGCTATCGGGCGCGGCGATGAAGCACGGGCCACTGGCCTTGATCGAGCCGGGCAGCCCGGTGTGGGCGCTGATCCCGCCGGACGAAACTCGCGATCGCATGTTGGGCAACGTGCGCGAGCTCAAAGCGCGCGGCGCTTTCGTGATGGCCATCGCCGCAGCCAACGACGCGGAAACGCGCAGCCTGGTCGACCACGTGATCCCGATGCCGCCCCATCACCCGGCCGTGTCACCGATGCTGAACGCCATCCCGCTTCAGCTGTATGCCTACTACGTGGCGCTGGCGAACGGCTTCAACATCGATAAGCCTCGAAACCTCGCCAAATCCCTGACCGTGATGTGATCTCGGGTTACCACGCACCCGCCGACCGAAGCTGACTCGTTCGGTGGCGGGTCCGGCTCTGGAGACCACTGCTCGGCTCAGGGAACGCTCGCCACACCGGCAACGAGCGCGTCTTTGATCTCCGGGTAGTACCAGGTCAGCGTGCTCCGGTTCAGAAGGCCGAAACCCTGGTCGACACCGATCAAGTTGTTGTCCCACCAAATTGGCACCAGCCCATGTTGGCGGATCGCCGCCGCATACGCCTGCGCGTGAGTCACCCGGACCGCCGTATTGCCTTTGTCCAGTGAGCCCCACTCGCCGATGATGGCGGCGCGCCCCTTCTTGACCGTGAGATTGGCAATGCGGTCGAGTTCCGCGTTCATCGAACTCAATTCGGCGGCGCTACCGAACTCGGCAGTGCCCTTGGCGTCCCCCGAGAAGGCCCACGGATAGTAAGTGTGGAGCGAAATGATGATCCGAGCGTCGTCATTGGGCACGATCAGCTCGTTGATGCATTGGGTGGCGGAGTTTGCGCCGTGAGTCGGGATCATCACGAACCGGAGTGCGTTGTTGCCGCCGGTGTCCCGGATGGCCTTCACTGCGGCGGCGTTGTAACCGTTGAGAATTGCGCGTGCCGCCGGAGTGCCACCCGACCACTCGGTCGCGTCGGTCGTGCGTGGCTCATTGAACGTCTCGAGCACGAGGTGGTCATCGTGATTTCGGAAGCTAGTCGCGATCTGGGTCCACAGCTTCGACAGCTTGTCGGTGATCAGCGCATGATCCGCGTCTGGCATCAGCGAGATCCACTCGTCGTGATGAGTGTTGACGATCGCGTACATGCCGTTGGAAAGCACATAGTTGGCGAGCTCCTGAACGCGGGCGAGCCAAGTCGCGTCGATGACGTAGTCGGGGGCTGGCCCGAGGTGGTCCTTCCAAGTCACGGGTAGCCGGATCGTGTTGAAGCCGGCAGCCTTCACGGCATCGATCATCTGTTTCGTCGTCAGTGGGTTGCCCCAGGCGGTTTCGCCGCCCGGGTGTGCGTCGAGCGTGTTGCCCAAGTTCCATCCGAGCTTCATTTCCTTCACCGCCTCCAACGGGCTGATGCCGCGAATGCCCGTAGCGCCCGAGCTGCCGGCGCTGCTCGAGCTGCCGCCCACGCCGGCCTGAGCGCCACCCGCGGTTCCGTTTCCTCCCAGTCCGCCTGTGCCCGCACTCGGCGCTCCGGCTCGTGCCGAGTTGCCAGCAGCTTGAGCCCCTCCGTTGCTGGAGGGGGCGCCACCAGGCCCATCATTGGACGACGAGTTGACGTCGCACGCCGCAGTTCCGAAACCGATCAAACAGAGGCTGAGCCAGTAGTAATTCTTGAATTGCATGACATGTCCGAAGGGGGCGACCCTAGATGGTTAAGGTCAATCTCCTTTCCCAAGGCATTTCGAGCCCTACGAGCTGGGAAGCGGAAATCGCCAGGTAATGGAAGCAGCAGGCAGTTCTGATCAGAAAAAAAGACGCCGCGCTGAAAATCACCCTTCCGATCGCGCTCGCCTGAGCTGGTGCGGATCACGGCAGGCGCGTTGGCGCGGGCTTGGCTGCCAAAGCCAAGCCGAACTCGCGCGGGTCGGCGTAGGCCCAGGCCAAGTTGCGCTGAATCAACAGCTCGTTGGCGTCGCCGATCGCGCCGCGTGCCGGCTTGAGCTGATGCCCTCGACGCGCAAGTTCGCGCAGCGTAGCGGCGGGCGGTGGGTTACGCGGCTCGAAGCGCACTAGGTCGGGCAAGAAACCATGATGAACGCGTGGCGCGTCAACGGCTCGCGTGAGTGATTCACCGTGGTCGACGATGTGCCGCAGGACCTGCACGATCGTGTTCGGGATGGTGTCCCCGCCCGGGGTACCTAGGGCGAGCACCGCGTTTTCGCCGTCGAGCACCAAGGCGGGCGCCATCGAGCTGATCGTGCGGCGGCCGCCGACCGGTTGATTGTCGCCACTGGCAGCGAACGAGGCCACGGAGTTGTTGAGCACCACCCCGGTATGGGGCAGCACGAGCTTTGCGCCGTACGAGGCCGACAGGGTGGTGGTGCAGGAGACGACCATGCCCTCGGCGTCGATCACCGAAAAGTGCGTGGTGTGCTCGGACTCTCGCGAGCCATCGCTCGTAGTTGACGGCAAGCTGCTCGATGGTGTGGCGCGTTCAGGATCGATGGGGGAAGGACCGAGCCAGGTATTCGGGTCCAGCCAGCGGGCGCGCTTTTGCGCCGCTTGTGCCGGGCTCAGCGCGTCGGGATCGACCACGCCGAAGCGGCGCTCGGCTTGCGCTCGGCGCGCGGCTTCGATGAACAGGTGCAGTTCGGCGGCGGAGTCTTGGCCCGAGGTCTCCGCGTGCAGGGCCTGCAGCATGAGCAGCATCTGCGTGACGGCGACGCCGCCTGCGGACGGGGGCGGCATGACTTCCACCGTGAGCCCGCGGTACTCGAAGCGCAGCGGATCACGCCACTTGGCTTGGTAGGCGACCAGGTCTGCGCTGGTGATCAGGCCACGCGCGAGGCCGTTCAGCGCGCTGGCGGTGGCGCCCGTGTAAAAGCCGTCACGCCCTTGATCGGAGATCCGCGTCAGGGTGGCAGCCAGATCCCTTTGCACCAGGCGCTCGCCGGCCACGCGCGGCTTTTTTTCCTTGCCGAAGATGGCGCGCGCTGCCGGGTCCAGCGAGAGCGCGTTGAAGCTGCCCGCGAGCAGCGCGGCTTGGTGCACGCCCAAGGTGTGACCGCGCGCCAGCTCGATTGCCGGAGCCAGCACCGCGGCGCGGGGTAGGCGACCGAAGCGATCGTGCGCGAGCTCGAGGCCAGCGACGCTGCCCGGAACTCCGACCGAAACCGGACCCATGCCACCCGCGCGTTGCATGGCGTCAAAGCGCGGGCGCGTCAGTGCGAGCGGCGCGCTTTCTCGAAAATCCAAGGCGGAGGTCGGGCCGCCTTTGGGCCGCACGAGCAGGAATCCGCCGCCACCCAGGTTGCCCGCGCTCGGGTGGGTTACGGCGAGCGCATAGGCCACGGCGACGGCCGCATCGATGGCATTGCCTCCTTGCTCCAGTATCGCAACGCCCGCGCGGGTGGCGTGCGGCTCGACGCTGGTCACCGCGCCGAACTCGGCGCGCACGGCGCCTGGTCCGCCTTCCGCGGCGAACGGCGCGCGTGCCACGGACACGGGCGGAGGTGCGGGCACCGGCAAGGTCGATTGCGCAGGCCGTGGCTCGGCTTCGTTGCTCGGTGCGCCCGCGACGGTGCACGCGAGCAAAGCCAAGGCGCCGAGCCAGGTTGCAGAGCGATGCACGGCGGGAGCATACACGCCGCCCAAAAAAACGCGCTACTCTAAGCAGACCATGGATCCGGTCCCGACCCCACTGCAGATTGCCATCATTACCGTCAGCGACACGCGCACGCTCGAGACCGACAAGAGCGGAGGCCTACTCATGGATCAGCTGCTCGCGGCCGGTCACGCGATTGCCCTGCGCAAGATCGTCAAAGACGATTTGGAGCTGATCCGCACTGCAATTGCCTTCGGCGTGGATTCGCCCGCGATCGATGTGGTGATCACGACCGGTGGCACGGGCATCACGCAGCGCGATGTCACACCCGAGGCGTTGGCGCCGCTGGTTACCAAGGCCATTCCAGGGTTCGGGGAGTTATTTCGTTGGCTCAGCTACGCGGAGATCGGCGCGTCCACGATTCAATCCCGGGCCGAGGGGGCGCTGTGCGGTACCACTTTGGTCTTTCTGTTGCCGGGCTCCACGGGCGCGGTGCGCCTGGCCTTGGACAAGATTTTGTTGCCGCAGCTCGACTCTCGCACCAAGCCCTGCAACTTCGTCGAGCTATTGCCGCGCGTGCGTTCCGAAGGCTGACCCGGGCGGGAATCGAGCGCGCTCCGAGGTGCGTGGCGGGATCGCGAGCGCCCCTGGAATGCCGCTGCTCGCGTGCCCGTACGCTTATTCGCGCCATCGTGCGTGGACCCGCCGCACGGAGGGCCCATTGCTGCGCGAAAATGTGTTCGTGCACAAATATTTCAGTCGCGAGTGGTCGCTCCCGAGCGCGCATCGGTGCTCGTCGAGCACGAGGAAGGGCCGGAAGCGCCGACGATCAGCAGGCCGGGATCGCGCGTGGCCCAGTCGGCCAGATCGCCCGCGGCGACTGCGACCACGGGCACGCCGAGGGCGCGCGCCTCACGCACCACGCTCGGAGCGCCTTCGTGGGCTGAGGCGCTGACCAGCACGTCGGCCGCGGCGATCCAGCGTAAAGCCTCCGAGCGCGGCAGGAAACCGGTGAAATGCGCGTTCGGAAAACGAGCGCGCAACGGTCCGAGTTCGGGGCCGTCGCCGACCACGACGGCGGACAGCGCGTCGATCAGCGCCAGCGCTCGTAGCGCGAGCGCGACGCGTTTTTCCGGGATCAGACGCGCCACGATCAGCACCAAGGGCTTGGCTTCGGGGATGCCGAGCGCGTCGCGCGCTGCGCGGCGCGTGGGCACGCCCTCGACGTCAATCGGACTGGCTTCGACGCGCAGCGCGGACGAAAGCTCCGGATTGGCATGGCGAAGCGCGGTCGCGAGTTCGGAGCTGGTCACACGCAGACTGGCCCGGCGTGCCAGCCAAGCGCGCGCGATCGGGCCGCGCAATGCGCCCGGCAGGCGACAAAATGCGCGTACATCCGAGCCGTGGCCGATCAGTTCGAGCTGGCTCGACGGTGTGGCAGACAGCGCGATTGGCCAGGCGCAGGGGACGAGAAAGTGTGCTTGCACGCGCGTGAACGGCGCTTGTCGACGGAGCGCCGCCCGGGCACGAACGCAAAACTCCAAGACGCCCAACCAGCGCGCCGGCCGTTCCTTCAAACGCGCGAGCGCGCCGGGCCAACCGAACGCGCCGTGATCGCCAAGCCAGTGCAGCTCCGCGCCGTCACTCGCGGGCACCGGCGAACCCGGCGCAAAGACGTGCACCTCGTGGCCCGCGCGGAGCAGGCGAGTCACTTCGCTCTGCACGAAGTGGCCCGCGGCATCCCCGGGCTGCCTGGGGTACGAAGTGCTGATGATCGCGATGCGCTCGCTCAAGAGCGAGGCAGTTCACCCAAGGCCTTCACGGCCTCGGCGCCCTGGGCGGCCAACATTTCGCCGAGCGTGCGCAGGTAGCGGAAGCTGTAGATGCCAGAACTGTGGCTGTCGCCCCAGGTGAACGAGATCGCGTAGTTGCCGACTCGCTCGATCTCGCGCAGCTCCTGGTTGCCCCCGGTCTGAAAGCGAATCGCCCCCGAGTGCCCCTGGCAGCCGGCGCATGGGCAATAACCTCTCAAGATTTCATGGGGATAGGTCATCGTTTGGCCATCGGCCCAGGTGACTTCGAAGGTTCGAGCACCGTGTGGAGCCTTGATGGCGGTGGGTTTAAATTGTGGTTCCATGCGAAATAACGCGTTCTGCTGGGTGGATCTGGGCTTGCCAAGGCCCGAAGGGTCTGTCATACCCACGGCCCCTTGGCGAATACCAGCGAATCGGTTCAGTGCAGGCCTCTCGAGGTCCAAGTCGGCGACAAAGGCATTGAGCGTGCGATCAAGCACCTCAAGCGCAAGATGGCTGCGGAGGGCATTCTGCGCGAGCTGAAGCGCCGTCGCCACTACATGAAGCCGTCGATCAAGAAGCGTAAGAAGATGAGCGAAGCCGCTCGTCGTCGCCGCAAGCGCCTGAAGACGGACGAGATCCCGCGCACGATGGGCTGATCGCCCCGTTTTGGGCTGAAGGCCAGGTGAGCGCTATCTAAAAATAGCAGCGAAACTTGGCCCAAGTCGCGGAAATCGTCGACTCTGAGCAGCATGGCTCTCGCGCCGGCTGCATCGACGGTAGCCTTTCCACGACCCCCAATCCGTCTCCGTAGCGTATTGGCACTTGGCCTCGTTGCCTGGTTCCTTTTTTCGCTCGTGCCGCGAGCGCTGGCGGGTTACCGCGTGCACACCCTGGCGACCAGCGTGGCCGACTATGCCGTGTGCATGGCAGGCCCGACCGGCCCCGCGTTGTTTCGTGATAACCCGAGCGAATTCGCGCGGCTGGTGCATCGCCGCATCGTTGCCTCCGGCTCCAGCGAGCGACCATTCGAGAAGTGCGCCAAGCACGCCTTGGCCATCACCGGCTCGGCCGAGGTGGCACGCAAGCATGCGCTCAGCGCGGCAAGCTTCAGCGACTTTGGGCTGGCCGGGATCGAGAGCACGCTGGGGCTGTCCGTCACTAGCGAGCCGTTGGTTTCTGCTGCGCACGCGGCGTGGCCCTTCGTGCGCGGCTATACGGCGCTGGTGAAGCCGTCGCTGGGGGCTTTCGAAGCCATCCACCCCGTGGGCTTGCCTCGGCCGGGAGTCGGACGCGGCATTCCCGGCTGGCGCGGCGTGTACCGCTCGGTGAAGCGCAGCCCGGATGCGCTCTGGCTCGCGTTCGGCAAGGGCGCGCACCTCTCGCTGCTCAAGAGCACGGACAACGGGCTCACTTGGCGCGCGGGCACGATGGCGGCAACGAGCGACTTCGCGGAGCGGTGCGTGACCGGCGATGGTCGCGCGTTCGAGCTGGCAACCAGCGCCGACCACGACATGCTCGAGGTCAATTCGATCGAGCAAGACGGCACCGCGCACGCGACGCCGCTCGCCCCCGAAAGCAGCACGGTTTACGCATTGGCCTGCGACGAGCGAGCGCTGGTCCTCTTGCTGCGCGCCCAGGGCAGCAAACTGAGCGAGCTCTACAATTGCCCATTTGCGGGGCGCTGCTCGCTGATGCCGGGGCCGCGTGCAGAAGCTTCGCCCGGCTTGTTCCAGCAGACCCTGGACGTGGCGCGAGTGCATGGCACGACCGTGCTTTCGGTCACCCACCGCGACATCGTGCGCGTGACGTCGAGTCGCGACGAGGGGCGCACTTGGACGCCGTTCTACGTCGCCTTCGACGCTTCCGAGCACCCGGAGGTGCGTGCCGATGTGCGCACGCCGTCACGATTGCTCACGGTCGATGGGCGCGTGTTTCTGTACGGCGGAGCCAACCGCTCCACGCAGTCATATAGCGTGCTCGTGTCCGACGATCACGGCGCCAGCTTTCGCTCGCCGTGAAGCGCTAACGGCGCGCGATGCGAGTCAACGCGCGGCCCACCCAATCGTGCTTTTTCACGGCTTGGGTGCTGGGGTCGGTTTCGGCTGCCAAGACCCGCAGCGCGCGCACTTCGAGCCGCGCGCTGTCGGCCGCGGCGCTCTCGCCGTTCTGCTGCGCGCTGCTGGCGATGCGACGAAAGGTAGCCAGGGCGGCCGCCCAGGCGTGCGCCTCGACATAGTGCTGCGCCAACTCCTGCAACGCTTCGCGCTGCGGTTCGAGTTCGACCGCGGCTTCCAAATCGCTCACGGCTTGTTTGCTGCGCCCGGCCGCGCGATGCAAATGCGAGCGTTGCACCAGTGCCTGAGCGCGCGAGTCGCCCAAGCGCACCGCTTCGGAGTAGATCAGTTCGGCCTCGCGTGCGTCACCCATGCGTTCGCGCAGGGCGCCCAAGCGCAGGTAGGCGTCGCCCAAGGTGCTGTCGATGGCGATGGTTTCGCTGTACTCGCGCAGGGCTTGCGCGATGTCGCCGCGCTGCTCCAGCGTGAGTCCGCGCTGGTAGTGACTCTCCGCCAGTCGACGCGACCAGCTCTGGCCGCCCACGGCCGGAACCTGCGCCTGGGCCGGTCGCGAAAGGCCGGCGAGCAGCAGCAGCAACGCGAGCAACACCGCAGCCAGCGTTCGGCGCGGCGTGTGCCGACAGCCGCGAACCGTGCGTCCGGCTGGCCACATCCGCTCGCGAATTTCAGCTGAAATCCGCGATTGCGGCCGCGGCACGCCTGTTGCTGACTCGGCCGCAACTCCCATGAATCTCCCTGTGAAGCTCGCAAGCTCTCGGCCCTTGCGCTGGTCGCTGCTGGTCGCTGGACTGATGGTCGTTGGCGCGGCGTGCGTGGAGGGCGCCAAGAGTCCAGTCAAGTCGGCCAACGGCGCGCTCGCGCCTGGGGCGGGTGCGCGCGGCGGGAAGGACGAGAACGGCGCTTTCCGCGTGGTCTTCGCGGGCCCGCAGGGTGAGGCGAACGAGGTCAGCGAGCTCAGTTTGGTGTTCAGCCGTCCGCTCCGCAAGCTCGAGCTGGCCGGGGCTGCGCCGCCCGCGATTGCGATCGCGCCGCCGATCGCCGGTCGCTGGTTGTGGGTGGGCACGCATGCCCTGCGCTTCGTGCCAGAAACGCCGCATTTGCCGGGTTCCACGCAGTATACGGTCACGGTGCCCGCTGAGCTGCGCGCGCTCGACGGTGCAACCTTGGGCAGTCCCTTCCAGCTCGAGTTCAGCACGCCGCGCCTGAAGCTGGTGGATTCGGACCCGGCGGCAGGCAGCCGGGGGCTGGAGCCGGCGACCAAATTCACACTCCATTTCAATCAGGCGGTCGATCCAGAGAAGCTGCAGGCGCTGAGCAAACTGAGCGCGACCCGCGCTGGCAAGAGCGAGGCCTTGCCTTTCTCGGTCGTCCGGCCAGATCCGAAGCAGCCCAAGCGCCTCGAGCTGAAACCAACGCGTCCGCTGCCGATCCATTCCGAGATCAAGCTGGCGGTCGCCGCCTCACTCACGGGTCTCGAGGGCCCGTTGCAGCTGGCCGCGGCGTTCGAGATCCCGGTCGAGACTTATGGGCCGCTCAAGGTCGACAGCGTCAATTGCGATCGTGAGACACCGCACAAGCAATGCGCGCCCGGTAGCTCCTGGTCGCTCGAGCTGAGCAACCCGGTGCCGCTTCGGGATCTGAAGCGCGCGCTGTCGATTACACCGGCCGTGCCGCTGCGTTTCGAGAATTGGACTGACGACACGACGCCCGTCTCGTACCTGAGCATCAATGCTCCGTTTCGGGCCGGCAGCACGTATGCGCTGCGCGTGGACGCCGGCTTGCGCGACGTTCATGGCCAAAGCTTGGCTCGGAACTACAGCATCGAAATGGCTGTCGACGACTATTTTCCGGCCGTCGAGATCGGCGTGCAAGGGCATCTGCTCGATCCGCAGACCGCGACCACCGTGCCCATCGGCTCGCTCAACGTGAAGAGCTATGGCTTGAGCACCGCGGCGCTCACGGCCGAAGACGCGCTGCTCCTATCGAACGAAGATCAGCCGGACAAGCGTTGGCAGCTATTTCGCGCGTTGCCGCGGACCCGCGTGCGTTCGATCAGGCCCAATCAGGGTCTGAATCGAGTTGGCAAAGAAAACTTGGCTCTGCCCGCTCTGCTCGGACCGAGCGGGCATGGGCCGCTGGCGATCGGCGTCGAATACGAGCGAAATCCCAAGGACTATCGCGCGCTCGAGACGTTCAAGATCGTGCAGCTGACCGACTTGGCGATCACCGCCAAGCTCTCGCCCGAGGGCTCGTTGGTTTGGGTGACGCGGGTCTCGTCGGGCGAACCCGTGGCCAAGGCCAGCGTACGGATCTTGGGCGGCAGCTCCGGTGAACATCGCTACGAGACCGACGCCCAAGGCATTGCCAAGATCGGCCCGCAGGATTTCGCGCCGCGCCTCGATGAGTCAGACGCTGATGCTGCCGCGATTTTGGTGGCGCAGAGCGGCGACGATTGGGCATTCGAACGCGCGCGGGATTTTCTGTCGCCGTGGCGTTTTTCGGTGCCCTTCGATTGGTCGGGGCGGAAGCGCAACTACGGCATGATCTTCACCGAGCGTGGCATCTACCGACCGGGGGACGAGGTGCAAGTGAAAGGCATCGTGCGCCGCGAACAAACCAGCGGCAACGCCACCCCCGCTGGCGAAGAACTCACGCTCGATCTGTATTCCCCCGACTCCGAACGAACGCACACGCAACCGGTCAAACTCAACCGATTCGGAACGTTCTCGGTAACGCTCAAGGTTCCGGACACGGGACACTTGGGCGCTTGGCAGATCAAGGCTCAGCTGGACGAAGACGTCATCTACGAGTCGTTCGACGTGTCCGAGTATCGCCCGGTGGAGTTCAAGGTTGCTGTCGAGAGCGAACGCCCGAGCTACATTCGAGGCGACACGGCGCGCTGGACGGGCCACGGTGACTACCTATTCGGCGCGCCGATGGCCAAAGCAGGCGCGCGCTATACGCTTTCGCGCGCGCCCAGCTCGTTCGAGCTGGCGAACTCCGCAGGGTTTTCCACGAGCCCTGCGGCGTATCACGCAGATCTGGAAGATCAGGGGCTAAATCCCAGCCAGCTGCTGTCGCAGAACGGCGCGCTAGACGAGCGCGGTGCCGTGGCCTTCTCGCACAAGCTCGACTTGCCCGCGCAGCGCGGCCCGGAGCTGCTCAGCGCCGAAGTCGAAGTGCGCGATGTGTCGAGACAGGCCATTGCCGGCAGTACCTCGGCGATCGTTCACCCCGCAGAGTTTTACCTCGCGCTGAAGGAACCGGAGGACTACTTCGCGCCGGCGCCGGGAAAGTTTGCGACCAGCGTTTTGGCGCTGTCGCCCAAAGGCGAGCGGCTCGCCGGAAAATCGGTGAAGGTCGAGCTGATCTCGCGCCGCTGGACGTACGCTCGGCAAAAGCAAGGCGACAATCAATCGCAGCTGGTCAGCAAGGTGGTCGATCGCGTGGTGGGTTCGTGCAGCGTGACGACCACACAGGCGCCCGTTCCGTGTTCGCTCGAGCTAAAGGAAGCGGGCTACCACGTGCTCCACGCGACGGCCAAAGACGCTCGCGGCAACAGCGCCGAGTCGGCGCTCAGCGTGTACGGCATCGGTGACAAAGGCACGGGCTTCGGCGACAGCGATCGCCTGAGCGTGGAGCTTCAAAGTAACAAGAAAACCTATCAGATCGGCGAGACCGCACGCATCCTGATCAAATCACCGTTCCCCGAGGCTGATGCGCTGGTCACGATCGAGCGGGCAGGGGTGTACCGTTCGCAGCGTCTACGCCTGCGCGGGCCGACGCCGACGATTGACGTGCCAATTGGCGAAGACTTGCGTCCCAACGCGTTCGTCGCCGTGCACTTGGTGCGGGCCCGCAAGGTGAACGACAAGACCACGCTGGGCGCGCCCTTTCGCGTGGGTTACACCGAGCTGCGCGTCGACCCCGAGGCGAGACGTTTGGCGGTCAGTGTTCGACCGGACAAATCCGATTTTGCACCCGGCGCGGAGGTCAGCGTCGAGGTCGAGGTCAAGGACCGCGCAGGCAAACCGCGGCCGAGCGAAGTGACGCTGTACGCGGTGGACGAGGGAGTGTTGTCGCTGATCGGCTACCGAGTGCCCGACCCGATCCCGGTGTTCAGCGCGCCGCGCCGACTCAGCGTGGCTACGCTCGAAGCGCGCGACGGCCTCGCCCGTATCGGTCTCGAGGCGCTCGATGGTGCGCTGGGAGCGGATAAGGGGCGCGACGGTGGTGGGGGGGGGCTCAGCCCCGCGCGCCGCGACTTTCGTCAAACCGCGTACTTCAATCCGAGCGTGCTGACGGATGCCACGGGCAAGGCCCGCGTTCGCTTCAAATTGCCCGAGAGCCTGACCACCTACCGCGTCATGGCCGTTGCCGTCAGCGACGGGGATCACTACGGATTTAGCGCCGCTTCGGTCACCACCAGCAAGCGCTTGATGGCGCGCCCTGCCTTGCCCCGGTTCTTGCGCGCAGGTGACAGCTTGGAGGCCGGCGTGGTGATTTCGGCCAAGAATTTCGAGCCCGGGCAGGTCACGGTGCAGGCACGCGCAACCGGCATCAGCCTGCTGGGTGAGGCGTCCCGCACGCTGACTCTGAGCCGCGACCAATCGCTCGAGGTGCGCTTTCCATTTCGCGCCGAGACCGCCGGAAAGGCCAGCTTCCGCTTCGATATCAGCGCCGGCGCCGAGAAAGACGCGCTGCTGGTCGAACGGCGGATCGACTCGCCTGCCACGCTCGAGGCAGTCGCGTTGTACGGAAAGTCGCAGGATTCGGTGGCCGAGTCCTTGGGCGATCTGGCGACCATTCGCCCCGACGTCGGCCAGCTCGACGTGAGCGTCGCCTCCACGGCGCTGGTCGGGCTGGGTGCGGGCGTCGATCAGCTGGTTCAATACCCATACGGTTGCACCGAGCAGCTCGCCAGCCGGCTGATCCCGCTCGTGCCGCTGCGCGACCTGGCCAAGGACTTCAAGATCCCGCTGCCGCTCGACCTGGACAAAGTGGTGCCGCGCACGGTGGCGGAGATCGTGTCACGCCAACGCGGCGACGGCGGCTTTGGTTTGTGGCCCAACTCGACGCAGAGCTACCCTTGGGTCGGAGCCTACGCGCTGTTCGTGCTGAGTCAGGCCAAGTTGCACGGGATCGCCGTGCCCCCAACCGTCTTCGAGCGAGGCAAAGACTACCTGCGCCGTTACCTGGCAGAGACCAGCGAGGACGAGTATCGGCTGCCGACGCTCGCCTTCGTGCTGGACGTGCTGTCGGACATGGGCTCGCCCGACGCCGGCTACCAGCAGAAGCTGTTCGAGCGGAGGAAGGAGCTGCCGCTGTTCGCCAAGGCGCTGCTATTGCATGCCATTGCCGCCAGCAAGGGCCAGAAGAAGCTTGCGGACGCGCTATTGCCGGAGCTCGAAAACTCGCTGCGCATCGAAAATGACGCGGCCTTCGTGGGCGAGAACACTGGTGACGAATACGCGATTCTGATGGACTCGCAGGCGCGCACCGCCGCGCTCGTGCTGCGCGCCTTGCTCAGTGTCAAGCCGGACCACCCGCTGGCTGCCGAGCTGGCGCGGGGCCTCTTGATCCAACGGGTCGATGGCAGCTGGCGCAGCACCCAAGAGACGGCCTATGCCCTGCTCGCGCTCGACGCCTACCGCAAGGCACAAGAGAAGGCCGTGCCCGATTTCCAGGTGAAAGCCTTGTTGGGTCAGCAATCGGTGCTGGATGCAGAGTTTCGCGATCGGAGTCTGAGCGCGCAGCAGGCCAGAATTGCCATCGCCAAAGTCGCCGGGTCGAACGGCGCGAGCTTGATCTTCGAGAAGCGCGGCACGGGCACGTTGTTTTACCAAGCGCGGCTACGCTATGCGCGCCGCGTGTTGCCCACCGATACGCTCGATCATGGGTTTTTCGTGCAAAAGGGCTTGCGCCCGGTGACGCCCGAGGGGCTACAGCAGGCATTGGCCAGCATTGGCGACCGCGCCGCGCCGCGCTTTCGAGCGGGTGATCTGGTGATCGCCGATCTGGTAATCGTGACGCCCAGCCCGCGCGACTTCGTGGTCGTCGAAGATCCGTTGCCTGCGGGCTTCGAAGCCGTCGACAGCCATTTGTCGACGACCTCCAGCGCCCTCCAAGTGGGTGAGTCCAATGACTACGGATCGTGCGCCGATTGCGGGCCCGAGGAAGCGCGCGATGATTTGGCCGCTGGTCACACTTTCTTCGAGGGCTACTCGCAACGCGAGCTGCGTGACGATCGCGTGCTGTTCTTCGTCGACCACATGGCCGCGGGCATGTACCACTACCGGTATCTGGCTCGAGCCACCACGTTCGGCAAATTCGTGCTGCCCTCGACGCGCGTGGAGGAGATGTACACGCCCGAAACCTTTGGTCGCAATGGGGCGAGTCAGGTGAGCGTCGAATGACTCGAAAGAAGCGCGCTATTTGGGGGCTGGCATTGCTCGCCGTGCTACCGCCGCTTTCGCTCTTGCTGTGCGCGGGGTGCGAAAGATTGCCCCGTGCTCTGGAAGATTCGAGCGTCGGCGTGAGCACGCAGGTGATGGACCGCGATGGACAATCGCTGCGCGAGTTGCGCTCCAAAGACGGCAAGCTATCGTCGCGAGTCAGCCTCGCCGAGCTGTCGCCCGTGGTCGTCCCGGCGCTGCTCGCGGCCGAAGATGCGCGCTTCTATCGTCATCCTGGCGTCGATCCGCTGGCGATGCTGCGCGCGTTTGGCCAGGCGGTGCTCGAACGCAAGTTGGTCTCGGGGGCGAGCACTTTGACGCAACAGTTGGCGCGCGCCGTGGTGCCGCGCCCGCGGACCGTGTTCGGCAAATGGCGGGAGGCGGCGATCGCGCTTCGCATCGAGCGCAGTCTGACGAAGTCCCAAATTTTGGAAGAGTACCTCAATCTCGTGGAATTTGGGCCGAATTTGCGAGGCATCGACGCCGCCAGTCGACGCTATTTCGACAAACCCGCGGCGCAGCTCGATTTGGCCGAGGCTGCGGCGTTGGTTTCGATCCCGCGCGGTCCGACGCTCTACGACCCTACGCGAGGCACGCATGCGTTGTTACGACGGCGCGATCGCGTTCTCGAGCGCATGGTGTCGCGAGGTCTGACCAGCGCGGACGCCGCGCGGACGGCCCAGCTCGAACCGCTACGCCTCACGCGCGGCCTCGCCCAAGGCGGTACCGAACACCTGCTACAAGGCTTGCTCTCGGGTGCGCTCGCTCCGGAATTGCGCTCCGAGCGAGTGCAACGCTTGGACAGCACCATCGACTCGGGCCTGCAGCGCGAGGTTGCAGAATTGGCTCGGCGCGCTGCGCGCTACGGCGCTGCAGTCGGTGCCAGCTCGGTTTCGGTGGTGGTCGTCGAAAACGCCTCGGCCGATGTCTTGGCTTACCTCGGTTCGCCCGATTTTCACGCAGAAAAGGCGCTCGGTCAGAACGACGGCGCGCGTGCGCTGCGCCAACCGGGCTCCGCGCTCAAACCCTTCGTGTACGCAGCGGCCATGGCTCGCCTGGGGATGACAGCCGCGACTCGCCTGCCGGATCTCGAGCTGCGCTTGCCTACCTCGGAAGGCGTGTACTCGCCGCGCAACTACGACGGGCGCTTCCACGGCCCCGTGCTCGTGCGCGACGCTTTGGCGAATTCCCTGAATGTTCCGGCGGTGTACACCGCTTCGCGCGTCGGCCCTGCGCAGGTACTGGAGCTACTGCACCACGCCGGCTTCAGCTCGCTCTCCGAAAGTGCGGAGCACTACGGCGCGGCCTTGGCGCTCGGTGATGGTGAAGTAAAATTGAGCGAACTGGCCCAAGGCTATTCCATGCTCGCGCGCGATGGCGCGTTCCTGCCGCTCCGCTTCTATCGTCGCGCGTTGCTCGCCAGCGGCGCTGCGCTGTCGCGCACGGAACCGCGCCCGAGCGCCGTGATCGAGCCGCGAATCGCCCGCATCTTGACCGACATCCTGGCCGACGATTTGGCTCGCGCACCGGAATTTGGCCGGGGGGGGCCGCTTTCGTTTCCGTTTCAGGTAGCTGCAAAAACCGGCACATCCAAGGGCTTTCGCGACAATTGGACGGTGGGCTACACGCGCGAAGTGACGGTCGCGGTCTGGGCCGGCAATTTCGACGGCACGCCGATGACCGGTTCGACCGGCATCAGCGGGGCGGGCCCCTTGTTCCACGAGGTGATGCTGGCGGCCATGCGCGGCCGCAACCCGACTCCACTGATTGATCATACGGGACTCACGAAGGTCGAGCTCTGCGAGCTGAGCGGCCAGCGTGCGGGTGACTCCTGTCCGCATCGGCGTGGCGAATGGTTTACACCCGGCACCGAACCGAGCGGGGGCTGCGAGATGCACGAAGTCGTGACCGTCGATCCACAGAATTCACTGCGCGCCGGGCCCGCTTGTCGTGATCGCGTGGCACGCGTGTTCGAACGCTATCCGCATGAGTACGAAAATTTCGCGCGGCAGGCGGGGCGTCCGCTCTCCCCCCGTGAATTCTCGGCGCGCTGTCCGGGACCTGCGGAGGCTTCCCGGAGTGGCGCGCCGGAGCTCGTATTTCCCAACGCCGAAGCCGAATTCCTGATCGATCCCGGTCTGCGAGGGGAACAGGAAATCATGCTCGAAGCGCGCAGTCCGAGCGAACGGCTCACGTTCTTCGTCGATGATCGACCGCTCGCCACGCTGCGAGCGCCATTTCGGCTGCCTTGGCGGCTACGAGCGGGCGTGCACCGCGTGCGCGTGGCGACGCCCGATGGGCAGCGCAGCGAACTCGTGGCATTCCAAGTCAGGTAGCCAGTGAGCTCACGGCGCGTGCTGCGCCGCGTCCGGATGGCTACTCGAGCGGCGCAGACTGAACCACGCTGCGCCGAAGAGCGCACTCACCGTGAGCACGATCAAGCTGACGACGACGACGCGCTTGGAGGTCTGCGGCGCCTTGGGCTGCGGAGCGACCGCTAGTGCAGGAGCCAGGACCGGTCCGGGTGTAGGTTCGAGTTCGGAATGCCGCCTGGTCCGCGATCGGCGCCCAGGGACGCCCATCCGCTCGTGCGCCTCCCGCCAGACGCCGCTGATCGGCGACGAGTCTCTTTCTTCCTCGAGCGGTGCGGGCGTCAGCGGAGGAGCGGGGATCGTGGGAGTGGGGTTCGTGGGCCGCGAGGCGACCGCGGGCTTCGGCGGAGGCGCTGTACTCCTGCGCGCTCGAGCCGCGGCGAGATCAGGAGGGCGCATCGTGATCGGTCCCTGCCCGAAGTCCGGGACTCCCGGCGCAGGTGCCGCGCGAAAGACACGGGTGGTGTCCGAATCAACTGCCTTCTCTTCGAGCGCTTCGAGCTGCTCGCGCCGTCGAAGGCGCTCCGGGCCCATGAGTCGCTCGAGCTCTTCGCGGACCGTTTCGCGATCGGCGATCAATTGCGGATCCAGCACTGCTAGCGCGCCAGCAAATGCTGCGGGGGTCTCTGCCCCGGGCCCGCCGCTCACGGCTCGTGCCAGCAGCTCGCTCAGCTCGTGCGGAAGCTCGCGCGTCTGCCACGAGGCAGGGTTTCCGTTCATCAGTCGACCACACGCCAAGCGCGCGAGCTCGACCGCAGCGGCGCGTACGTCGGACGCGGCCGCGCTCATGCCGGCCGTGACGGCGACGTAGGATGCTCCGGTCGTGGTTCGTGCGAGCACTGGCGCTACCAAGATTTCGGACATGAACAGCTTGCCCGAGTCCGAGACCCAAATGCTCTCCGGATACAGGCAGCGTCCGGCGCCCCCGGCGTTACCGACCAGCTGTTCGGCTTCGGCCGTAACGGTCAGTGCGTCGAGTACGATTCGCACCGCCACCGGCGCGCTGAGCGGCGTTCGCTGCTTCACGGCCGTCTGACCCAGCTCGAATAGAGTTACCCCTGAGGCATACTCACTGGCTAGGTACCAAGCGTCTTCGTGCTGGTACATTCCGAGCATCTTGGTCAACCTCGGATGCGTGACGCGTTGAGCGCGGGTGATCGCGGATTCGAGCTCGCGCGTCGGGAGATTCGCCAGCCGGCGCATGGCCACGAGCTGTGTGGAGGTCTTACCGTCGTGCAGCCGTCCGAGGTGTACTGAACCCGCGCCACCACGGAAGAGCTCGAACAGCTCTTCACACTTGAGCGGCGCTGGCGCGGGCAGCGTGGCGAAGCCTGGCACGACCGAGGGCACAATCGCACCTTCGCGCGCACCCAAAGGCGCGGGTGGCACTACCGACGCGGGCGACGGACGTTGGCCTACATCGTCGTCGTCCACGTCCGAGCTCCGAGCCAGTTCATTGTTCACTCGCGGCTCCATGCTGAACGGCCAGTGTCGCGCGAGACTAAGGTCCATGTGAGTACTTGATCGCGCGGCGCCATCCGGGCAAACTGGGAGATCAAATCATGATCGTGAACTTCGCTCGTCTCACTGGCTTGGGTGTTGGCTTGTGCGTCGTGTTGGCGCAGAGCGAGAGTGCCTGGGCTCAACCTGAAGCGCCGGCGCCGGCAACCGCTGCGAGCCCGGCAATTTCGGCCGAAGTCCTGAAAGAGGCCGGTGAGCGCTACGCGCGCGGCCTTTCGCTGTACGGGGACGGCGAGTTCTTGCTGGCCTTGGTCGAGTTCGAACGCGCCTACCAGTTGTCCAACAATTACAAGGTTTTGTACAACATTGGCCAAGTCCGGATCCAGCTCGGTCGCTACGCCAAAGCCAAAGAGGCGCTCGAAGACTACCTGAAAACGGGCGGCGCGAACCTGAGTCCAGAGCGCAGCCAAGCCGTGAAAAAGGACTTGGCCACCTTGGCCGAGCGCACCGCGAGCTTGAACGTGGTCACGCGCGAAGTCGGCGCGGATATTTCGCTCGACGGCAAGCTGATCGGCACCTCGCCACTGAGCGCGCCGGTGATCGTCGATGCCGGCGAACACACGCTCGTCCTACACAAGTCCGGCTTCTATGACTCAGCGCAATCTGTCACTCTCGCCGGACACGATCAAGCCGAGCTAACCGTGGAATTGAAGCCGATCCCGGTGGTCGCGCAGGCCAAGGCGGGTGACGGAAAGGCTGCGCCAGTGGCTCCGGCCAAGTCATCGAACGCCGCGATGTGGGTGAGCTGGGCAGCCGCGGGCACGCTCGCGGCCACGGCCGGCGTGGTGGGCTATTTCGGTATCTCGAAGGCCAATGAGCTCGAGTCCATGCGGGCGGAATACGGCGTCACGCGCAGCGAGCTCGATAAGGCTCATCGCTCCGCGCGCACGCTGCTCACGATCACCGACGTCACCGCGGGCCTGGCTGTCGTCGCAGGCGGCGTGGCCCTGTACCTCACGCTCAGCCGTCCGAGTGAGAAGTCGTCGTCAAACGTTGCGTTGGGTATCGCCCCTGATGGTCTGCGTCTGAAGGGCTCGTTCTAGCTCAGGGAAGCTTCAAACACGACACGGCGCACCGAATCGCTGGGACTCGGTGCGCTGACGTCTGTTACGACTAACGCTGGTCGCGCCGAACGCCTAGGGGGCAGGGGGCAAGCAAGCAGTATACGCGCTGAAGACGGCTGGACACTCATCGTTCGCCGCGAAATCGGTGCTCACGACGCCTTCGAGTGAATCAGCACTACCGTCATTCCCGCTGCAATAAAATAGGTTTGGTTCCGCGCTTGGCAGGCAAGCGAGCAAGGCATCGAGCGTGTCTACACAGCTGTCGCTCCAGCCCGTCGTGTCGCAAAGATCGGTTGCACACTTTGCTGCGTCACCGGTGCATGCCATTCGCGGCTTGCTGCCACCCGGACCATCCGGTTGCGCGGGGTAGTTACAGATCGCCTGGCACTTAGCCAAACGCTCAGCGACTGGATCGCCGGCTTGCCCACCCTCACCGCCGGAACCGCTTACGCCAGCTGAATCCCCGCCCATCCCACCGTTTGCGTCACCGCCCTCATTTCCCGTGTTGCCTGAGCCGCCTTCACCAGCGGCGCCGGGGCTTCCACCCTTGCCGGCGGTTCCGCCCTTACCGTCGGTTCCGCCCTTGCCCGCACCTCCAGCCTTGCCCGCACCTCCGCTCTTGCCTCCGGAGCCGCTCGCGCCGCCCGAGGCAGGGGTAGGGTCGTCGCTGTCGCTACATGCGACTGGGAGCGCGATCAGGCCTAGAACAAAAGCGATAGCGAAGGATTGGTGCCTCATGGTGGGCGTCAGCCTACAACGTGCTCTTCGAGGTGAGCAAGATTGTTCCCGCGCTGCGGTCAATCAAGGAGGAGCGTGTAGGCGCAGGAACGATGATCTGCGCCGACCGCCGGAGTGAGACGTGAGTTCGACTCAATACGAAAGGCTCGAGACAATTGAGACCGCTGGGATGCGCAACGTGCACGACTTGCGCAGCCAAGTTGTGCACCTGATGCCGTGTTGTGCACCCGCCTGCACTCACCACAGCGCGCGTCGTTGGCCACTGTGTGCCGATGTGCGGGGCCGCCGGAGAGTTGCGGTTTGTCGCACAATTGCGGCGATTTTCGCCATGGCGAGCGACGAGCAGGAGGAAGAAATGAGCACGCGCTCAATCACCTACAAGTAGGCGCAGAAGACGAATTGCTCGGCACGCTAGCTGCAAAAGGTCTCTCCGAACTCGCTAAGGAGGGTTACCCCAATGAAGATGTTCGTTCCCCTGATAGTCGCTGCCGCTGCTCTG
>DATEPG010000685.1:0-11890 GCA_035273265.1 Polyangiaceae bacterium
CAATTCGTCCGTGTCATCCGGAGTGCCACCCGCCACCCGCGGCTTCATCTTCTTGTATTGATTCAGCTCGTCCATCGCCATGTCCGCGGCTTGCCCGGGCGAGACGCCTGGGAAATTGTCGCTGAACAAGTACAAAAGACCGAGGTTATAGTGAACTTGCGCGACGCTCGGGTCGCGCTTCTTGACCCACTCGAATTCACGCTTCGAGTCCGCCGGGCGACCCAGCAAGCGGTAGGCATCGCCCAAGTTGAGGTGTGCGACGACGTTGTCCGCGTCGTACCTCAGCGCCGGCTCGAGCAGTTGCTGTGCGTCCGTGGCATTGCCGGATTCCAAGTAGTAAGTCGACAACTGCACACGCGCTTCCACCAGATCAGGGCGCAGCTCGAGTGCTTTCTGCAGTTCCTGAATCGCCGGACCGCGCAGGCCCTGTTCCTTGTAGATCAAGCCGCGGATCAGGCGCGCTTCGGCGTTGTTCTTGTCGCGCGGCGGGTTCTCTTCACCGTAGCCGTCCAAGATGCCTTTCAGCGCGTATAGCGCCAAATCCAGGCGACGCGAGCGGTAGTGATCGCGCGCGAGCGTGACCATCGCCGGACGGTAGTCGGGGTTCAGCTTGAGCGCTTCCTGGGCCAGTCGCTGGGCTTCACCGGAATTTCCCTGAATCGACTTCACCTCCGCCAGCGCCGCAGAGACCGCGGCACTCTTTGGCATTTGCGCTTGTCGCTGATTGAGAAAATCCGTGGCATCGTCCGGTTTACCAGTGCGCGCCAGAAGCACGGCGTAGGCGACGATCGCGGGCTCGTAATCGGAAACGATGGTGGTGGCTTGGCGGTAGGCCGTGAGCGCGCCGGCCGTCTCGTTCGTGCGCTCACGCACGACGCCGAGCGAGTAGAACGCTTGGTAAGCCTTGGGGTCCGCTTGCGTCGCCTGGACGAATTGGTTCTTCGCGCCCGCCAGGTCACCCTTTTTGAAGGCGTCCATCCCCGCAGAATAAGCGGCAGCTGCAGCCGCGTTCATCTTCGGCCGGTTGCTCGCTGACTCCGCGTTCGTCGGCGCGTCCGCGATGCCGAACTGGGCGCCAGCGGGGTGGGCGTCCCCCCTGCTCGGCGCCGCAGCCGCGCTGCCATCTTGGCCCGGTGTGGCCGCGCCTTTGTTGGCTGCGGCGCCGCCGCCGCAAGCCACGCTACAAAGACCCGCGGCGAGCGCGAGCGTCGAAAGCAAGCGATGAGAGCAAACTGCAATCGTGGAGCGCGTCATGGTCCTCACCAACCTCATTGCACGAACGCCGGCAGCGGCGCAGCCAGGCCTTGCGGAGGTGCAGCCGCGGCTTGACCGGGGCGCATGCGCGGGAACATCCCGGCCGAATAATTCAAGTCTTTGATCGTGCTGGTGTACTGCTGCATCTTGGCCTCTCCGATCACGTCGGTGAAGAATGCCAAGCGGCGGATGGCGCGCGTTACTTCCGGGTTCGAAACGCTGTAACGCTTGGCCAAGACGACCGCGTTCCCGTAACGGTCAATCATGATCTGATCGGCGCTGTTGAGCTCTTGATCTCGCCGATCACGCCAAGCGTTCTGAACCTTGACCCGGAGCGCATCGGCCTTCTCTTGCAAGTCGGGGTTTTCGCTACTTTCCGCCTTCTTCAAGATCGCCTCGGTCTTGGCGTCGAAGATTTTCAGCTGCGGAGCGCGCGTGTTGTACAGACCCGTGCGGAGGGAGTCGTAGAGAGATCCCTGACGAGCAATGGCGGCCGTGGTCCACTCCGGCGATACGTAGGTGTCGACCACGTGCTGTAGTTTGTCGTAGCGCTTCTTGGCTTCACCAGCGTCCTTTTGGTACTCGGCGACGACCTCGACCGAAGTGCCCTTGTAGTGGTGGAAGCCTGCCTCGTAGTCGAACGTGCGGGCCAAATCTTGATCGATCTGGGTGAACTCGGCCTCGGCGGCCATGCCCGCCTCGCGTGAACCGAGCGCGCTGTTCTTGCCGCCCTCGCTGGGTGCCAAGCGCTTCCACTTGTCGAACGCCGCGATCGTGTTGTCCCACCACTTGTTGGTGTCACCCGCGGCCACGGCCTTACGAGTCTTGGCGCTGTAGTACGCGGCTTGCACCACGTATTGAGCGGCTGCGTCTTTGCCCTTGTTCGCGGCGTAGTAGTCGTCCATCGCGCGCTGTGCGCCGCGACGTGCGTTGGCGTTGGCGCCCTCGTCTGCGCTGTATTGATCCCATCGCTTCAACTCGGCGCTGGCCACGATGAAATCGGCTTCGGCGATTTCCTTGGGCGAAGCGCCGAGCGCCTGGAAACGTTCACGGGCGCGCGTCATGCCGCCGCGATCGCCCAAGCTGGCATACAAGGACAGCCCCTGACGGGCCGCGTTGCGACGATTGGCCTGCGCAAAGTGCGTATTGTTGCTGATTTTGTCGTAGGTCTCAGCGGCACGCGGGTAGTTGAAGAACAGCACATAGGCGCCGGCCAGGGCGTCATACGCGCCCTGCAAGTACTTGACGCGTTCTTCGTACTTCTTTGGCTGAGCGGTCGTCGGCGGCTTGGCTTTCGCGTCGCCGTTCTGCAGCTTGTTCAGCGTCTGCTCATTGCCATAGCGAGAGATGAACAGCTCGTACATGCCGATGGCTTTGTCGTATTCGCCCACCTGTTTGTAGGCGAACGCGCCGTTCATTGCGGCTTCCGGGGCTTCGTCGCGATCCGGGGCCGCGTCGAGCGCGACCTTGTAGGCGGCCGCGGCTTCACGCCATTTCTTGGCGCGCTCCGGACCATCAGGCATCTTCTCGGCTTCCTCGTACAGCTTTCGCGCGTCCAAATAGGCCACGCCCTGCTTCACGGGCTTCCGGATACTATCCTCGGCCTTCTTGGTTTCCTCGTTGAAGGCGCAGCTCTTGCCCTCCGCGAGCTTGCGGCTCTCCTCCGCATTGCCCTCGAAGTTGCTCATGCTGATGAGCTTCTCCCAGGACTTGTAGCCCCACTCGTTGACGCCGCAGTACTGCTCATAGAGCGGGCGGAAGCGCTTGCGCGCGTCGTCGAAATTGCCGTACACGAAGAACAGATCGGCCGACTGGAACGAGTACAAGAGCCCGTTCTTTTGCGGATCGCGATCGAGCGCGATGCGATCGTTGTATTCGTCGCGCGCCTTCACGGCCTCGAGCACCTGGGGCGGCATCGGATCCTTCACGACCTTGCGCGAGTCCCCTTCCCCCGTGAAGCGGAGCTCGGTGCGTTTCTCGATGCCTTGCGCGCCCTTGCTGTCCTCGAACTTGCGATTCTCGTCCTCGAGCACCTTCTCGGCCAGAGTCACGACGTCATAGGCAGCGGGCTGCAGGTACTTGTCGTCTTCGTTGGAGTCACGAACGGCGACGGCGCTGTCGCGCGCGATCTTGATCTCTTCCGGCGTGGGCGATTTGCTGATCGCGATCTGCAAGACGACCACCCAGTAACGCGCGTCAGCGAGCCAATAACGGCTCTCGTAGGCGTCCATCGCGGTCGGATCCTGCTCCAAGTACGCGCTCCAGCCGGTCTCGGCCAAGCGGTACTCGGCGATCGACTTTTCGAGCAGCGCGTGCTGCTCACCGGCGTCGTTCAGCTCCAGCGCTTTTTCGTAGTAGCCCCGCGCGAAATTGGTGTGGTCCGCTGCCGCGCGCTTCAGGCCGCCCTTCACCAGCTGCTCCGCGGTCTGCAGCGCCTCCGGGTCGTCCTTGTTGGCATCCACCCAAGGCGTCGTACCCACGTAGGCCGCCAACTTCGTGCGGGCCTCGAGGCCTTTGCCAGCGTACTCCGCGCGCGCGGCAGAACCGTCCGGCGCCAAGCGCGAAAGCTGATCGTACAGCTCGGCGACCCTGTTCTGCATCACCGGCGCGTCGCGGTTCATCGGAAACTTGCGGAGCGTGAGCTCCAGCATCGCCACCGCGTTCCGATTCTGGGTAATCTCGATGTACTCTTGCGCGAGCGCTTTGTAGATCTCGACGGTCCACTTTTGATCTTGTGGGACCAGCGCCGGGTCTTGAACGCGCGTGATGGCGATCGCCATCTTGTTCTCGGCCGCGACCGGATCGGTCTCCGTGTCGAGCACATCGTTGCGCGGAATGTACGGTAGCTCGGCTGGCGGACCGTCGAAGTCCACGTAGGTCAGCGAACCGGCGATATAGGTGTACGCCTCGGCGCGGAAGTCCGCGCCTGGATCGCCGGTCTTCGCCTCTTGTTCGTCAGCGTAGTGAAGCAGCTTGACGAACCACTCGACGGCAGTCTTGTAGCGCTGTTGCTTGTAGTAAGTCCAAGCCTGCTTGTACATCGCGACGCCGAAAATTGGCGGTTTCTTGAATTCCATCGAGTGCTCGTAGGCACTGACCGCGCGATTCAAGTTGTACGGCCCACCGTGTGGGTCGATCTGATCGAAGTGGAAATTGCCGAGCTGCCACCAGATTTCCGCTAGGTAGCGCGGGTCGTCGCCGGCGGTCTCCACCTTCTGAGGCAGAGGCTTGCAGCCGTCGTACGGGTCGGTAAAGACGCGCTCCTCGCGGTCGGCGACGGCCTTTGGCGCCCCCGCTTTGGGCACGGGGGCCTTGCCTCTACCGGTGCGCCCCGCCTGGTCGAGCGGGACCGGGTTCTTGTTGTACCAATCCTGCCAAAATTTATCGTCGTGGTCCTGCGCCAGCGGATCGAGCGCGATCTTGCCTGCGTCCTTCGGATCGTCCTTGACGGTGTAGCGGTTCGAGCAGGCGAGCGAGCGCCAGGCCTGCTGTCCCTCTTCGATGCGCCCGGCGTCCGTGTAACCGTGGCCCAAGTAGTAGTGAACGGCGGCGATTTCTTCGTAACGCGGGAACTCTTTGATCAGCCGGCGGTACATGGCCAAAGCTGGGTCGAGCGCGGTCGTCAGGTCGGCGTCGTTGTTGGAGCGCGCGCGCTCTTCATACAGAGCACCCAAGCGAAACATGGCATCCGGGGTCGAGCGCGGATCGGCATTTTCACCGCTATAGCGTTCGACGAAGCGCTCCAGGCGTGCGATCGCCTCTTGACGCGCTTCATCTAGGCCGTGCTTCTCTTCGATGATCTCGCGGTCGAGTGCGGTCAGCACGCGCTTCCGCCGCTGCTCGTAGTGATGGCGCACGATCATCGTCAGATTGCGCCGAAAGTCCTTGGAGCCCGCCTCGTAGTCGCGCGCTTCTTGCTGCAAGATGCCGAAGGCCTTCAACTGAGCGGGCGTGGGCGCCGGCGGTGGCGGTGCTTGCTTGCGCAGTTTGGGTGTGCCCGTCCCGACGACGGCAGAAGGGCCGGCCGTGGTAGTAGTGTTGGCGCCAACCGTCGCGGCACCCGCGCCCGCGGTCGGCGCTGCTGCGCTTCCGGTCGTCGTCGTCGTCTGGCTGCGAGCCACCTGGGACGAGGTGGTCGACGCCGCGATCAGCGCGATCGCCGTCAAAAGCCCGGAGCCGAGTCTGCGATTCATTGCTGTTCCTCCGCGTCGTCGAGCACTTCGCGGAGCTCGTCGTTCAAAGTTTGCTCTTCACGCGCCCGTTCGCGTTGCAGGTTGCGCACACGGAGCGCCTGCTCTTCACGCACCTCCCACGCTTCCTGCACGATCCCCACGTCAGCGCGCAGGACGATGCTCTTCAACCGGTCGCGCACGAGCGCGAAATTCTTCATCGCAATCTCGCCGACCAACAGCCGCGCTTGTTGATCGAGACCGTCCAAGTTTTGCGCGTAGCCTTCGATTAGCGCGGTCTCGCGCGAGATTTTCTCGCGTAAGCCAATGGCCTCCTCGATCGCTTGTTGTTCGTACTTTGCTCGTTGCAAATCCAGCGCCGCGTCGTCGTTGTCGGCGCGCGACAAGAGCGGCTGGATCGATTTTGCGTAGGCAGCCGCGTCCGCAGAGTCCTGTCCGGCGGCGACCAAGGCCACCTCGCGTGAAAGCAGCTCGCGGAAGCGTTTGCGAACGTCTTGATCGTCGATGTAACGCTGATCGCCGAAGCCGATCTGCGCCTTGCCGATCTCGACTGCGTTGCGAAACTCCTCGATTTTCTTGTGATAAGTCAGCAAATCTCGCTCGTTGGCTTCGATTTCTAGTTGGAAGCGCTGGCGGCTCTGCGGGTCGGAGGTCACGCCATGCTTGTCGGCTTCGTTCATGACCCGATGCAGGCCATTCACGATTGCGTTCAGCTTGTCGGCCTCGATCGTCAGCTCCTGAAGGGATTGTGAGGCCTTGGACCACTGGCTGTCCCCGGACTCGTTCCGGCGCCTGAAATCGGCCTCGGTCACTGGCATCCAGGCCAAACGTTTCATCAACGCGCGCCGCTCGCTGCGCACGCTGGCAAGCTCTCCACTGGCACCGCCCGATACGTCGTCGATGCCCTCGGCCAGAGTGCCTCGCGCCCGAGCCAGCTTGTTGGACAAGCTGAGAACCTGCTGAAGTTGAATCTGGATCTCCGGGAAGGCTTTGATGCGTGAGGAAACGGCCAACACGGCGTTCAACTTGGAGGCAAGCTTGCGCGAATTCTTGATCAGCGCGCGTGACCGCGAGACGTCGTCGATGACGCCGAACACGTGCTGATCTTCGGCTTGATCGCGTGCCCAATCCAACACGACCTTGGGCAGCTTGTCGTCCGAGGTGGCACCGAAATCATCGGAGGTCAGCTTGTCGTAATAGACCGCTGGGTCGTTGGTCGACTTCAGGAAGCTGTCCAACTGTTGACGGATCGGCTCGAAGTGGCCCGAAACGTCCTTGTACAGCCCGAGCGCGTTGCGATACTGACCCGCCCGCAGCATCAAGTCGGCGCGCAGCAGCGAGCCGTCAGCCAACTCGAGATTGTTGGGATCGGTGATGGTCAGCACTTCCAAGGCGCGCTGCGCGCGCTCGAAGTCACCCAGGCGCACGTACACCCAAGCGAGCTCGTACAGCATCGTCGAGAACTCGGGGGAGCCACGGTCGACGTGGCTGTAGGCCTCGGCCGACTCCACGTAGTTGTCACTTTCGTGGAACAAGCGGGCAATGGCCATCCAGGCCAGATCGACCACGTGCCGAGTCTCGGCACTCGTAGCCGGCATGCGCGTGACTTTTCGGAACTGTTCGATGGCCTGGGTAAAACGAATGTCTGGCACGGCGGCCGGCTTGGGGTCGCCCGGCGCGGTTGCAGCTGCTGCCGGTGCCGGTGCCGCGGCCAGCGTTTCCTTCATCAGCACCACGCCGAGTAAGTACTGGGCTTGCAGCGTATACTCCGACCCCGCGGGCACTGAATTCACGGCCGTTTTCGCCGCGCCATAGTCCTTGCGCGCATACAGAGCCTTCGCCCGCGCGTACGCAAGCGAACCGGATTTGTCGCTCTGGGGCACGCTATCGAGCCGCGCGAACACGTAATCCAGGCTCTGCAGGTCATCGGTGCGGAGCGCGATGTCGACCAAACGGCTGAGCGAACGACCGAGGTACTCCGCGAATGCGGAGCGCGCCGCGTGATCCAGCACATCTCGGTAATGGCGCCGCGCGGAAAGGTACTGGCGCGAGCTGAAGTACGCCTCGCCAATCATGAACGAGGCATCCGCGTATTCCGGTTCCGAAGCCTTCCCCTGACGATTGAGCTCGAGCACCTTGCTCAGAATCTCGATCGCGGCATCGTAGTTCTTCGCGTGCAGCAGCATGTCCGCGTTCGCCAGCCGGATGGCGGGCGTGGCCGGAGGTTCGCGAAACTTCGACGGAGGGGGCGCCTTGCCGATCTCGGCTTCGACGCCCTGAATTGCGGTGGTGGCTCGGCCCTGGGCCTCGGACGCGTCGAGCGCGAAGCTGGGACGCGCAATGAACAAAGCCAAGCCGACCGCGGCGAGTTCACCGCTCCGGAGCGGTCGCTTGCGCATCACTTGCCTCCCGTGCCCACCGAAATCGAGCCATTGGCCGATGCCGGAGCGCCAGAAGCCGCTGCGGGAGCCGCGCTATCCGAACTGGCAACGCCAGAACGAACGTTCTCGGTGAAACGAATTGCCGGGCGGTCGGTGAGGTCCGTGGTCACGTCCCCCTTCTCCCAGGCGATCACGTCGAGCTTGAGCGTCTTTCCCTCCGTGATCGTGAAGGAATGGCTGGACGGCACCTTGAATCGGTAGCCCTTGAGGTACGAGAACACGCCGTAGCCGTTGCCGCGGAGCTGGAGCACGATTTGAACGGTGTGATCGCCGGGCGGGATCGAGCCGATGAAGATCGGGATATCCTTCTGATTGGCCAGCGGACTGTCGTCGGCCTCGTCCTGCTTGTTGTACTGAACGGCGCCGTCCAGCACGAACAGGGCACCTGTCAGCCGAAACGCGCTGCTCAGGTCGTTGCGAAACGTGATTTCGGCACGCGCGCCGCCAGCGCCACCGGAGAGGATGGTGTCGCTCAGCAGGCTGAGCCGGGTGTGGCTGCGACGAATCTGTTCCTTCAACTCGTCCACGTGCTGCTCGAGATCGCGCAGGCGAACTACGTAGGTCGCCCCGTCGATCGGCGCGCTGGTCGCGCCAGCGGTGGGCGGACTGGTCGGCGCGCCAGCCGTCGTCACGGGTGTCGCGGTCGCCGGTGTCGGCACAGGCGCGGCCGAGGTGGGTGCCGCAGCGCTCGCACTTGGAGTAGCCGCCGCTTTCTCTGCGGGCTTCGCGCCGCTGTTGGCGGCAGGAGCCGCAGCGGCAGGAGCCGCAGCGGCAGGAGCCGCTTTGGCGCTGCTCGCTGGCGTCTGCGCGTGAACGACGGACGCGAACGAAATAATTCCCGCGACTGCGGACAACCAAAAGGCTTTGCTAAGGCGCATCACTACCCTCTCCAGAGAGATTGAGGATCGACACCGGCGGCTTTCAGTCCCCGGCACCAAGACTCGAGCGTCGAACGGAGCCCCAAGCTCCGCCGGCATCTTCTACCGCGCGAGCCTTCCCGCCAAGTCGGATTTTCACACTTTGTTCGCGAGGTTGCGTGAGACCAGGGGGTCATAGCCCCCGGACCCGCTCAGTGCGCATTTCGGCCACGGTGGCGAGGCGGCTCAGGTATCGGCGGTGCGTCCAGATCCGCCGGCCCGCCGTTCGCCGGGAGCAACCGGCCGGGCGCCGGACCCGCTGAATCGCTTATAAAATGCTGTGTCTTGCGGGAAACACGGGCCGAGCGCTACGGTTGGAAGACCGGATCGGACCGCAGATCGAACGCCGCCATGGGACGTATTAATTGGGCAACGGCCCTGACCTCAGACGGAGGTCTCATCCCAAGCAACGGGCGCCCTGCCGCCTGCCGGCGAGAGTGAATTCCCCAATGGCGGCCGTCCAGGGCGATGCAACGGACGAGATGCTCATGGTGCGCTACCAGAGAGGCGAGCGCAAAGCATTCGTGGAACTCGTGCGTCGTCACAACCGCTCGATTTACAATTTCGTCTTACGACAACTTCGCGTGCCATCGGTTGCAGAGGATGTGACCCAGGACGTCTTCATGCGCTTGGTACAAAACGCCGCCGAGTTCAAACACGAAGCCCGCTTCTTGACCTGGCTGTACACCATTGCACGCAACCTTTGCATCGATCAGCTGCGGAAGCTGTCGCACCGTCGGCATGCCTCACTCGATCAACCTCAACGCGACGCAGGCGATGCGAACGACGCTCAGCTGCTCGGTGAAACGATCTCGGATCCGAACCCGCTAGCGAGCGCCGAGCGCAACGCGCTCTCGTCGGAAGTGCGGTCGTCGATCGTGAGGGCCGTCGACTCGTTGCCGGACGATCAGCGCGAGGTATTCTTGCTACGCGAGGTCGCAAACTTGCCGTTTCGAGACATCGCCGAGATCACTGGCGTCGGCGAGAACACGGTCAAGAGTCGGATGCGTTACGCACTCGATCGATTGAAGGACGCCCTGTGCGATTTCGAGGAATACGCCCGCGCGCTGCGCTAGGCGTTTTTGTAGGCATTTACCGTGGATTGCGAGAAGTTCGACCGAATCGTACTCGACTTGCTCTACGACGAGCTGGATGAGCTGACGAGCGCCGCTGCCAGGCGTCACATGGAGCATTGCGCGCGCTGCCGCGCGATCGGCTCGGGTCTGCGCGCAACGCGCGAAGTCGGTGCGCTGCCCCTGGTCGACACACCCCAGGGCCTCGAGCTTCGAATTCTGCAAGCCGAGGAGCAAGCCACCCAACTACTCCCGATCGGCAAGCGTCTCGGTCGCGGACTGTCCCTGCTCGCGAGCTACGCCATGCGACCGCAAGTTTCGATGGCGGCGTTGTTGATGTTGATGATTGGTTCGAGTCTGTTCTTCTTGCGTGCGCAACCAGGCGATCGCGAGCACGTGCTGGTCACCGAACGCGGTGTACCCGAGAGCGACAACGAATCGGTGATCATCGTCCCCAAGAAACCTGCGGCACCAGAGCCCCCACGCGCGCCAACTCATCCGATGCCGAGCCCGCGCACCGAAGAGATCGCGCAGCGTCGCGAGCGCGTGGCAGAACCCAAACTCGATACAGCGTCGCAAGCGCCGCAAGCGCCAACCGAGAAGCTGGCTGCCGCAGCTCGTCCGGAAGCGGCGCGCGGCGGCGCGGCGCTGGGCGCTAGCGCCGACGACAAAGATATCGAAGGCAGCAATGAGCCAAGCAGCGATAGCGATGCCAGCTACGACGCCGCGATGGCCGCCTATCGCGATGGTCGCTACAGCGAAGCCCAACGCCGGTTCGACGAAATAGCCAGCCTGGGCGGCCCGCACGCCGCGAACGCCGCGTTGTACGGCGCACAGGCACTGCGCCGCGTTTCCGGTTGCCCGAGCGCCGCGCCGCGTTTCGAAGAGGTGCACTCACGCTACCCGGGTTCGGTCGGCAGCGACGCTGCTTGGCAAGCCGCGGATTGTTACCGCTCACTCGGCGAGCTAGCCCGCGCGCGCCAGAACTACGAGCAACTGTCAGCCGATCCTAGCTACAAGTCCCGCGCCAAAGAAGCCATCGCCGAACTCGACCAGCGCGTCGCCGATCAGGAGCTCGCCGCACGTCGGGCAACCGCCGCGACAGCCGCGGCCGCCAAAGGCAAAGCCCCTGCCGCATCAGCACCGGCCGCACCAGCCAAACCGGCCGCACCGGCCAAGCCCGCCGCGAGCAGTAACTGAGCCATACAGTCGTGTCCGGCTAAGTGCCTTCTCCGTTACTTGCGGACGAGCACACGGGCGCGCGGCAGACAGGACCGAACAGGCGCGTGCTTTCCACGGGCGCAGCGCGAGCGGCCCAGCGCACCCCGTCCGAGCGGGCGCAAAGCGAGAGTCTCAAGCCGCGCGCCGCAGGCGCCGCGCGTCATTCTCTCTCAGGAGCCGACCATTTGCGCGTTGGTGCCCGCCTCGCCCACATCCACGTCCGCGGAGGTCACATTCACCGGGCCGCCATCCGGCGCGTCGAACGGCGCGCGGCCGATTTGTTTCGAGCCCATGCTGGGGATGAACGGGGCGACGAAGTACTCGCGGGTCCAGTACCAGAACAGGCTGCGCTCGATCAGTACAGGGTCGATCAAAGGGGCGACGGCGGCGTGCACTTCGGGCAGCTTGCTCCAGTGCACGCCAGGGTTTTCGTGGTGGGCGCTGTGCAGCCCGTTGTTGAAGAGCAGAAAATTCAGCAGCTTTCCATCCCAGCTGCGTGAATGATTGTGCTTCGACCAGGGGTCGGTGTGCACGTGCTGGTCATAGTTGAAGAGCATGATCGTCCACAGCGCGAAGAACGCGGGCACGAGCAGGGTCATCACGTACACGTACAGGCCGGTCTTCAGCCCGTGCAAGACGAGCGACAGCGCCAAGAGCGACAGGTGAGCGCCGCCCCAGATCGTGTATTGGAGCAGAATGCGCCGGTACAGCGACGGGTTCTCCTTCTTCGCCTTGCGAATGAAGAACTTGATCGGATCGCTCTGCCAGTAGCTAGAAACGAAGAAGTAGGTCAC
>DATEPG010000686.1:0-7244 GCA_035273265.1 Polyangiaceae bacterium
TATTCGGTGTCTTCCGTGTGGCGTTCCGCGCCGAGCCTGCGGCAAAAACAGCGAGCTTTCGGGTCCATCCCGACCCTGTAAACGTGCCCGTGCCCGTGCCCGTGCCCGGCGGCTCAGATATTCATGGCCTTCCGTCGTCCCGCACTGGTGCACGCGAGCTGCTGGGAGGCAGCCAGGAAAAGATGGGAGAGAGGGGAGAGCGGGCACGGGCACGGGCACGGGCACGGGCACGGGCGCGTTTACGGGGGGATTGGGCGAACGGCGGCTAGTTCCAAAACACCTTGGGCAAGGCGTTTCGGTGCCAAAGCGCCAGAAAATCCATGGAATAGGCGACCGTGATGTGAACGAGGAAGCCCGAGTAGATGCTGCGCGTGCGCATCGCCAGCGAACCGAGCACGATGCCGGCGACGATCGCGCCGTGCGCTTCCAGGTACGGCTTTCCGTAGTGGATCATGCAGTACGGCGCGGCCATGACGAAGATGGCGCCGGCCCCCATCGATTTTCGCAGCGCGCCTACGATCCAACCGCGGAAGAACAGCTCGAGACAGAAGAACTGCAGCCCGTAGATTGCTTCCCACAAGCCGAAATCGAACCAGCTGCGCGTGGCGAGCTTGTAAAATGGGTAGTAATTGCCGAAATCGGGCTGTCTCGAAACGAGCACCATGGCCGGGATGACGACCGCCAGGCACAGCCCGTAGATCCAGACGTGCTTGGTGAAACCGCGGCCTCGCAGGCCCATATCGAGCAAGCTGTCCTTGGGGAAGAGCAGCTTCCAAAGCGGGAACGGGATCAGCACGTAGCCGAGCGCGCGGGACAGCACCCACCAGCAGTAGCTATAGAACTCGTCGTACTTCGCCATCTGCAAGCGCGGATGGTTGGTCTCCAGCTCGAGCAGCCAAGGCCGGAACCAGACGTCGTAGAAGCTGCGTCCGCCGTAGTACTCCTGCAAAGTGAGCACCATCGCAACAATCAGCAAGCACGCCGCAGGGCGGCGGTAGTCCAGCCCGCCCTCGTTGCGTGCGGCTTCCGCTTCCGCGTCGAGTTCGCTCCAAGTCTGCCGAAAGAACCACCAGATCACCGGGGCCATCGCGGCGATGATCGGGATCGGTATCAGGGCCTTGATCGGCGGGTAGCCGAGGAAGGAGTCGAACCACGAGAGCGGCGCCAGGTGCGTCGTCGGTAGATGGACCGGGCCCAAGAGATGCCGTACCGGCAACGGCAGCACGGGTCAGCCGCCCTGCGCGAGTTCGGCTGCCCTGGCCAAGCGGCTGAGGCTCTTGTCTCGACCGAGCACGGTCATGACGTCGAACAGCGGCGGGCTCGCGCTGCGCCCGGTGAGCGCGACGCGCACCGGCTGCGCGACGTCTTTCATGGTCAGCCCCGAGCTCTCCACCCATTGCTTGAGCGCGCCCTCGAGGGGTTCGGCTTGCCAGGTGGTCACCGCCTCGAACACGGAGCGGAGCGCCGCGAGGTGCGGAGCAGCAGCGGCGGTCAGGAATTTCTGGCGTGCCTTCTCGTCGAACTCTGGCGGCTCGCGGAAATAAAAATCCAAATCGAACGCGGCGTCGACCAGCGTGCGCGCTCGTTCACGGACGCCGGGGATGGCCTGCCGGAGGAGTGCTTCGTCCGGGCTGTCGATGCCGCGCAGCGCCAGGAACGGCTTGACCCAGGCCACGTACTCATCGAGCGAGGTGAGTCGCTCTTGCTTGAGCTGCTCGAAGGCCACGTCGGCGAACTTCTTTTCGTCGAACTTGCCGTCGCCTTTGTTCACGTGATCCCAAGAAAATAGCTCGATCAGCTGCTCGCGGCTGAAGATTTCCTGGTCACCCGCAGACCAGCCGAAGCGCACCAGATAGTTGAGCACGCCCATCGGCGTAAAGCCCTTGTCGCGGTATTCCTTCACGCTGACCGAGCCATTGCGCTTGCTCAGTTTCTCGCCCTTGGCCGACAGCATCATCGGTAGGTGCGCAAACTCCGGCGGTTCCCAGCCGAAGGCCCGATAGAGCAAGATCTGTTGCGGCGTGTTGCCGATGTGATCGCGTCCGCGGGCGACCAGCGTAATTTCCATCAAGTGGTCGTCGATGGTCGCGGCCAAGTTGTACAGCGGATAGCCGTCGGTGCGCATGAGCACGAAATCTTGCTGCGCGGAGTTGGGCGTGCTGATGAAGCCGAACACTTTGTCGGTGAAATCGGTGGTTCCCGTGGTCGGTGAACGAAAGCGCACGACGAACGGCAGGTCGGGCCGATCCTTGCGATCGCGGCAGGTGCCCGGATACACGAAGTTTGCTTTCGGGTTCTTGGCCTTGAGCGCATCGCGTTGTGCGTCGAGCTCTTCCTTGCTGCAGTAGCAACGATAGGCTTTGCCTTCGTTGATGAGTTGCTCGGTATGCGCCCGGTACAGGGCCTTGCGTTCGCTTTGAAAGTAGGGAGAAAACGGTCCCTCGACCTCGGGCCCTTCGTCCCATTGCAAGCCGAGCCACTTCAGGTCGTCCAGCACTGCCCGCACGCTGTCGAGGCTGGAGCGTTCCTGGTCGGTGTCTTCGACACGAAGAACGAACGTGCCGCCCTGGCTTTTGCACCAAAGCCAAGTAAACAGGGTGGAACGCACGTTACCGATGTGGAGGTAGCCACTCGGGGAAGGTGCAAAGCGCATCCGCAAAGTCATGGGGCCCGCGGTTAGCATGCACGGCGAGGCGCGTCATGGCGCGTTACCGCATGGTCGCCCGGTCGCGCTTCGCCGGCTTTTCGGCCGGACGGCACTTCCAGTTGCAACCACGGCCGCCACTTGCTAGAAACCGCGCCCTTCGTATGGCCCACCTCGGGCCGGAGCCAGGATCATGAAAAAGACGCCCGTCAGCCAAGTCAAAGAGCGCTTCGAGTCGAAGGACAAGCTCGTCGCAGCCGTGCAGAAACTCGCCACCGCAGAGCTGTGGTCGGATCGAGTGAACTCGGTGAAAGGCCTCGGCCGCGTCTCGAACGCCAAGCTCGTTCGCTTGCACGACACCCTGACCGACGCCAAAAAGCGATTCGGTAGCCGCGACAAGCTGATCGGCTCGATCGTCGAGCTGAACAAGCGAGTCAAGGACAAGGGCTTCGCCGCCAAGCTGGCTGCGTACCCGCTGCCCCAACTGCTCGACCTGCACGCTGCCGCGACCCGCGCCAGCAAGCGCGCGGAGCTGGCTGCCAAGGCCAAGCCCGCCAAGGTCGAGAAAGCTGCCAAGGCCAAGGCTGCCAAGCCCGCCGCGAAGAGCGCTAAAGCCTGATTCGCTTTGGGAGCGCTCCCAACGGAGGGCGCTCCCATTTCTGATTTCAGCGACTCGAAGGACGAACCGACGAGACCGAGCGCATCCCCCCGGGTGCGCTCAGAGTCCCTTTTCGCCAACGAAGGTGTTGGTGAAGGCCGCGCTCTTCTCGTAGCTGCGCTCCAAATCGGCGAGCAGCCGCTTTTCGATCATCCCGCCGACACCGAAGATCTTTGCGGTCGCGGTGGCGCGAGCAATGCGCTTGCACTGACTGTCGCCCAGCGGCTCGGTCCACATCTCGACGCTGACGCTGATCTTGTCGGCCATGCGGTTCGGCACCACCTGCACTTGGTAACGATGGGTCTTCTTGTTGAAGACGCCACGCTCCTCGTAGCCAACGCTATCGCCGACGACCGCCTTCATCGCGGAGGGAAGGTCGCCGATCGGCGGAGAAGCTTCAATCGTGCGCAACACTTCGTCGCCGCGCTCTTCCGACTTGGCCACTCGCCAAACGGGAAATTTCAGGGTCTCCAAAAATAGCCGGCGGTTGTAGTCGTCGTCGAAAAAAACCTTTGTCCAAAAGGTTTCTTCGCTGCACTTGAAGACGTGTTCGACGCGGATTTCAGCCATGGCGGCGCAGGCTAGCACCGTGGCGCGCTTCCAAAAAGCCGAACCGGAGGCAGCCGACACGCCGCCCGCGCTGGTGTTAGATTGCCAGCATGGCGATTGGCTCGGCGAGTGAGGCGATTGCGCGCGGCGCCGCGGGGGCGTTGCCGCGTCGCCGCCTGAGTTGGTTCGCTCAAGCACGCGCCGTACTGTCGAAGGATCTCGCGATCGAGCTTTCGACGGGCGAGGTGGTGATCACCAGCGGCTTCTTCGCATTGCTCGTGGTGATTATGGCCTCGCTCGCGTTCTTCGGCGGGCCAGCGAGCGGGCGGATCGTCGCCAGTGGTGTGATCTGGCTCTCGTTGGCATTCGCTGCCGTTTTGGCGTTGGGCAAGACCTGGCAACGCGAGCGCGACGAGTCAGCCCTCGACGGGCTGTTGGTCGCGCCGCTTTCGCGCAGTGCGATCTTCGCCGGCAAGGCCATGGGCGTGTGGGCGTTCTTGGTGATCGTCGAGTGTGTGGTGATGCCAGTGGCGGCGCTGCTCTTCTCGCTCGATCTCGATCGCGTCGGCCTGGGACTGTTCTGCATCGCCCTCTTCGCCACTCCCGGCATCGCCGCCTCGGGCACCTTGTTCGGCTCGATGACGGTGCGTACCCACGCTCGCGATCTGCTGTTGGCCGTGGTGCTATTTCCGCTGCTTTCGCCGACCCTGCTCAGTGCCGTCGCCGCCACCCGTGAGCTATTGAATGGCGCGCCGCTCGCTGAATTGGCCGACTATTTCAAGCTCATGGCCGTGTTCGATGTCGTGTTCATTTCCGGCGGGCTGATGCTGTTCGGCACGCTGGTCGAACGTTGAGCGCGAGCTCCGGCTTCGTCACAGCCGCTTGCCGAGAGCGACCACGTTCAGCGCGCGAAAGCCTGCACGACGATAGAAGGCCTCCGCAGGAACGCCCGCGCGGGTCTCACAGAACACCTGAATTACGCCGCGCTCCTTGAGCGTGCTCAGCAAAGAGTCCAGCAAGAAGGTGCCGACCCCCTGGCGCTGCTCAGCGGGAGCGGTGCACATCTCCTTCAGCTGGAAATGCGCGCCAGACACCCACTGCTCCAAGTAGCCCAGCGCGAACGCGATCGGCGTGCCTTGGCGGCTCGCCAACACGCCGAGTCCGTTCGCCGCGCCCAAGATGCCTTCTAGGCGCTCGCTGGCGGCCTCGATGCTCCAGCCTTCACTCCAGGGCGGAGCGTTGAAGGTTTGCACGTACAGCGAAGCCACTGCCTCGAGGTCGTCTAAGCCCAGCGGGGATACGTCCACGGTCGCCATCGTCGCTCCAGCGTAACATGGCCTAATCTCGCAGATAGCGTGTGTCGGGGTTTTCGCGACGCCAGATTACGTTGTCCATGAAGTAGTGGTGGACGTTCACGAACACAAAGAGCGCCGCAAAATAGGGGGTAGCGCCCAGCTCTCCGAGTGTTTCGTGCGAGCGTCGATGAGCGGACAGCCGGGCACCGTCGAGCAGCTCGGGCCCGCCGTGGAACAGCAGCCAGCCGAGCGCTAACGACGCCGCTGCCAGGAGTACCAGGCGTTGGCGAGCGGACGGACCAAAGAACGGTGGCTGCTCGGCGGCGCGCGCTCGATTTCTACTGAGCAGCCAGACGAAGTACAGGTACTGCAGCGAGTGCAGCGCGGGGATCATATACAGCAGCAGAGGATCTGCGCTCGAGTACACGGACCACGACCAGATCGAGACCAGCAACCCGGTCAGTGGGGCGAGCGGCGGGAAGCGGCGCTCACGCTGCCACTTTCGCACGAGCACCGCCGCGAGCACGAGGGTGCTCAGCGCGAACGAGAGCGAGCAGAGCTGCTCGAGCCAGAGCGGGTGGGCAAGGGAAGAATAGATGACGCCCTTCTCCTCGGCTTCGATCACCGGGCTTGCGGGGCTGGACCAAGCGTAGGCCCAACCTGCGAAGCAATGCGCCAAGAGCGTTCGTCGTTCGAGCGTGCCGTAGTGCACGCCACGTCGCGCCGAGAGCACGCTCAGGACGCCAAAGCCTTGTTTGACGTAGTGCCAGCCGACCAGCAAAAACATCAGCTGGATGGCGAACCCCAGGCTTCGCGCAGACCCCGATTCGAGCGCCCCCACGAGCCACGCGGCCAGCGCCAAGGGCACGAATAGGCCGGCGATCAGGTAGCGCACCCGCTGACCGGGGCCATAAGCGCTACCGAACGCGCGGCGGCGCGCGTCCTTGTAAAACAATAGGTAGGTGACGGAAAAATGCGGATCATTGATCAGGTGCGCCGCGTGGAACATCAGAAATCCCACGGCTAGCTCGGCGGTATCGAGACCAACCGCAGCGCGCAGCAGCCAGAGCAGCGGATACAGAAACAGCGTCGCGCCGCCCACGACCAAAAACTCCACACTCCGCGACACGCGGCCGACCTGCGCGGGTCGGGCATCGTGCGCGAGCGAGATCGGAACCTGGAGCGTTCGGATTGTCGACGCGTCGGACACCGAAACACTATAGACTCGTCCCACCCGGATGCGAGAATCGGTGGCAATTTACGGAGGAAGTTTCGACCCGCCGCATGTCTCACACGTGCTGGCCGCGGTATATGCGCTGAAGATTGGCGGCTTCGATCGCGTCTTGGTGGTTCCGGTTTTCGAACACGCTTTTCACAAGCAGCTCACGGCGTTCGAGCACCGCGTGCGCATGTGCGAGCTGGCTTTTGCCGGTATCGAAGCCATCGTGGTTAGCCCGATCGAGCGCGAATTGACCACTCCCAGCCTGACCCTGCGCACCTTGGAGCACCTGGCTTCCCTGCACCCGGACTGGAGCATGCGGCTGTTGGTCGGTTCGGATGTGCTCGGCGAGACCGCTAAGTGGCACGCCTTCGAGCGCATTGCCGAACTCGCGCCACCGTATGTCGTGGCGCGGCCCGGCTACGAGCACCCGGACTCCCGAGCTGCCCTCCTGCCGGACGTGTCGTCCACGCGCATCCGCGAAGCCCTCGCCACTCCGGGCGATTCCGAGCACGAAGCACTACTCGCGCTGAGCGTTCCGCGGACCGTGCGTGCCTACATCGTCGAACACGGGTTGTATCGAGCCCACGGTTAGAGTGGACCGCTCGGCAGCTCATCGAGTGAAAGTACGGCGAGTTGCTGAGCACTGAACGGTGGCCTCGACAGACTGGTGTCTTGTTGGCGCGAGCGGAATAGATCCGCAATGAAGGCCATGCGATTTCCGAGCTCTGTCCAGTTGCGCGCGCCGCTGCCCTTCATGCTGTCGAGATGGCTGTCGTAGGTCCCGACCAGTCTCTTGAGTTCCTGGTATTCCAAGGGATTGAGGACCGATGGAAACGGCGTGACGCCGACCGGAATATCCTGTCCCAAGTGCAGCAG
>DATEPG010000687.1:0-12930 GCA_035273265.1 Polyangiaceae bacterium
CCGATCGGCAAGAAGGTCTCCGCCGCAGAGCTTAAGGCCTTGAACATCGAGCCCGACGGCTTCCACGGCGATTGGAACTACGTCGTCAGGCCGCGATCGAAGCTACGATGATCGCTCGACTTGTCCATTCGAGGGCCCTAACCGGTGGTGACCCAGCGAAGCGGCCCGATTTACTCGAGCTGATCGAGTACGGAATCAAGCGCGGCCTGACTATGGCGCTCACGCCTTCTGCGACGCCGCTCGTTACGGACGAGCTCGTCAGAGAACTAGCCAGGCTCAAACTGTCTTGCCTAGCGATCAGTATCGACGGACCGGAAGCAGATACGCATGACACTTTCCGTGGAGTTTCTGGCAGTTTCAGTCATTCACAGCGGATCTTGGCCGTGGCCCGCGCCAGCGGACTCGCAACCCAGATCAACACAAGCATTCACACCGGTAACATCAGTCAGCTCGATGCAATGTCCGCCTTGGTCGCGACGACGGGAGCTCGCCTGTGGAGCGTGTTCTATGTCGTTCCCACGGGCCGAGCGCAAGCGGACATGATGCCATCGGCAGATGCCGTCGAGCGCTCATTGGAAGAATTGGCGACGCTCGCCGAGAACACGCGCTTTGCGATCAAGACCACCGCGGCTCCCCACTATCGCCGAGTTCTCGCCGAGCGCGCGAAGGCGCGCGGCTCTTCCGCCGAGCACGGCTTCCGGGGCAAGCCCGCGGTGCGCATCAACGACGGGCGCGGGTTCTTGTTCGTGTCTCACCGCGGTGAGATCTTTCCGAGCGGCTTTCTACCCGTGCACTGCGGCAACGTGCGCACCGAAAGCGCCATCGAGGTATATCGAAATCATCCAACATTCCAAGGCCTTCGTAGTTCCGAGGAATTCAAGGGGAAGTGCGGGGCATGTGACTATCGCAACCTATGCGGCGGTTCACGGGCACGAGCCTACGCACTGACAGGTGATCTTCTGGGCTCGGATCCGCTCTGCGCTTACGTTCCTCCCGGGTTCGTTGATACCTCGGAAGGTCGGTCCGTACGGCGTCGATTGGAGGTTTGTTGATGGCTATTACCGTGGCTAAAGCCCGGTGCGAAGCTCGCCCCCGAGTGCGCCTTGAACGATAACGAGCCCGAGCGCCAAATATCCAAATGCAAGCGGCGGCCGATTGACGCGGGTGCGAAAGCGCAGCTGTACGAACAAACCGAGCGTCAGCAAGCCCGTGAGGTGGCGACGATTCGATGCACGTGCTCGTAGCGGATCCCGTCGGTCATTGCGGGCACGAACGAGCCGTAACAGGTGGACCAATCCGGACAGGCAAGACTCGAACCCGTCGAGTGCACGAGACCGCCGAGCAGACGGCCGTCATGGTCGGCCTCGCTGCGGCGCGAACCTCCGGGGGGAGAACAGAGCGTCGCGTGGTCGCGCTCGGTCGAGAAGCGTGCGCGCGAGCACCTCTCCTGCAGCGAGTCCCGCCGACATACCGAATCCGCCGAGGCCGGCGAGCCAGTAGAGCCCGCGCACCTTGGCATCCTCTCCGATGACAGGCAGCCCATCGGGCGCGAGCGTGCGAAAGCACGCCCAAAGGCGTCGCACACCCGCGCCCGCGATTCGGGGCGCGACTCGGAGCGCTTTGTCGTAGAGAACCTCCAACGCGCGCGGGTCGGTCGCGTAGCTCAGTGCGTCCACTTCCTCCGCATCGCCCGGACTCGCGAGAATGGCCGCGGATTCGGCGCGAAAATAGAACTCGCGCTCAATGTCCCAAAGGATCGGCATCAAAGGCGGAGCGATATCGTCCAGCAGCGCCAAATGCCGCCGCAAAGGCATCAACGGCAACCGAGAGCCTGCCGTCGCTGAGAGTTCGTTCGACCACGCTCCGCTCGCGACTACAACAGCGTCATAGACCTGCACTTCACCGTTCGAGAGCGCAACACCAGTCACACGCCCGTTTGTCTGATCGACGCGAACTACCCGGCTGCGCACGCGCAGGACTCCGCCCAGGGCACGCAGCGCGCAGCTCAATTGCATCGCGATGGCGTGGGTGTTCAGCACGCCGGCGCCTGGAATCTCGAGTGCATATTTCACCGCGCCACCTTTCAGGAGCGGTGCGCGCCAGAGTAGTTGCTCGCTTTCTAGCAGCGACACCTCGACAGCCAGTGACTCGGCCGTGGCGAGCAACGGCTCAAGAGTGCGCGCTTGTTCCGCAAGTAATAGTAATGGCATCGCATAAAGCCACCGCGAACGCATGCCCATCAGCTCGTCGAGCAGCTCGCCGCTACGCGCCACGAGTGAGCTTACGGCACCGTCAATGTCGAGGGGGCGAAAAATGGCGGCGTTCCTCCCCGAGCTGTGCGTGAAGACCGTGGGTTCACGCTCATAGATGACGACGGTCCGCACACCTGCGCGCATGAGCTGGTAGCTGGCGGCCAATCCCGCTATTCCTCCGCCGACGACGGCGACTCGTCCAATCATGACGTCAGCGGCAATGCCTCGCGGGATATGGCGCGCTCGAGGGAAGCTGTAGCTCCGAGTACGACCACCCGATCAGCCGCGAGACGAAACTCGTCGGGCCGCGTCGAATCCAGTTGGTCATAGCGCGCGAGTACCCGGGCAAGCGACTCAGTCGACAAGCAGCTCTGAAGCGCGGGGAAGATTGCTCCATCTTCGGTCGCCATGTGGTTCCACATCAGGTTTGTGTAGTGGACCGCTGCGCCGAGCATTTCATTGAGGTGCGCCTCTTGATACTGGCCGCTACCGTTCACCCATTGCTTGATCATCTGGGTCAGCTCCCGCCCCATCTCGTGCTAACTGGTCATGCAAGCGAGCGAGCCGCTACGACTATAGCCGACGGCCCAAACCTCCTCGAACAGCGCGCCTTCTTCCTTCGCGTGGTGACTACCGTCCGCAAAGCGCTCGATGAACTCTACAGCGGCGGCGAAGAACCGACGGTCGGGCGGAGCTCCCGCGTGAACGCAAAACGTGATCTCGCCAATAGCGACCAGCGCGCGATCGATTTGGCGATGCTCATCAGTCAGTCGCGCGATTGGATCGGGCACAATTTCTGCACGGGACATGGCTATGCGTCTAGCAATCGGCGCGACAAGCGTGCATGACGCGTATCATGGGCGTGTGTCTGCTTCGAGCGGCTCGAATGACGAATGTCATTTCACGAGACGCTCTGTGCTTGCAAGCACAGAGCAAGACGATGACGACACTGCCTCGCAATGATCTCTCCTGCATACGTTTTCGAGTTGCCCGTTTCGGTCGTGCTGCGCGGAGCTATGAATCAACAGCGAACATCCAGCGCTGTCTGGCCGCGCGCTTGGCGTCGCGCTGCGACGTGAGCACTCCGCGGGCGATCCTGGAACTCGGTTGCGGCACAGGACTTCTGACCCGACGACTGCGCGAGCGCTTTCCCGATTCGTTGCTGGTTGCATCGGACGCGGCGCCTGAGATGTTGGAACGGGCGTGCCTTGCCCTGACGGACGAGAAAGCAAGATTCGTCGTTCAAGACGCCAGCGGCACCGGCGCCGTCCACCCCACGATCGCCTTCCATGCGCCCTACGATCTCGTGGTCTCAGGGGCGCTGGTACAGTGGTTGCCCGACCTCACTTTGCACCTGCGCTTCGTTGAAGCGCTGATGGCTTCCCGGGGAACCTATGTGCTTTCCACGTTCACTCAAGGAAATTTTCCTGAGCTCCGCGCATTGTTGACGGCGCGGTCGCCTTCTCACCCGGCACTGCCGGGAATCGACCCGATTGTCCTCGATGCGCTCGCTCGCAAGGACGGGTGGATCTTGAAAATGCTCGCCGAATCCGAGGACCAAGAGGAGCTCCCCTCACCTCGCGCTGTGTTGGAACACCTGCGAGCAATGGGCGTGTCGCAAGATCCACGTCACGCCGGCCGTCTCACGCGCGCAACGCTCAATTGGCTACTCCGATCCTATTCCAATCGTTTCTCGACGCCCGGCGGCGTCTCGCTGACCTGGCGCTCGTGCATCGCGGCCCTCGAGAAAAACAGGAGCGTGGGAGCCGAGGCGATCTCGTGAGGATGACTGCGCGAACCGTGGAGTGCCGAGTAGCACCAAGGCGCCACCGTTTCTTGCGAAGCCCGGGTCCGACGGATCCTGTCCTTTACGGCTCATCGGCCGCGCGGACCGAGTCGCGCTTTGCACCTTCAGTTTGGCTTGGCGTCAAACCGCCGGCGGCCTTGGACGCTGGCATTCGCGGGCATGGTTCTGCGAATGGCGGGGACGATGCGACGGCGGCAACCACGCTGATGAAGGTGGCGCCAGGATCGTGTGACGCGCTCACGCGCAAACCGCGCGTGGTCTGACGCAAAAGCTGCGCGTTGCGCGCCGCTCGCACTAACGATCGCGCCCCAAGTCGAAGCGTTCGGTGGTTCCAGCGGCTACTCCCCGGGGGCACGAGGATTGCATCGTGCTCACCGTGCTTTTCAGTTGATGACGCGCATCCTGGCTAAAAGTCCGACACAGAGCTCGTTCCCGCGCTGGCTGCCCAGCGAGCACGGGTTCTGGGTCATGTTGGGTGCCGCGCTCGCCAGTGCCCTGGTTCGCGCTCACGGACACCGCCTCAGTCTGCTAGTCGCCATTTTCGTTGCTTTCGCGGCCATTTGCGGCGCGGGCCTGAGTCATCGACTGATTCGCAAGAGTAGCGCCGGCCAGCTGATTGCGGCGGGCCTTCTGGCGCTGACGAGTGTGCCTGTCGAATTCGCGGCAGGGCTGTCCTTGCCGAGCATTGCCTCGGCGACGCTTTCGCGCGCCGTGGTGTTCGTAGCGAGTGCGCTCGTCGTACGAGCGGCGTTTGCCCGCTCTGCGCGGGGCGGCCAGCGTCGAACCCTGGTGCTCTCCGGCGCGTCGTTGGTCATCCCCGCGCTGACTGCCACGTTGCTCTTCGCATTGGGCCGGGTCGTGGAAGCCGGAACGTGCGTGATCGCCGGCGGGACCTGTGCGGTCTTCGCCTGGAGTCGCCCAAGTGTGAAGCAACTCAAGCCACTGGGACTCGCGCTTGGCGGACTTTCGCTCGTGACGGCCATTACCCTCGCGCTCTGAGCACTCCCTGAAAAGAACATGACCGCCCATTCCTTGCTCTCTACGAAAGCAACTCGAGCCGACGCGGCGCTGCCTCTACTGGAGAAGGGATTCCGTCCATTCTTCTTGTTGGGCGCCGGATTCGCCACCCTTGCGGTGCCGCTCTGGCTACTGGCCTTGCGCGGGGGTCTGCAGCCGGGCGGTCCCTTCGGCGCGATGCAGTGGCACGCTCACGAAATGCTGTTCGGCTTTTCGAGCGCGATTATCGCCGGATTTTTGCTCACGGCAGTCAGCAACGGGACGGGGCGGGAAACCGCGACGGGGTGGCGATTGGCCGCATTGGCAGTGCTCTGGGTTTCAGGACGGGCAGCGATGTTCTTTGCGGAACAGCTGCCGCGATATGCGCCAGCGCTCCTGGATCTGGCGTTCCTACCTGCGCTGGCCGTGGTCTGCGCGTTGCCACTGCTGAGTGCGCGCAGCCAGCGTAATTATGGCTTCGTCGGCCTACTCTTGGGGCTCGCGATCGCGAACGGGATCGCCCACATCGCCGCCTTGTTCGGCGAGCTCGCTGTCGTACGGACGGCGCACCATCTCGCGCTCGATCTGATCGTACTCATGATGGTGCTCGTGACCGGACGCATCGTGCCGATGTTCACCCGCAACGCGACCCGGCTGGACTGGGTTCGTGGCATTCGTGTGCTGGAGCTGAGCTCGATCGCCGCATTGCTGGTGCTGCTCCTGGGGGATGTTTGGCCAGCCGCGAACCACTTCAGTGCGACGTTTGCCGCGATAGCTGGAGTCTTGCTGCTCGCCCGCATGCGCTTCTGGGGCAGCCTACGCACCACCCAGGACCCACTGCTTTGGATTTTGCACCTGGGAACACTCTGGCTTCCGATCGGATTGCTACTCAGGGCGGGGTCTGCCTTGACGCCATTCGTGCCCGAAAGCAGCTCGCTGCATGCCTTGACGGCAGGCGCTATCGGCTCGCTCACGCTGGGTATGATGGCTCGGGTGAGCCTGGGACACACCGGGCGCATGCTCAAGGCGCCACGCGGGATGACCGCTTCATTTCTATGCTTGCTCACGGCAAGTCTCGTGCGCGTCGGAGCACCGCTTCTGCCAAGCTCACAGTATCTGCCCGCGCTCGAGCTTGCGACCCTCGCCTGGTCGACGGCCTTTGCGCTGTTCGTCGTGAGGTACTGGACCATCCTTTGCTCGCCTCGCGCAGACGCCCACTGACTCCTCATCAGTTCGAATCGGACGATTGGGCTCGGCTCGCGAACGAGGTCATTGCTGCGAGGCCCCGCCGGCGTGACCAAAGGACAGCAATCGGGAACATCACCAGCGAAAGCGCATTGAGCAGCCCTCCCGCCTGCCTCAGCAGCGCTAGGCCCAACAGATCCCCGCTCCAGCGTGCCACGAGTCCTGCGTGCAATCCCAGCAACGGAACGTACAACAGCGCGTGGAACGAAAGTGACGTACGGGCCACGGCCGGCAAGATGATGAGCGCATGGCCGAACACCAAAGACAACACGAAGCCGACGAAAACACCATGCAACGCCGCATCGTAGACCGGACCCGCAGCGGGTAAACCGAGGCTCAATACCAGTACGCCCGAGCATGCAAGCCAGCCCGCGCCGAGCAATACGGCGACCGCCGCGTAGCGCGGCAGCCCCGGTTGACGGATGGTGCGGCGCGCGAGGTCGTAGCGCAGCAGCCAGGCGCCCAGGAGGGCCAGCAGCCCGCCAAACGGGCGGATCGACCAGGCACCGCCGAGGAGGGCGAGCAGGGCGAGCCCGGCGAGCCCAAATCCCAAGGCAAGGACGGCTTGGACTGCGCGACGGGGGGGAGCCATGAAGCGCGCTAGCTCGATTCGCTCGGCGGTGATCGTCAACACGAAGAAGCACAACCAAGCGAGAACGACGTCGGATATCGCGAAATTGAGGACGAAGGCGACACTCCCTGCGAGCAGGCTGACGGAGCCAACCAGCATCAGCAGCAAGTACGCGGCAGGCTGCTTTCGCCAGAGCGCTACGTTCATCACCACCAGCACGGCCGCGGCCAGCACCGAAGCGAATCGCAATGAAGGGACATCGACCACGAGCCCTAGGCCGCCCAGCAAAGCCAGAAACGGTGCCAGGTAACCCATTCGCGAGCCGAGCGCGACCGCCCGTTCGAGAGCAATGAGAGGGAAGAACGCGCCCAAGACGAACAGCGGACCGTGGCTCCCAGCCCGCGTTCCCGCAACGGAAAGCGGGATCCCCAGGCGGGCAACGCCCGCCAACAGCGCGACGGCAGCGATCGCCGCGACGGCAAACAGCGAGGCGCGTCGAAGTTGGAGAGTTGTCAACAGTGAGCGCCTAAGGCGATGAGCCGAGAGCCGCGCGCGCCGCGGGCGACATCCGCTCCGGGGTCCACGGCGGGTCCCAAAGTCGAACTACTTGCACGTCGGTCACTCCTTTAAGAGCTCGAACACGGCGGGTAGCCTCCAGTTGGATCTGCTCACCTAAGGGACATGATGGCGAGGTCAGCGTGAGCGCGACTCGGATGCTCGAGCCGCTAACCTGAACGTCATACAAAACGCCCAGATCCACGATGTTGATGCCCACTTCGGGGTCGACCACACATCGAAGCGCTTCCACCACGCGCGCGTGCGTGGTCTCATTCACGGGGTCGGCCTCACTTTCAGCGTCTCTGTTCCAATCATCGCCGAACAGTTCGACCGGGTGCGGTGTGCGCACCGTGTCCTTGCCGCAGGTGAGATCGTCCGCCGGGCAATATTCGTCACAACCCCAGCAAACGCGCTCGGGATGAGCAGGATGGGTGGGATAGCCAGGCACGCCTCTAGCGCTGCAAGCCGTGTGCCCGATGAGATGAACTGAGGCGCGGCCGCCAGGCGCACGATTTTCGCGTCCACGTTGGATGCGCCCGACTTCACGCGCAGAAATTGCGCTAGACGATACTGCACAGCGACGCGAGTAGTCGGGCACCGGAAGCGCTGAGCCGCCGGTCGCGAGCAGGTCATCAACGAGCAAGACTCCTTCATCTCGATCGGAGCGCAGACATGTTTTTTTTTCGCAAGCCTGGAGGTGGGAGCGGCCGGCGAAGCCCTACGCCGTTCGTTGGTGAGCCAACCATTTTCGCACCGCAACGTAGCCACGACACGCGGTCCGCCACGCATAGTGCGGAACGTGTGAACCGTAGAACTCGACGAGCGGTGCAAAGCCGCGAGCACGCGCCCGCCCTTTGCGATAAGCGATGATCGTCTCCATGCGTGCCCACCAGCGCGCCATGTCGAGATCGGTCGTGCTAAGCCCGTAGGTTCGTGCGGTGGACGAGTAGCTGTTCCAGCTCGAGAATTGCATTCGCTTGGGGAGCAGCCCTTCGCGCAGAGCGCGCCAGTACATGGGCGTCCCTGGAAAAGGCGTCATGACGGTGAAGCCGCTCTCCACGTCGAGTTCGTTGGCAAAGCGCCAGGTCTTTTCAACCGTGGCCCAGGTCTCTTCGGGAGTGCCGAGGCAGTAGGTGCCGTACACGTGGAAGCCGAGCGCATGGCACAGCTCGACGCGAGCTCGCAGCTTGTCGTTGACCTGGATCTTTTGCCCGATGCTCGCCATGCAGGCTTCGTCATTGGTCTCGACCCCTGTCGTGATCGTCTCGACACCGGCTTCGCGCAACGTGCGTAGGGTCAATTCGTCGAAGACCTCGAGGCTCGACTCGACCGCCGCGGCGAGCTTCACCTTGCTCGCAATCAATGCCTTGGCGAGTTCCAGCGCATACTTGCGGCTGAAGCCAAAGCTGGGATCGCGGAAGCGTACGCGGTAGATGCCGAATGCGTCATTGAGGTACTTGATCTCGTTCACGACACGTTGGATGTCGTTGTTGCGCCAGGGCGCGCCCTCGAGCAGCGTATACGGGCACATGGTGCAGGCGATCGGGCAGCCGCGGCTCGCCTGAATATTGACGCCAAGCTTCGTCGTGTCGCCGTCAGGCGCGTAGCGCGCGAGGTCGAGCAAATGCCAGGCCGGGCGCGGCAAGGTATCCAACTCTCCTACGCGGACCCATTCCCGCTGCCTGGCCATCACCATCGCTTCGTCGTAAAGGTCCTCCGCGCGAAGTGGCACGTACCTGCGCGGATCAATCACGCCCGCGACCGCGCGCGGGTCACTCGCTCGCATTACGCTTTCGAACAGAGCTTCGGGCTCTCCAAACAGCACGTAGTCGATCTCTGCACGACGCGCGCTTTCCACCCAATGATCGAGCGTCGACATGATCACCGCGCCGAAGAGGAAGACGACCGAGTCCGGCACGTACGCTTTCAGGCGCATCGCGAAGCTCAGGTCTTGCTGCAAGGACGGCATCGACAAGCGCACACCGAACCAGTTACCCGGGCCCCCCTTTCGGATGGTCTGGACGCACTGCCGCTCGGCCAGCGAGCCTTGCAGACCGGTGAGCAATAGGTCGACGAGCCGCACGTGCGCGCCCGCTCGCTCCGCGACGGCAGCGAGGTACAGCATGTCGATCGGTGGCAGCTCCGTTTGTTCGTCTTCCCACGGCTTGAGCCGGCGTGAGACGCCAATGCCGCCCGAGAAGGTGCGCTCGTTCGTGCGCCCTATGAGCCCTGGCGGGTTGACGAGAACTAGCTCAGCAATCCGGGTCTCGAATTGCGGCCCGATCGACGCTGCCCCCGATATCGGCTCTATTCGCTGTTCGACAGTCATTGAACTCGGTCTCGCGGTCAGGATATGAGGGGCAGACTCCGGTGACTCCGATCATCACGGAAGAAGTTCTTGCCGAACTGATCGCAGGAGCGGCACGCGCTGGTTGGTGGGATCCCCTCCCGCGCAAGTACCCTGTTCTTCTGGAAGACAGAGTCGTTCCAGATTTGCTCGAACGGAACCTCGAGCAGATTGCCGTACGAGAACTGCTCCTTGAAAGGCGTGCAGCAGCCAAGTGTGATTTCACCCTGGAAGGTGACACGTACATCTCCCCAGAAATGAGCGCACGTGAAGCGGCGGTCTGAGTGGCTCCATGAAAGATCGGCGCTCGGGAACGACTTGCAGCGCAGCCCGAGCTGCTCGAGACGCTTGCTCGCGGCGTCGAGCTCTCGCCGGTAGTCGTCCACGGATCGTTCGTTCCGAAACCCCCAATCGTAGCTCGCGTAGCTGATGCAGTTCACGAAGTCGACGCCGATGTCGGCCGCCTGTTCGATGAACGGCACGAGCTCGCCTCGGTTGTCATTCAAGAGCACAAAGTTCACGCCGACCATCGGCAGGCGCGCGTGAGCGAGCTCTCTAGCGCGGAGCAATCGGCGCAGCCCGGCCTGCACATTGCTGAACTGCCCCCCGCGCCGAACGCGCCTGTAGGTGCCGGCCGTCGCAGCGTCGATGCTCACGTTGATCTCGGTGAGGCCACACTCAACGAGGCGTGCCGCCTTATCGTTGTCGATCAGCGTACCATTGCTGTAGACGACTATCTTCAGCCACGGAAGGCGCTGCTTCGTGTAGCCTACGATCTCGAACAACTGCTTGTGCATGAGCGCCTCGCCGAAGCCGTTCAGGGCGAGGGTGAGCAGACAGGGGAATTCGGCGAGCACCTTCTTGTAAGTATCGAAGGCCATATCGCCGATCTCGTAGGGTTTGAGCCCCTGAGAACGCAAACACTGCACACAGGCCAGATTGCAGCGATTCGTCAGCTCAATCTCCGCGCTGATCGGCTGGCTCTTCATGACTACGGACTGCGTGTCGGTCTCGCGTCGCGAGCGCAGGTAGTTGGCCAGGACCCGCGGATGGCGAAGGACGTCGAAGGCTTCGTTGTCTCGCAACTTCGTGTAAATGTCGGTCAGAGAGAGCACGGAGACCTGCGTTCGATTGGGCGGTTCGCATCAACACGCAAAGGCGATACCAGGGGCTGTGCGGCGCCGAGCCCACGTTTCTCGCGCCGATCGCGCTCGCGGTCGATCGCGATCGCAAGCGTTGCGTCCTGAGTATGCCACACGCAGAACGTGCGTGGAGCACATCTCGCTGACTTGCGAATGGGCGCATGACAGGCGTCATGGGGCGCCACGACAGCGTTGCTATCGAAAATCTCCTGCGAGCCAGAGCCAGGCTCAGCGGCGGATGAAAGCCCACCGCCGAGCGAGGGGCCTGGCTCGAGTCGTGGGAGCATGCCGAGACCACGGGACCACCGGCGCATGCCAGATCCCGGCATGTAGGGCTACCGGCTACGCCCGCCAGCCGAGCGTGAGCAGGAACGCGCTGTCGGCGACCGCCTCGACGTCATGCTTCAGTCCTCGTTCGAGCACAAGCAGCTGACCGCCGGCCAAATCGGCGAGTTTGTCCGGAAGGCGCAGCCGCAGGTGCCCGCTCAGTGCGTGGATTGAGGCGGTCTCATCGGCGCGGTGCTCCGCGATGCGGGCGCCGGCCTTCATGACCACGAGCACGATCCGAAGATCGGGCTTGCGCACCAGGGTACGCGCGGTGTGACCCTCGCGCTGATAAGCATCATTTTTTCGCAATTCGAAATCAACCGCGGCCAGATCGAAGATGGTTTCTTGTGTCGGGCTCTCTGATTGAGTCATTTTTCTCTTCCTTCCTTCCTTCCTTCGAATCCGTTGCCGATCTCCAAAGAGCTCCTGGTCCTCGTTGTCCCCACCATGGCTGTCGCCGATCTCGGAGTAGCGGGCCAGCCTGGGATGGGAAAATCTGCCTTTCTCGTCGCATCAGGTCGCATCAGATGCGCGACCCGGTTCCGATCGCGACTTCAGCTTGTTTTCGTCCTCAACGGCGCAACCGTGCCCGAGCGCACCGCGAGGTGCCGACTGAACTTGGATTAGCAGGGAGATGGTCTGGAGCCAACGGCCGGTTCGCCGAATGTGTCACGTTTCAGCAGCGCCAGTCGATCGACCGCGATGGCGGCGCCTGCAAACCAGAGTCAGGCGGCCGCCGTCCCATCTGGCCAGGTGAGATCAACAAGGCAAGACCGCATCGTCCCGTCCGCGAGCTCGCCCGGGCGCACGATCCAACGCCGCTGCCAAGAGCCCGCTCTTTCAACCGCGGCGATCAACGGCCCGTCAGACGTGCAGACGACTGCCGGAAAAGAGAGGTACTTCAATAGATCCAGGTCGAACAAGTCATTGGCACGCTTCACCGGATCGTACGTTTCCTTGAGGCGCAAACGACGCAAGAAGAACATTGCGCAACCCCTGAGGAAAGCATCCATTCGTACCGGCGGAGGCGTACCAGGCTCTTCGAAGTCGGCATCAAGCTCTGGCTTTGCCGCGGCAATACAAATATTGATGGCTTCGATCGAATCACCACGAGGGGGGAGTACTTCGCGGACGTGCGGCACGGTCTCGAGCAGGTTGTTTCGAAATCCGTCGACGCTAATGCTCCAGTCGCGATGCTCTTTAGCCACGACCTTGGCGACAAGGTCACTATCGAACGCGATCGCCCCTTCAGGTGGCACTGACCGTTGAACGCTCAACAGCTCGTCCAGGCTCGAAACATCACAAAGATGATGCCACGCAGCCATCAGCCTGCGCTTGTCTGAGTCCAATTCCTCGGGCGAGCGTTTCCGCGCCACCGGGACACCGACAAGCTGCAGGCCCTGCTGGTTGCCCAATAGTATTGGTTCTGCGGAACAAAGCGTCGACTGAAGTGTGGAACGAGCACTGACCCACTGGTCCCAAGGAAAGCGCTCTGAGCAAAGCGCCGCGATCAATTCGGTCGCCGCAGCGTCCGAGAGGTGTACCGAGAAGGCCGGCCGCTCCAGAGAAGCAAAAACCGTTGCGTCGAGCTCGCCGGCACCCAAATGACGAATGACGTTCGTATCGAGCACGATCTTCGTCATCTGTCCGCGTAGCGTACCGATGTTCAGCGCCGACTGCCAGGG
>DATEPG010000688.1:0-15748 GCA_035273265.1 Polyangiaceae bacterium
CCTGAGGCGACGCAGCTATTGGCCCAATTGGAGGAGAGTGGACAATGAAATCACTAATCGCTCGTGCTCAGCTTCGAAGCTCAGCTGTGGTTTTGGTCCTCGTGGCAGGCGCGCTGGCCTGCGGAGTCGTCGAGCACCCGCACGACGTGAAGGCGATCGACACCAGTAACGACTTCGGGCCGTTGGGCGGCAGTGCGACCACCATCAGCTCGGGCGCTGGCGGTCGCCCTGGCAGCGGTGGTACGCCGGCGACGGGTGGTACCCTGGCGACCGGCGGTACGGGCAGCAGCGCTGCTGGACGGGGAGGCAGTGGCGCGCAGGGCGGGGTACCGGGGATGACCGCAGGTAGCGCGGGAACTCCTGTCTCAACCAGCGGCGGCGCGCCGAACTCGGGGGTGACCATCACTTTGGGTGGCGTCAATGTCCCCAAAGAAAAGGCGATCGCCTTCATCCATATCGGTCACTCGAATATGGCCGGTCAAGCGTCATCGCCCTCGAGTTCCCGCGCTTACCACTACACGGAGACGAACCCTCACGCGTTCATGTACAAGGTAGGCTCATCGCCGACGCTCGTGAAGGAGCCATCAGCTGGCGGGCCCGGCGCCGGACCTGGCACGGCGCTGATGAAGGAAGCCGTGGCCATGGCTCCTGACTACTATTTCATCTCGCTCGGTCACGGGGAGCCCTCTGCGTACTGCTCCCAATTCGTGCCTGGGGCTCTCTACTATGACGCCCTCATTGCCGGTCCGAAGGCCATCAAAGGGCGGGTGACGTTCGGCGGCATCTTCATCTACCTGGGCATCACCGAGCGGCACGGGTCGAGCGCCGACGTCAACGGATTCCCGAACTGCATCAACACGCTGGTGAGTGCCATCCGCAAGGACGTGGGTGAGCCGAACTTGCCCGCGCTGATGAACGACTACGAGGTCGAATCGAGGGGAGAGTTCGTGATCAACGGCGCGGTGTACAACGCGATTTATCCGCAGATCCAAAAGACTCCCAGCGTCGTCTCCAACTTTGCACTGGTTTCAGCGGCAACCATCGCCATGCAGGATGACCACCATTTCAATCTCGACGGGCAGCGCACTTGGGCGCAGCGTGCGCTGAAAACGATGAAGGACAAGGGCTGGTTCCTCTGGGCTCCCTGACTCTCGCACATGGTTTTCTCTAGCCAGATATTTTTGTTCTACTTCTTGCCGCTGGTTCTGGCGGCCTACTACCTGCTGCCGTTTCGCGCTCGCACGGCTCTGATCGCGGTGTCGAGCTACGTGTTCTACGGTTGGGCAAACCCGATCTGGGCCGTGATCATGTTCTTTGGCTCGAGCGTCGACTACGTGTGCGGCATTCTACTGCTACGGATGTCGCGCCTGCCAGACGTCGACGGTCTGCCGCCCGTGATTGGCCCCGAGGTGGTCCGAACGCGCGGAATGAAGCTGGTGCTGGCGGCATCCATCACCACCAACCTAGGGCTGCTGGCGGTCTTCAAGTACACGGGCTTCGTCGCCGAAAATATCAACGCGCTCGGCTCATTGCTGGGCACCTCGACGCAAGTCGTGCCGGTTCTGCACATCGTACTTCCGGTCGGCATCTCGTTCTATACCTTCAAGGCGATGAGCTATGCCATCGATGTGTATCGCGGCGAAGCTCGGCCCATGCGGCGCTTCACCGACTACATGTGTTTCGAAGCCTTTTTTCCGGACTTGGTGGCCGGTCCCATCATCCGCTACGCGGCGCTCGAAGAACAGATGCGGGTGAGGCAGCACACGCTCGACAAATTCGCGCGTGGTGTCGCGTTCTTTTCGCTGGGCATGGGCAAAAAGATCTTACTGGCGAACCCGATGGGACACCTCGCCGACACCGCATTCGCCGCCGGCGGAAAGCACTTCTACGACGCTTGGCTCGGGCTCATCGGCTACGCCTTTCAGATCTACTTCGACTTCGCAGGCTACTCGGACATGGCGGTCGGGCTGGCGTTGATGCTCGGCTTCGTCTTGATCCAGAACTTCGACTCCCCCTACAAATCTCGCAGCATCACCGAGTTCTGGCGGCGTTGGCACATCAGCCTCTCTACGTGGCTGCGTGACTATTTGTACATTCCTCTCGGCGGGAATCGGAAAGGGCCACTCCGCACCTACGTGAACCTGATGACCGTCATGCTCTTCGGCGGCCTGTGGCACGGAGCCAGCTGGAACTTCGTGATTTGGGGCGGCATTCACGGCGGGATGCTGGGGCTCGAACGCAAGCTCGGCAAGGCTCACCCCCTCCAACGACTCCCGCCAAGTCTGAGTGTGGCTTTCACCTTTCTCATCGTGTGTCTGTCATGGGTGTTCTTTCGGGCTAAGACGCTCGGCCAAGCCGTCGCCTATCTGGGGTCGTTGGTTGGCGCGGGTGCCGTATCGGAAGCTTCGGACGTGGTATCTGGCGCGCTCTATCAGCCCTATTATCTCGGTTTGTTCGCGCTGTGCGGCGTCGTCGTTTTCACCATGCCGAACAGCTGGGAGCTGACGGCACGCTTGTCGTGGCCACGGGTTGCGTTCGCCACGAGCGCGATGGTGCTGGCGACGCTGATGATGTGGACGCAGACGATCAACCCCTTCCTGTACTTTCAATTCTGAGACTCCTCGATGCAAAGTACATTATCAGCAGTCTCGCCTACGCCCGTGCGCGGAGGACCCACCGACCCGGGACACGATGAGCAACTGCGTCGCGGCATCATCACGACGGACGTGACCCGGCCCGTTGCCTGGCTGCTCACGCTGCTCTTTCTGCTGCCGATCTACGCTATGCCTCTTTCGCAAGCCTATTTGGAAAAGCGCGAAGGAGAGGACTCGTCGCTCGCGGAACTGTTCAAGCGCGCGCCGACAGCCGAAAACCTGCGACAGGTGGAGAAGGGCATCGAGGATGCTTCGTACGCGAAGGCTTGGATTCAGCCGCGTGCTCAGCTCTTGCTCACCCGCTTCGGACGAGTGGGCAACAAGCTCGCGGCGGTCGGGCACGATGGTTGGCTGTATTTCACACCGGGTATCCTTCACGTTGGTGGCCCGGGCTTCCTCGACCGCTCAGCTCAGCAAGCGCGTGAAGAAGAGGCCTTCGAAGCCGGGCAAGGAACCATCCACGCCGATCCGCTGCGGGCGATCGTTTCGTTTCAACGCATGCTCGCGCAGCGTGGCGTGCGGTTCGTGCTGTTGCCCATGCCCGACAAAGCGGCGCTCGAACCTGGCCCACTCCACGGGCGCAAAGGACCCGTGTCGCCCGCTCAGAACATCGACTACGACCGCTTTCTGGCCGAGCTGCGACGGCTGGGAGTAACCGTGTTCGATGCTCGTCCAAGCGCGCTGCGCGCGCTCCCACAGCCGCGCTATTTGGCGCAAGACACCCACTTTTCTCCTGGTTTTATGGAGCTCATTGCCCGGGACTTAGCGAACATGATCCGGACGCTCGGAGTTTTGCCCGAGCTGGTTCAGGCTCCCGTGCTGCACGCCGTCGAACAGCGAGCCTCGCGCGTGGGTGATTTGGTGGACATGCTCAAGCTGCCGGACGACCAGCAGCTGTTTCAGCCAGAGTCCGTTCTGGTTCATCAGGTGCAGGATCCGAGCGGCGTCGCCTGGGAGCCGGACCTCGACGCAGACGTGTTGCTGCTCGGCGATAGTTTTACCAACATCTTCTCGCTCGAGGGCATGGGCTGGGGAAGCGCATCAGGCCTCGCGCCGCACTTGGCGCTTTCGCTAGCGCGGCCCATCGACGTGATCGCTCAAAACGACTCCGGTGCGTTCGCGACTCGTGAGGCGCTGTCACGTGAGCTGCACGCGGGGCAAGATCGCTTGGCCGGCAAGCGCGTCGTCATCTGGGAGTTCGCCTCACGCGAGCTGTCGGTGGGCGACTGGAAGTCCTTCGAATTTCCCACTCCACCTGCAACGGAGGCCAAATAATATGAGAACGGCACTGATCACGGGGGCGGCCGGCGTCATGGGCGCGCGCTTGACGGCGCGCTTGCGCAAGGCTGGCTGGAACGTGCGCGCGCTCGTCATGCCCGGCGACCCGCTCCGTTCACGTGTCGAACGCCTCGGCTGCGAGGTGCGCGAGGGCGATGTTGGCGATCCGAGCAGCTTGAGAGGGATTTGCGAGGGCGTGGAGCTCGTTTACCACCTGGCCGCGGTCATCATTTCGCACGACCCGACCGTCTTTCAACGAGTGAATCGCGACGGCACCGCGCATATCGTCGCAGAGGCCCGGCGCAGTGGAGTCGAGCACTTCGTTTACGTATCGTCGGCGTCGGTCACCTATCCGCGCCGTACCCGCTACGCCGAGTCCAAGTTCGAGGCCGAGCAGATCGTTGCCAGCGCTGGCCTTCCGTACACCATTGTCCGTCCGACGCTCGTCTACGAGCAGGGTGGGGGGCAGGAACTGATGATGTTCTTGGACTATTTGAAACGCTTCCCGGTCGTGCCGTTCATTGGCTCGGGTGCGGCGCTCAAGCGGCCGGTTTGGTCGGAGGACGTGGTGGACGGCTTGGAGCGCCTAGCCGGCGCGGCCATTGCTCGCGGGAAAATCTACAATTTCAGCGGCGGTGAAGCGATTTCGATGCGCGGGCTGGCAGAGCTCTTGCTGCACTATCACGACCGCCCGCGGCACGTGTTGCCGGTCCCGGTGTGGGCTTGTCGCGCCGCTGCGGCTGCCCTCGCGCTACTGATGAAGAAGCCCCCACTCACCTCGAGTGCCATCGCCGGCATCGTCAACGACGCCAACCTGGATCCGAGTGAGGCGATGCGAGATCTCGGCTACGCGCCGCTCGGAGTGCACGCCGGCTTCCAGCATTGCTTCTCTCACGCCCATTCGCAGGGAAGCGCATTTCCCACCAGCGCGACTTCGATCGCGAAAGGACAAGTTCGATGAATCTGCTTCAGCCATTCAAACCCCTGGCTCTTTTGTGCGGCGTGGCGCTGACCGCGTGCGCATCACTCTCGGGCCTGCCGCCGACGGGCGCGGACGAAGCACCGCCGACCGAGGCCGCCGCGTTGATGCGTGAAGTTGGGCAGAAGGCCAACGGCACCATCGTTTGGTCCAGTTCGCGCGTCGGTAACCACGACCTGTTCACGATGAAGACCGACGGGTCCGAGGTGAAGCAGATCACCAGCGGCGAAGAGGTCGATTGGTTCCCGCGCTTTTCGCCGAGTGGCGCGCAAGTCTTGTTTTGCAGGAGCAAGAAGGGCTGGGTCAGTGAGCGTGACGCGAACTCCAGCGAGAAATGGGACATTTTTACGATCAAGTCGGACGGCTCCGAACCGAAGAAGGTCGTCGAGAGTGCCAGCTGGGGCAGCTGGATCTCCGAGGACGAGATCTTGTTCGTGCGTGGCACCAAAGTGTTTCGTGCCAAGCTCGGATCGAGTGAAGAAACCCAGCTGATGGACAGTGAGGGGGTGGCGGATCTGAATGGCGCGCTGCTCCAGCAACCCGAGCTATCGAGCGACGGCAAATACCTGGCCGTCACCCTACGAGGGAGCAAGCGCGAGACGGGTATTTGGAACATCGCCAAGAAGACGTGGACTCAGACCGGCCTGGGCTGCCAAGTGAATTGGACGCCTGACCATCAGGCGATCTATTGGGTTCATCCGACCGGCAATGGAGGCAGCCGAGTCCTTCGGATGCCGCTCGAAAACGGCACCCCGCCCAAAGACGTGGACGAAGACAAGCTCGAATTCATGGACATGCCCGGACGCCGGTCACATGAGTACTTTCCTCAGCTGTCGCGCGACGGGAAGTGGCTGGTCTGGGGCATCACGCAACGCGGGCATGATCACGACACCGCTGACTACGAAATTTACCTGTGGGAAGTGGGCACCCCGACCGAAAAGGCGGTACGCCTCAGCTACAATTCAGCCAACGATCGCTGGCCGGACGTGTTCATTCCCGGGAGTTCACGATGAGCACGGAGCGCGTCGCGGTCCTCGGGGCAGGCGGCTTCATCGGATCGCATTTGGTTCCGGGCCTACTCGAGCGCTTCGATTGCCAGATCGATGCGGTGGACGTCGATTTGCACAAGCTCGAATGCACGGACGCACGCATTCGACGCATCGAAGGGCGGGTCGAGGATCCCAAACTCGTCGAAGAACTGACGAGCCGCTGTCAGGTCGTCATTTCGCTCACCGCACTTTGCAATCCTGCGCAGTACTCGACCATCCCGCTCGAAGTCATCGACGCCAACTTCACTCACTTGCTGCCGCTCGTCACGCGCTGCTCCGAGCGGAAGCTGCGCTTGATCCACTTTTCGACTGCCGAGGTGTACGGTCGCCGTGCCCTCGACGCGCAGGGTGAGCCGACGCAGCGCATGAACGAGGATGATTCGTGCTTCTTGCTCGGTCCGGTCGAGCGAGAGCGCTGGACCTACTCCTGTGCCAAGCAGCTCTTGGAGCGGGTGATCTGGGCTCATGGTCGCCACGGCGCGCTGCCGTTCACGATTATTCGTCCGTTCAACACCATTGGCGCCCGCATGGATTACCTGCCGGGGATCGACGGCGAGGGCACACCGCGTGTGCTGGCCTGCTTCATGAACGCCTTGCTGCGCGGGCAACCGCTGCCGCTCGTGAATGGCGGCCAGCAGCGCCGCGCGTTCATGGACGTGAGCGATATGGTCGAGGCCGTGTGCCGCGTACTCGAGCGCCCGAAGCAGAGCAGCGGTCAAATCTTCAACCTCGGGAACCCCGACAACGACATCAGCATCGCTGAGCTCGGGCAAATGCTGGCGGACGCCTTTGCGCCGCTCACGGCCGAGCCCGAGCCGGCGCGCTTCGAGCTGGTCTCTGCCGAGGCCGTGTATGGCCCCGGTTACGACGACACTCAGGTGCGCATCCCCGATGTCAGCAAGGCTCAGCGGCTGTTGGGCTGGAAGCCGCAGAAGGGACTGGCCGAGACGCTGCCGCCGATCGTGCATGACTACGCTGAACGCTACGGGGCCCGTGTGGCCGCCGCGCGGCACACTTGGCCGACTCGACTCGCGAGCTCCGAATGAAGTTGAGCGTCGTCATCCCAGCATACAACGCCGCCCGACACATCGATGCTGTGCTAGAGCGCGTGGCTGGGCTCGTTGCGTGCGGTCTAAAAGAGGTGATCGTCGTCGACGACGGCAGTCGTGACGCAACGGCGAGTCTGGTCAGGGCGAGGCGAGCCACGAATTTTCGGCTTCGCTTGTTGGAGCGCAGCAAAAATGGTGGCTACGGCGCGGCCATGAAGGACGGCTTGGCCTTGGCGCGCACGAGTGAGCCTGACGTGGTGGCGTGCATCCACGCCGACGGGCAATACGCGCCCGAGGTCTTGCCAGGCATGATCGAGCAACTGTCCCTGCGTCGGCTGGACCTGCTGCAGGGCTCGCGTATTGCCGCGGGTACGGCGCTTCGCGGCGGTATGCCGCTCTACAAGTACCTGGGCAACGCGCTGCTCAATCGCATCGAGAATCATACCCTCGAACTGTCGCTCACCGACTATCACAGCGGGTACCTCGTCTACGGGCGGGGCGTGCTGGGTCTGCCGTTCGCGAGCTTTTCCGACAGCTTCGACTTCGACTTGGAAGTCATCGCTGCGGCCCGGGCGCATGGACTCTCCGTTGGTGAAGCGCCCATCCCGACGCACTATGGCGACGAGACTTCGCATTTGAATCCGCTGACATACGGGCTTCGGGTGCTGCGAGTGATGTGGAACTACCGGCGAGGTCTTTATGCGCCGTGAGCGTGCCTGGTGCAATTGCAGGGGGGCGAGCGCCACGCTGCTTTTGGCGCTCGGCGCGTGTCACCTGGGAGCTGCCAAGTTTCCTTGGGGTGAAGCGGCGCGAGGCAAGCTCGTCGAACACGCCGATGTGCGCACGTTGAACGAAGACTACGCGCGCACACGCTCGCAAGTTTGGGTGCGCGAGGTGGCGCGACCGACGCGTGCCGCGCTCGACTACGCAGCTTACCACGCCAATTTCATGATCGCCGATCCGGAGCCTGAGGCAGGCTTGTCCAAGTCCGGCGTGCCCGACACATCGCACCCGTTCTCTGATCAGCTCGAGCTCGGCACGCTGACCGCTGACCTCTCGAAGACGCCCCTTTCGCCGGTCGAGCAACGAGGGCCCTTGGCGTTTCCACCGCTCTCGGAGTTTTTGCAGGCGCACCAGGTGGCTGGTGCCGAGGCCCTGGCTGAAGTGGGCTCCGCGGTGCGCCGCGAGAAGTGGGGCCTGCAGCTGCCGCCGGGCAGCTCCGGGCAGCAGCTCAGCGAGCTGTATTTGCACCAGGCCGGCGCGGCGTTCGAGCTTTGGGCCAAGATCGAATTTCAACCTTGGTTCAGCCAGTTCAAGGACGCACCCGATCAAGACGGTGACGGCTTTCCGGAGCTGTACGGTCGTGTCGCGGCGAGCAGCGTCACGCCCAGCGTGCTGAGTGCGATTCAGCAGGACTACATGGGTCCCGTCCTGTCACCCTCCGAGGTGAAAGCTTGGGCCCATCAACTCTCGTCGTATTGGTACCCGTCCTTCAATACCGATCTCATTCCGCCCGGCCCAACCTGGCCCGATGAGCAAACGGAGCCCGAGGTCAAACGAGAGCTCGGCGGACGTTCGTTCGTGTCGCCGACCTTCGTGTTGCGTGGCAAGCCGCAGGGCAAGGCGACCTACAACGTCTTCTTGGTGCGCGCGCCGGGAGCACAGCCAGACCCAGCTGCGGCGCCGAGCAAGCCCGCTCTGCGCATGGCCAAGACTCGACCGACGCCAGCGCCCGGGCTGGTGATCGATAGGGTGCAAAGTGAGTTGGCGGCTCAGGGAGGCTCGTGGCCAAAATGGATCGAGAAGCTCGAGCCAACCCGCAAAATTCTCAGGAAACGTCTGAAAGCCCTGCCCCCAAAGGTCAAGGCGTTGGCCGGGCACGATGGGTTCCTGTTCTACCGCAACGATCTCGCATACGTGACGGGGGGCGATCTAGAAAAGCAACGCAAGGGTAAGAACCCGCTGCCGGTGATCGTCGAGTTCAAGAAGCTCCTCGCGGAACAAGGCGTCGACTTTCTGTTCGTGCCCATACCGACCAAGCTCGAGCTGTATCCGCAGCAGCTGGATCCAGAGTTGAAGGCGTTCTCGGGGCAGATCCTCAACCCGGCGTTCCGCAAGCTGCTCGCGAGCCTAGCCAAAGAAGGAGTCGAAGTCTTCGACCTGTTACCGGCGCTACTGGACGCCAAATCGGCCAGCGGCTCCGAGCTGCTGTTTCAGCGGCAAGACACGCATTGGAACGACCGCGGGCTGCGTTTGACTGCCGAGTTGCTCGCTGCGCGAGTGAAAAAGTATCCGTGGTACGAGCAGCTGGCCAAGCACAAGCGCGCCTACGATCAGCGTGAGACCAGCTTCACTCGCTTCGGCGACTTGCAGTCTCGGTTGCCCGAGGCCGAGCAAAAAAAGTACACGCCTGAGACGCTCGTGGCGCATCAGGTTCTGGAAGCCGGCAAGCTTTACGATGACGACCCCGAAAGCCCCGTGGTGCTCTTGGGTGACAGCTTTACCAGCGTCTACGAGCTGACCGACGCGGAGCATGCTGGAGTCTCCGCGCATATCGCGCGGGGGATCGGCTATCCCCTCGACTTGGTCATGAGCTACGGCGGTGGCCCCAACGTGCGGCAGAAGCTGATGCGCCGCGGAGTCGAAGCACTCGGCACGAAGAAGGTCGTGATCTGGATGATGACCGCGCGCGATCTGTTCGACTATTGGGAGGACTGGGAGCCGCTGAAGAAGCCATGACACGCCGCTCCGTCCTGCTCTTGCTCGCAGCTTGCGGATGTCAGCAGCCAGGTGCCCCGGGCCCCAGTCTGAGTCGGGCATTGCTAGACGTTGCGCGCCAAAGCGGCTTGGACGAAGATCGGCTGAGTTGGAGCTTGGCGGAGATCGCGCGCTTGGTCGCGCTTGCGAAAGCCGAGCTCGCCGCCAGTCGCGCGCGCTCGCCCGCCTCGGTCTTGAGCGGGCTCCTCTTCGAGCAATGGGGTTTCGTTCGTGAGGTCGAGGACACCAGCCTCCGCTACGTGCTGCTGCCGAACGTGCTCCAGCACCGCCGGGGCAGCTGCGTGGGCTTGGGCAGCTTGTTTTTGGCCATCGCCGAAGCCTTGGGCTGGTCGGCCGCGGGCGTATTGATGCCCGGACATTTCTACGCTCGAGTACGCGAGGCGTCCGGCGTGCGAAACGTCGAACTGCTGCGCGCGGGTGAGGTCATGCCCGACGCTTGGTACGAGCGCCGCTTTCCGGTTCCCGGTGGCTCGGCGCGCGAGTACGCACGACCGCTCACGAGCCCGGAGGTGCTGGGTGTCGTCCACTACGATGTCGGCAACGAGTGGCGACGGCAACGGCGCTTGCCGGAAGCGCTGGCCGCCTTTACGCGCGCAGCCCAGGCTTTTCCAGATTTGTCCGAGGCGCACGCCAGCTTGGGCGCGGTACAGCATCTTCTCGGCCAGTTGCCGGCAGCCACCGTGAGCTATCGACGGGCAAGCGAGGCCAATCCGCACCTACCCGGCGTGGCCGAGAATCTGGCGTTGCTCGAGGCAGAGCGCGCCGCTGCGGCGCATCCGTAAGCAAATGCAAAATTGCGACACCGGGTTCGTGCGCAATTCGCATCGGCGCGGTGCCCACTTACTTGGCATCCTGACTGCATGGGCGGACGAGTGCAGGACACCAGGCAGGTCTCGAATGCGCTTCGTGAAATGGCCGCTCTGCTCGAGTTTTCGAAGGCCCCGAAGTTCAAGGTGAAGGCCTATCAACGCGCAGCCGAGGTCGTCGATACGGTCAGCGATCTGGCGCCGCTGGTCGAGCAGGGCCGGCTCGCTAGCCTGGAAGGCATTGGAGTCACTCTTTCCCGACAGATTGAGGAATTGTGGAACACGGGCAGCTCGCAATTCCTGGTGCGTCTGCGCGCGGAGCAGCCGGAGGGCGCGAGCGAGCTGATTCGCGTCGAGGGCATGACTCCGCGCCGCCTGCGCGTATTGGTCGACGCGCTCGCAGTTCGCTCCGTGACCGAGCTGCGCCAAGCATGCGAACAAGGACGGGTGCGCCTGCTGCCTCGTTTCGGCCCCAAGACCGAGGCGCGCTTGTTGGAGGCATGCGACCGATGGCTCAATCCTGTCGAGGTCGGCCCTCCGCCCGCTCTCTTGTCTCGCGCGCTCGAGCGCGCCGCGAGATTGGAAACCGAGCTGAGCGCCGTCAGCGAACGGGTGCAGCTCGTGGGCGCGCTTCGCCGAGGCGAAGAGACGGTGCACGAGCTCGAATGGGCCGTTTTGGGCCCGCTGGAGGCGCCTCTCGAGCGCTTATCGACGCTACGCCAAGTGCTGCGCATCGAACCGGAGCACGCCCGTGTGCACCTCAGCGAGTCGTTGAAGCTGCAGCTCCATTCCGCGTGCGCCGCAAATTGGGGAAATGCCGTAGTGCTCGCCACAGGCAGCGCCGCGCATGTCGCGGCCTTGGGTCGGCGCGCTGCCCAGCGCGGACTCTCGTTGGAGGGCTGGGATCCCCCCGATCCGACCCAGCCGCGAAGGCTAAGCTTCGCGAGCGAACGAGAACTCTACGCCGCGCTCGGTTTGGCCTTCGTTCCGCCCGAGCTACGCACAGGCAAAGACGAGCTGGCCCGAGCAGAACACGACGACTTCGACGATCTGGTGAGGGCGTCCGACGTGCAAGGGATGGTGCATTGCCACACGACCTATTCGGACGGTAGAAATAGTGTTGCCGAGATGGCCCAGGCTGCGCACGAGCTGGGTATGAAATACCTGGCCATCACCGATCATTCGCCCAGCGCGCACTACGCCAACGGCGTCTCCGTCGATCGCCTGAAACAGCAGTGGGATGAGATCGCCGCCGCTCAAGAAAAGCTGCCCATTCGGATCCTGCGCGGAACGGAGTCAGACATCTTGGCCGACGGCAGTCTGGACTATCCAGACGCCGTCTTGGAGAGATTCGAGCTGGTGATCGCCAGCATTCACGCCCGCTACCGCATGGATCGCGCGGCGATGACCGCGCGCCTCGAACGCGCTCTGTCGCTCCCCATCTTCAAAATCTGGGGCCATGGCTTGGGCCGGATTTTGACCCATCGCGAGCCCATTGATTGCGATGTGCCAGCGGTATTGGACGCACTGGCGGCCTCTTTGGGCGCAATCGAACTCAACGCGGACCCGCATCGCTTGGATCTGCCGCCCGCGTGGATCCCTGCCGCGCGCGAACGCAACATTCCGTTCGTGATCTCGGTCGATGCCCACTCGAGCCAGGGTTTCGGAGTGCTCCGTTACGGAGCCATCATGGCACGCCGTGGTGGCTTGCGGCGCTCCGAGGTGCTCAATACCGAACCTGCCGAACGTTTCGCCACGCTCGTGCGTCCCATCCAAGCAGGTTGAGTCGATGAGCGACGATTCCGAAACCGAGCAGCTCTCGATCGACGGTCGCACGGTCAGCGTGACGCACCCGAACAAGTTGTACTTTTCCAAGCAAGTTCGCCTGACCAAGCTGGATCTCGTGCGCTACTATCTGGATGTCGCAGAGGGCGCACTGCTCGGCATTCGGGAACGCCCCCTGGTACTCAAGCGCTTCGTGAATGGCGCCGAAGCGCCGCCATTTTACCAAAAGCGCGCCCCCGAAAAACGGCCCGAGTGGCTCAGTTCGACCACACTGTCTTTCCCGTCGGGCCGAACGGCGGAAGAGCTCGTCGTCAACGACGCGGCGGCGCTGGCTTGGATCGTGAATCTCGGCTGTATCGAGCTACACCCGCACGCGGTGCGTCGCTCGGATCTCGAGCACCCGGACGAACTGAGAGTGGATCTCGATCCGGGGCCCGGCGTTGCGTGGCAGGACGTGCGGCGCGTGGCACTCGAAGTTCGAGCGGTGCTCGCCGAGCACGGCCTCGAAGGTTACCCGAAGACCAGCGGATCGCGCGGCCTGCACGTCAATGCTCGGATCCGTCCGCTCTGGTCGTTCAGTGAGGTACGGCGTGCGGCTCTCGCTCTGGCTCGCGAGGTCGAGCGGCGCATGCCCGCGCTGGCGAGCTCGAAGTGGTGGAAGGAAGAGCGTCACGGAGTATTTCTCGACTACAATCAAAACGCCAAAGATCGCACGACCGCGTCCGCCTTCTCGGTCCGTCCTTTGCCGGATGCGCGCGTCTCCACACCGCTGTCGTGGACGGAAGTCCCGGACTGCGAGCCGGCTGATTTCACGGTGATCACCGTGCCTCGTCGCTTGCGCGAGCTCGGCGATCCGCACGCCGCGATGGATCGAACTCCGGGCTCGCTAGAAGGCCTGTTGGAGCTTGCGGCGCGCGACGAAGCAGCAGGCCTAGGCGATGCTCCGTGGCCGCCACACTTTCGAAAGATGGCCGGCGAAGCCGCACGCGTCGCCCCCTCGCGCGCCAAAGCCCGCACTGGCAACGGCGCTGGCGCCGGCTCGCGCGAGAAAGCGCCGCGCGTTCAGGCGCCGCTAATCACCGTGGCCAACTCGCCGGATCGCGAGGCGGCTCTGGCGGGCCTCGAACGCTGGAAGCGGGCACACGCCGAGGTGGCGGCCTTGCTCGCAATCGACGACGTCTTGATCGACTCCATGCGAGGCCGCTCGTCGACCTGGACACGGATCCGGCTCAACCTCCGGCACGTTCCAGAGGCGCTCCGCCCGCAGCAGGGCACACCCGATCCTGACGACGACCCGACTCGTCGCGCACCCCGTAAGCCTCGGCGAGCAAACGGTTAGGGTCTGTTCCCTGAATTCAGGTCCTCCCGGGCCCGTGCCCGGAAGGTGGGAAATGGCTTTCCATTGGATGACGCGTGTGCTCCACCCTATCGGTCATCCGCCTCCCCCATTGCCTCTTTCGGGCATGGGCACGGGCACGGGCACGGCTGCCGGAGCAATTCAGGACAGCCTTGGCGCGGGGCCGCTGCTCACGAGTCAGCCAAAGATCTCAGATAGTTCTTGAGCCGGCACCACCTCCAATTGCGCATACGTGCAAGCTTCGGGGCTCTTGTCCGTGCGCCAGCGCCTAAATTGAGCGGTGTGGCGAAAGCGGCCGCTTTGCATGTGATCGTAAGCGACCTCGAGCACGAGCTCGGGGCGCAGCGGCTCCCAGGACAAATCCTTGCCCTGACTCCAGCGACTCTTCCCACCGGGCATGCGTGTGGTTTCTGCGCTGCCCGCAGCCTGCTCCGCCCAACTGCGCCAGGGATGATCCTGGACTGCGTCGACGCGGTAAGGTGCTAGAAAATTCACCAGCTCGCGACGCTTGGCCAGGGTGAAGCTGGCACAGACCCCGACGTGCTCGAGCTCGCGCGCGTCGTTGAACAGACCGAGCAACAATGATCCCACCGCTTCTTGGTCCCCGTGCTTGTGCCAACGAAAGCCAGCGACCACGCAATCACACTCGCGGTCGTGTTTGACCTTGAACATCACGCGCTTGTTCGGCTCGTATCTCCCGTCCGGCGGCTTTGCCATGACGCCGTCGAGTCCCGCCCCTTCGAAACGCTGAAACCAGTCACTGGCCGTGGCGCGATCAGTCGTGCTGGGCGTGATGAACAGCGGCGCCTTTGCCTCTCGCAAGATCGACTGCAACCGTTGGCGGCGGGTCCGGAACGGCTCGTCCCGCAAATCACGATCGCCCTCGCACAATAGGTCGAAAAATACGACGGACGCTGGGATTTCTCGGGAGAGCAGTGCAACTCGGGAAGCCGCAGGATGCACTCGCAATTGCAAGGCATCGAAGTCGAGCGCGCCGCCACGCGCGACCACGATTTCACCATCCAGCACGCATTGCTCGGGCAACCCTGCTCGCAGCGGCGTGAGTAGCTCGGGAAAGTAGCGGTTGAGCGACTTCTGGTCGCGGCTCTGGATCAGTACGTCCTCCCCATCGCGAAAAATCACAGTCCGAAAGCCATCCCACTTGGGCTCGAACAGCCACGAGCCGCCCTCTGGTAGGGCACTCACCCGCTTTGCCAACATCGGTAGCAGTGGGGGAGGGACCGACAATTTCATGCTCGAGCCCTGGGCCGCGATCCGCTCTCAGCTGCGAGACGCGGATCCGGGTTCGGTCAGCTTACGATGCTGCGCAGCGAGCGTTTCGTTCGGCAGGACGTTGGCCATGGTCGCCTGCAACTTGTTCTTCCAACCGGCGATTACGCCGGCATCTCCGCTCATCATCGCCTCGAAGCCGACCTTTGCTACTTCCTCGGCCGGCTGCTTCTTGTCCACACCTACCTTGGTATCCATCAAGTCTGCGCGCTCGAAGAACAGGCTCTCGGTCGGCCCAGGCATGAGACAGCTGACGGTAACACCGGTGTCCTTGAGCTCCTCACGCAGCGCGTAGGAGAACGAATCGAGCATCGCCTTCGTGCCGTTGTACACGGCTTGATAGGCGCCTGGCATGAACCCCGCGATCGAGCCGGTGATCAAGATGCGCCCTTGGCCTGCCGCGCGCATCTGACGCCCGACTTGGTGAATCAGGTAGAGTGTGCCCGTGATGTTGGTATCGACGACGTCGCGTACCTCTTCGAAATCTTGGTCTAGGAAGGCATGCCCCAGGCCGCGCCCCGCATTGGCCAGCAGGGCGGCAATTGGCCGACCCTCGGCTGCGGCGTACAGGGCGTCGACGCCCTCCTGCGTGGCGAGATCGACCTGGATGGCTTTGACCGACGCCCCCGATGTGCGCAAGATCTGCGCGGCGGATTCGATCTCCGGTTCGTCCGCGGCGATCAGGACGTCGAAGCCGTTTTCCGTACAGCATTTGGCGAGCTC